>JAANXG010000125.1 GCA_018263405.1 Gammaproteobacteria bacterium
GGACGCTGTAGATACCTCCCTGTACGCTCTGGCGAAAGCCTCCGTGCTTTCGACAGCCCTGAAAGACAACCCTACCCCCACATTCTTGCACGGGGTTATTGAGAACTTACCCATGAATTGCTTAAGGTGAAACTACCGACCGTGGATGCTTCTCGCAAGAAAACAATTATCGGCGAAGTATGCGCCGCCACACGGGCACAGCCGGTGCAGACAATCGGCCGGGTCGGCGTAATCTACCGTCCCGCGCCACAACCGAAAATCGAAATTCCTCGCTCCTGACGGGTTTATCCGTGTGCTTGTTGTTCTACTGCCGGGACGCACATAAAGAATATCCGTTTATTCTGCTTGCAAACCGCGACGAATTCCACGAACGACCGACTCAAGCCGCTGAATTCTGGCACGACGCCCCGAAGGTGCTCGGCGGCCGGGATCTTCGGCGCGGCGGTACCTGGCTCGGCATCACACGATCGGGACGTTGGGCTGCGCTCACCAACTACCGCGAGCCTTCGGACACCGTATTCGGCCGTTCCCGGGGTGACATCGTGCGGGATTACCTGGCCGGCGAGCAAGATGCCGGGGATTTCGCCGCAACCATTAGGGGTATCGCCCGGGAGTTCGACGGCTTTAACCTGTTGTTCGGTGACCGGCGCGAAGCGCTCTGGGTATCGAACCGCAGCGAGGAAATGCGAACCCTTGGCCCGGGCATTTATGGTTTGAGCAACCATTTACTCGAAACACCGTGGCCCAAGGTGACCAACGGAAAGAAACATCTCGCCGCGCAACTAGGCCGGATGCCCAACGCGGACCGGCTCTTCGAACCGCTAATCGGCCGGACCGTTTACGAAGATGCTCTGCCGGTTATGGGCGTTGACCTCCAGACCGAGCGAACGCTATCCAGCGCCTTCATCGCCGGTCCGTTTTACGGAACCCGTTCCTCAAGCTTGATAATGGTGGATCGCGAAGATCGAGTGTATTTCGAAGAACGAACCTATGACAATCCGGGTAGCGGTTCGAATCAACCGGACGAATATTATTCGAAGATTTTCCAATTTCGACTAGATTCCTAGTGTGCCCCGTACTACGCGTTACTTGATCATCGCACTAATCCTGGCCGCCGTCGTCTACGGCGCGGCGAAACTGGCTGTATGGTACACCGTGAAGGATATGCTCTCGGACGCACGGCAATCGCTGTCACCCGTCGCATCCATGGAATACGCCAGAATTCTGGCGCCGGTATTCGGGCCATTCGGGGTAACCGGCATTCGCGTTCAGCCGCATTTTTTTGCTGACGAGGTCACTATAGGGTCGGCACTGATCCAGATTACGGAACCCGGAGAGAAGTACAAACTTCTGCGCGCCACGCTGCAAAACACGGTTCCGAACAGCTTCAACTTATCCCTAAACCAAGTACGTCTCCCGTTCGATGGGAACATTGCTGCATGGATCGACGGAAACACAGACCCCCCGGAATCCACGACTGATCCGCCCGCGACCTGCGTGTCCGCCACGGCCGTCACCGTGGCGGATATGAAAAAAATGAATTATGAAGACTTAGTGGCGAATATCGTCTTCGACTACACTTATGACCGGCGTAAGAGGGATTTCGCCTTCTATGCAAAAGCGGAGCTCGAGGAGATGTTCGAAGTCATCCTGGAGGGCCGGATTCCCCGGACAGACGCTACGGCTACAATCGACTCGATGGACGGCCTTCCAAAGCTATCCAATCTGTCCATTTCACTGAACGATCTGTCGTGGTCTTCCCGTCTTAACCGCTACTGTGCCAAAGCGATGAATATCACCGAGACACAGTATGTGGAACGAAAAACAACGGAAATGCGACAAGCGTTGGCCGACTTGGGACTCGACGCCAGTGGAGAATTAATGAAAGGCCTTGAACGGTTCGCAAAGGGGAAGTCTGAATTGACGTTGATTTTTAATCCCAGGGAACCGCTCGCCCCGAGCCAAATCATTACCCAACAGAACCTGCGGTTACTGCTTGACGAGCTGGGGGTCAGTGTAATTGTTGACGGTAGACCGGTGCGAAGTCTTAGAGCAGGCAATAACGGGGAAGCAGCGGAAGCGGCGCGAGAAGCCCGGGAGGTTGATGAAACCTACAAGCTCACTCCTGTCCGGGAGCTCCCTCGGTTCCTTAAAAGCCGCATCAGAATCTTCACTGCGGACGGCAAGATACACGAAGGTCACCTCGACAGTATTAACTCGGGGAAAATCGTATTAACACGATATCTCGCCGGGGGCTCGGCGACGTTCGATATAGACCGAAAGACAGTAAAAAAGGTTCTCGTATTGCGCAACTGAACAAAAAGCGCGAATTCGGCGCAGCGACCTTCAGCCCGGATCGCAGTTTACTTTCACGATTTTGTAAGTCCGAGTACCCCCGGGGGTCTCCACGTTCACCTCATCTCCTTGGTGTTTACCAATAAGGCCACGCCCTATTGGGGACGAGATCGATATCTGTCCATTCCCCAGGTCGGCTTCGAGTTCCCCCACGATCTGGTAAGACACTTCCGCGTCATCGTCGAGATCGTACAAGTCTACACGGGCTCCGAATACAACCCGGCCGGCGGCATTCAGCCTGGCCGGATCAATCACCTCGGCATGTGACAACTGATTCTCCAGTTCCGATATTCGACCTTCGATGAATCCCTGTTGATCCTTGGCGGCGTCAAACTCCGCGTTTTCGGACAAATCACCATGAGCACGGGCTTCGGCGATCGCTGCGATAACGCGCGGACGTTCTATGGACTTAAGCCGTTTCAGTTCCGCACGCAATTTTTCGGCACCGTTCGCAGTCAAAAGTATTCGTGTCATTGGCTTATCTCTGCGTGCAATGTCTGCAGACTGGTTACGCAGTAATCAGTTCCTGCCCGATGCGCTTCGCAGGCGGCGCGGGCGGCGGCCAGAGTCGTAAAGTAAGTGATCTTGTGCTGCAGGGCCTCGCGGCGGATCGTGTAGGAATCCTTCAGGCTTTGCTTCCCGTAGGTTGTGTTCACAATTACGTCGATTTGCTGGTTTTTAATCATGTCCACAATATGTGGCCGACCTTCCTGGACTTTATTAACAGGCGTGACGGCGACACCGGCCTCTATTAGCGTTTGCGCCGTACCGCGCGTGGCCACCAGATTAAAGTCATTGTCCGACAGATACCGGGCTAATTCAATCGCGGGAATTCGATCGGCTTGTTTAACGCTGATTAACGCGCATCCGGACACAGGTATCGGCGATCCGGCCGCCTGTTGGGATTTGCTGAAAGCCTCCCCGAAGTTGCGGCCCACGCCCATGACTTCACCGGTGCTTCGCATCTCCGGACCCAGGACGGTATCTACACCGGGGAACTTGATAAATGGGAAAACGGCTTCTTTGACGCAATAATAATCCGGAACAACCACCCCCCGGACGCTCTGCTCCTGGAGCGTTTTGCCCACCATGCAGCGCGCCGCGATCTTCGCAAGTGAGCGCGAAGTGGCTTTCGATACATAGGGGACGGTTCGGGAAGCACGAGGGTTCACCTCCAAAACATAGACGGCGTTGTCCTTAACGGCAAACTGTATGTTCATGAGTCCCACGACATTCAGAGCTCGCGCAAGCTGCTCGGTCTGGGTGTGAAGCGTTTCCAGGGTGCCATCCGGCAAACCAAACGGAGGCAGCGAACACGCCGAATCGCCGGAATGCACGCCCGCCTGCTCAATGTGCTCCATAATTCCACCCACCACCACCGACTCCCCATCGCTGATTGCATCCACATCGACTTCGATGGCGTCGTTCAGGAAGCGGTCCAGCAACACCGGGGATTCGTTGGACACGCGAATGGCGGCCTGCATGTACGCTTCCAGATCCTCGTGTTGATACACGATCTCCATGGCCTGCCCGCCCAGCACATAAGAAGGCCTGACCACCAACGGGTACTGAATTTCCTCAGCAAACCGCAGGGCCTGTTCGGGACTTACCGCCGTTCGATTTTCGGGTTGGAGCAGTCCAAGCTCATTGATCAGTGCCTGGAAATATTCACGATCTTCAGCTCGATGTATGGCCGACGGAGCCGTGCCAATAATCGGCGCCCCGGCCGCCTCCAGATCGCGCGACAACTTTAAAGGTGTCTGGCCACCGAACTGGACAATGACTCCGTCAGGCTGCTCGATGTGGATAAGCTCCAGTACATCTTCCAGCGTCAGCGGCTCGAAATATAACCGGTCGGAGGTGTCATAGTCCGTCGATACGGTCTCCGGGTTACAGTTAACCATAATGGTCTCGAAACCGTCTTCCCTGAGCGCCATTGCCGCATGCACGCAGCAATAGTCGAACTCGATCCCTTGTCCGATTCGGTTGGGACCACCCCCCAATACCACGATTTTCCGCCGAACACCCGGATCGGCTTCGCATTCGTCCTCGTAAGTCGAGTACATGTATGCCGTTGCCGTGGGAAACTCCGCGGCACAGGTATCCACGCGCTTATAAACCGGGCGAACGCCTTTTTCATGGCGCAAAGCCCGAAATTCCTTCTCGCCGATTCCGAGCAGCGAAGCGATGCGGTGATCCGAAAACCCTCTCCGTTTCCACTGTTTTAACGTGTCCGGCCCCACGCGCCGGGGGTTCGACACGGCAATCTCGCTTTCGATCGAAATGAGTTCCTCGATCGATCCCAGAAACCAGGGATCGATGCCCGTGAGCCGGAAAACCGTCTCGGAAGGCACGTTTTGACGGAATGCATCGGCTATGTACCACAACCGCTGCGCACCGGGTACCTTGAGCCAAGGCGTAAGTACGTCGATCATTTCGTCGCCGGCCGCCCCCGGCTCGGCAATACGGGGTTCCAAACCGTAGCTTCCGGTCTCCATACTGCGAACCGCTTTCTGCAGGGACTCCTGGAATGTCCTGCCTATCGCCATCGCTTCACCGACGGACTTCATCTGGGTCGTAAGCGTTGCATCGGCCCGGGGAAACTTTTCGAAGTCGAATCGCGGAATCTTGGTGACGACGTAGTCGATGGAGGGTTCGAACGAAGCCGGTGTGGCACCGCCCGTGACCTCGTTTCGAAGTTCATCCAGGGTATAACCAACAGCCAATTTGGCCGCTACTTTAGCAATCGGGAAGCCTGTCGCCTTGGACGCCAACGCCGAAGAACGGGACACCCGTGGATTCATCTCGACGATCACCATGCGGCCATTCGCCGGATCGATGCCGAACTGCACATTGGAACCGCCTGTGTCGACGCCGACCTCGCGAAGCACGGCAATACTGGCATCCCGCATGATTTGATATTCCTTGTCCGTCAACGTCTGTGCCGGCGCCACCGTAATGGAATCGCCGGTATGTATGCCCATCGGGTCGACGTTCTCGATGGAGCATACGATGATGCAGTTATCCTCGCGGTCACGCACCACCTCCATTTCGTACTCCTTCCACCCGAAGATACACTCTTCAATGAGCAGTTCATGGGTCGGCGAAGCATCCAGGCCGCGGCCACAGATGTCCACAAACTCTTCCTGGTTATAAGCAATGCCACCGCCGTTGCCGCCCAGGGTGAAGGACGGTCGTACGATCGCCGGATAGCCCACCATAGCCTGGACTTGTAATGCTTCCTCCATGCTGTGGGCCAGAGCTCCACGAACCGTGTCCAGGCCAATGCGCTCCATAGCCTGCTTAAACAATAAACGGTCTTCCGCCTTGTCAATTGCCTCCCGTGACGCGCCGATCATGTCCACGTTGTATTGCTCCAGCACACCATGATTGGCCAGGTCCAGTGCGCAATTCAGACCGGTTTGTCCACCCATGGTGGGTAAGACGGCATCCGGTCGTTCCTTGTCGATGATCTTGGCCACAACTTTCCAGTGAATGGGCTCGACATACGTTGCGTCCGCGAACTCCGGATCGGTCATGATGGTCGCCGGATTCGAATTCACCAACACCAAGCGGTAGCCTTCTTGCTTCAGGGCTTTACAGGCCTGGACGCCGGAATAGTCGAACTCGCAGGCCTGGCCGATAATGATCGGGCCGGCACCGATAATCAGGATGCTCTCGATATCGGTGCGCTTAGGCATGATTGCGCGGTTGGGCAGAATCGGATCGCGGTATCTTGTGCTCGCTCATCATGGCTGTGAAGCGATCAAACAGGGGCGCGAGATCGTGGGGCCCCGGACTGGCCTCGGGGTGTCCTTGAAATGAAAACGCCGGCACGTCCATGCATTCGACACCCTGCACCGTGCCATCGAACAACGAGCGGTACGTCACCCGAACGGCGTCCGGTAAATCTTGCTCCCGGACGGCGAATCCGTGATTTTGACTGGTAATCAATACTTGACCGGTGATCAGATCCTTAACGGGGTGGTTGGCACCGTGGTGGCCAAACTTCATCTTCGCCGTGGCACCGCCGGCGGCCAGCACCAGCAACTGATGGCCGAGGCAAATTCCGAAAAGCGGGATCCGCGCGTTCATGAACTGTCTGATGGTCCCGACGGCGTAGTCGCAGGGTTCCGGGTCGCCGGGACCGTTCGACAGGAATACGCCGTCCGGGCGATCGGCAATCACGGCATCGGCCGGGCTGGTGGCCGGCACGACGGTCACTTCACAACCGCGTTCCGTGAGCAAGCGCAGGATGTTGTGCTTGATGCCGAAATCATACGCGGTCACCCGAAACCGGGGAGCCGGATTACCGCGGTATCCATCCTGCAAAGACCACGCACCGCCGCCCTGCCATGTATAGGGCTTCGCCGTTGTGACTTCGCGGACCACATCCATGCCCTTGAGGCCCGGAAACGCCCGCGCGGCTTCCAGCGCCGCCCTTTCGTCGGCGTCGGGACCCGCCCAGATGCACCCGTTCTGCGCACCTTCTTCCCGTAATACGCGCGTCAGCTTGCGGGTATCGATGTCGCTGACGGCGATGAAGTTCCGTTCCTTCAAGTAATCTTCAAGGGTTTGCTCGGCGCGCCAATTACTGATAACACGCGGCAGGTCGCGAATGACCAACCCGGCAGCATACAGGCGGTCGGATTCCACATCTTCGGCATTGACGCCCGTATTCCCGATGTGGGGATAGGTCAGTGTGACGATCTGCCTGGCATAAGACGGGTCGGTAAGTATTTCCTGATACCCCGTCATTGCCGTATTAAAAACCACCTCGCCGACAGAATGGCCATGTGCGCCAATGGCACGACCTTCAAGTACGATCCCGTTTTCCAGTGCCAGTATGGCGGAATTGGTCATCGATGCCTGGTTCCGTCTCGAGTCAACCTAAAAAAAGGAGAAACCCACAGGCTTCTCCCCGCTTCAATCGCTGCGAAATTTGCAGTCATTAAGTTCGCTATTTCAGTCCTCGATCAATATTACATTGGTCGAGTACTAGTACTCCAAATGAGTGACGAGCAACGCAGCATGGGGCCATTTGGGACCGCACCCCGCAGGGACGGGTGTTAAGGTATTATAGAATACACTACTCCTGTCGTTCCTTGCATTGAGCAAAATGGACTCCCGTCACAGCGATCCGGCAAGTGTTAACAGGCTCTAGTTTAATGCTCCCTCTTCGCCGTCTCCCGGTCACACGATGAAGGCTCCCTTCTACGGCTGGATTGTTGCCGGATGCGCCTTCTTGGTGCTGTTTCTCACCTACGGTATGCAGTATTCCTTCGGCGTCTTCGTTCCCGCGATGCTGGATGACCTGGGTTGGCGGAGAGCCATTGTGGGCGGCGCGTTTTCTCTCTACACCGTCGTGTACACCAGCCTTAGCCTTCTCAGCGGAAGACTCACCGACTCCCTGGGCCCGCGGCGGGTCATCGCTCTGGGCGGAGTGCTGCTGGGGATCGGTATCGTGGCAACCAGCCAGATGTCATCGCAATGGCAGCTCTATTTTTGGTACGGAATCGTCGCCGCACTCGGGATGAGCACCGCCTACATACCGTGCAATATGACTGTCGTGCGGTGGTTTCATAACCGACGGGGGCTCGCGCTCGGGCTCGCCACATGCGGCGCCAGCTGCGGGATACTTGCCGTCCCGCTGCTCGCCTCGTTCATTATAGCCCGTTCAGATTGGCGGGTCGGGTTCGCGGTGCTGGGGGCCGGTGTATTCGTGCTCATCAATATCGCGGCCCGGTTTATGGTGCACGACCCGGAGCAGATGGGCCTGCTGCCGGACGGTGCCGAGGCGACAGCGCTGCAGAGGGTGGATCCGGACCCCCTCCTCAATCCACATGAGTCGGTTGACTGGACCCTGCGCGAGGCCAGGACGACCTTATCGTTCTGGCTGTTGCTCGCGGCGTTCGCGGTCGCCTTTCTTACGATTACGGTGCCCTTTGTGCACCTCCCCGCTTTCGCGCGCGATATCGGGCTCGCCGGCACCCGCGGCGCGATGTCGGTCAGCATCATCGGGTTGTTTGCACTCATAGGAAGCGTCAGTCTCGGCACGCTATCGGATCGAATCGGGCGAAGGGGTGCGTTAGCGGCCGCGCTTCTAGCGCAGCTGGCGGCGTATCTCCTCTTTATCACGGCCCGCGATGCCGGCACTCTCTATGTGGGCGCAGCAGCGTTCGGGTTCTTCTACGGTGGGATCGCCTCGCTGTTTCCCGCATTGGTCGGGGACCTGTTCGGTAGGACCCACGCGGGAGCCATCGGGGGGTTCATTTTTGGCGGCGCCGGTTTTCTCGGTGGATGGGGTCCAGCCATTGCCGGGTACCTTCGCGACGTTGACGGCGACTACCGGCTCGCCTTTTCCCTGAGTGCAGCGGCCGCCGCAGTCTCTCTGACCCTATTCGTGCTGCTCCCGAGGCCTCGGAGGCGGTAGGCTCAGCGTTCGGGATCCGGGGCGATTTCACGCCGCATTCCGCAGGGGCACCCGCTCCGCTCTGCACCCTCGCATTCGTGCAACGTTCTGGCCTTTGGGCTTCTCCCCGCTTCGATCGCTAGGAAATTTGCATTCATTCGCGGGGATCGTGGCTGCGGAGCCCGCAGCAATTAAAGTCCCAATACATCCTGCATGTCGTACAGTCCGGCTTTCTTCCCGGTGAGCCACCGGGCGGCGCGGATCGCTCCGTGGGCGAAGTTGAGCCGACTGGTAGCCTTGTGAGCA
>JAANXG010000126.1 GCA_018263405.1 Gammaproteobacteria bacterium
GCCACGGACTCCAGCCAGTCAATGCCGATGTGCAGGTGGCCGGTCCGGCCCGCCTCCGCGCGGCCGGGGCAATCGATATCCTTGCCGCGCGGTGCCCCCGAGCCCACGAACACGGCGTCGTAGCCCTGGTCGAGCAGCCACTTCATGGACTTCACCGGCGTGTTGAACCGGAGATCGACGCCCATGTCGACGATATTGTCTATCTCCTCGTCCAGGACACGGGGCGGCAGTCGAAAGCGGGGGATGTTCGAACGCATCAGGCCGCCGGTGACATCCAGCTTTTCGAAGATCGTCACCGCATACCCCAGCGGCATCAGGTCGTTGGCCACCGTCAGCGAAGCGCAGCCGGCGCCGACACAGGCGATCCGTTTGCCGTTCTTCTCCACCGGGATCTTCGGCAGCCGAACCTCGATGTCATCCTTGTAGTCGTAGGTGACGCGCTTGAGCCGGCAGATGGCCACAGGTTTTTGGCCATCCACGCGGCCCCGCCGGCAGGCCGGCTCACAGGGACGGTCGCAGACCCGACCCAGGATGCCCGGGAATACATTGTCATTCCGGTTCAGCATGTAGGCGTCGGTATACCGGCCCTGAGCGATTAGCCGGATGTAACCGGGAACATCGGTATGAGCGGGGCAGGCCCATTGGCAGTCCACGACTTTATGGAAGTAATCCGGGTGGTGGGTATCAGTCGGTTTCATAGTGCGGTGACAGGCGGCTTATCCTCCTTCGTGTCGTGGAGCGCGGCAGCCACGCGTCGGTGACATCGTTGACGCCGCCGACCCTTCTGTTTCTCGGTTGCGCCCTGCCGGGAGCATGTAAAAGTATAAACAGGGGAGAGGAATCCTGGGAACTGGCGATAATCGGTCACGGATTGCGGAGTATAACGGACTTGTTCTTTGTTAGACACCTGACCGGATTTTCCGCCGGGAGCATTGCGAGCGGTCGTTATCGGTTAGCGAGCAGGCCGCTTGGCATTTAAATCCCATTTCCCAATCCTCTGCCGCGCTCCGTCACGGGCTTGACGGTTTGCGGTAGGTTCCCCGCAGCGCTTGTTCCCGTTACGCGATGCCTCCGATCAACGCGCGAGGGCGTAATCCAGTTCTTCGATCAGGTCTTCGACGTTTTCGGTGCCCACCGACAGACGGATAAGCGTGTCGGCGATGCCGAGTTGTTTTCTCGCCTTCTCGGGCAGTGACGCGTGGGTCATCAGGGCTGGGTGCTCGATGAGGGTCTCGACTCCACCCAGGCTTTCGGCCAGGCTCATAATGTCGCAGCGTTCCAGGAAACGTCGAGCGTCGCTTAATTCACCATCGATCGTAAATGTCACCATGCCGCCAAAACCGTTCATCTGCCGCCGAGCTACAGCGTGCTGCGGATGATCGGCCAGACCCGGATAGTGGACATGGGAGACGGCGGGATGCCGGTCCAGATACTCCGCCACGGCCTGAGCATTGTCACAATGCCGCTGCATGCGTAGCGGCAGGGTTTTCAGGCCGCGCAATACCAGAAACGCATCGAAGGGACTTGGCACGGCACCGATGGAATTCTGCAAAAAACCCAACTGCCGGATGATGTCCGGATGATCGCCGACAACGGCGATGCCACCGACTACATCGGAATGACCGTTAAGATACTTCGTCGACGAATGCAAGACGATATCGATGTCGAAGTCCAAGGGCTTTTGGACAAAGGGAGAACCGAAGGTGCTGTCGCAAACGGTGAGAAGATTCCTGTCCCGCGCAAAGGCAGCGAGCCCTTTCAGGTCCAGGACCTTCAACAGCGGATTACTGGGTGTTTCCAGCCAGATCATTTTGGTGTTGGGCCGAAGTGCTGACTGAAGCCGATCGAGGTCGGTCAGATCCACGAAGCTGAATTCCAGGCCCGCGGACCGCCGGCGTACATTTTCAAATAACCGGTAGCTGCCGCCGTACAAACCGTCCATGGCAATCACGTGGCTGCCGCTGTCGAGAAGTTCGAGAACGCTCGCGGTTGCGCTCATCCCGGAGGCGAAGGCGAAGCCGGTTTTGCCGTTTTCCAGGTCCGCAACGCAGGCTTCCAGTGCCCCTCGCGTTGGGTTAATAGTGCGACTGTAGTCGTAACCCCGGTGCACGCCCGGACTGTCCTGGACGTAAGTCGTGGACAGGCTGATGGGTGTCATGACCGCACCGGTGGCGGGGTCCGGCGATTGGCCGGCGTGGATGGCTCGCGTGGCAAATCCGTGTCTCGTGGAATTGTGGCTCATGGGCGCTTGAACTCGTTTGCGGTGTCTGTATTACGACTTTTCGGTAGAATAGCGGGTCTTGTTCCGGGAACGGGAGAAGAACGAACTTACATCATTTGATCAACGCGGTGTAAGTACCAACCAGTTCGGACATCGCCAAGTTTGCTGACCCTGATCGCCCGTAGCCTTTCCATGTTGCCATTGGCCCTGCTCTACCGGCTGGCCTGGTCGATCTACTTTATCGTGTATCGAGTTTTCCGGGTGCGCCGTAAAGTCGTTGAAACGAATTTGGCGTATTCGTTTCCCGCGAAAAGCGATGAGGAAATCACGGCTCTGGGACGGCGCGTCTATCGCAATTACGCGGATGTTCTGGTGGAGATGCTGCGTTCCCTGAGGTTCGATGAACGCGAGCTGCTCGAAAGGGTTCAATTCAACGGTCGTGGCATACTGGAAGATGAGCTGAAACGGGGTCGCCCCGTGCTGCTGACCGCAGCCCACCAATGCAACCTCGAGTGGATGCTGCTGGCCGCCTGTCTGCGGTTTGATTTTCCTCTCGAAGCTGTTTACCGCCCCTTGGCCAACCCGGCCATGGAAAAAGCGATGACCAGCGCCTATACGCGTTTCGGCGGCCGACTCATTGACGATCGTTCCGTGATTAAAGCCGTGATGGAGCGCCGATCGGTGCCGCGGATTATCACCCTGGTCAGCGACCAGGCGCCGAACACCAAAGATGAAACCTACTGGACAAGGTTCCTGAATCGGGAAACGGGCTTTTTTCTGGCGCCCGAAATCATCGCGCGATTTACCGAGTATCCCGTATATTTCGCCGGTATGCGCCGCCGAACCCGGGGTTTTTATTCAGTGGAATTCAAAAAAATCGCCGAACCTCCCTACAAGGGGCGGGCGAATGAAGTGATTGCGGCATATATCCACGCAGTCGAGGAACAGATCCTGGCCGCGCCCGAGGACTGGTTATGGATGCACCGCCGCTGGAAGCGCCCGCGCCCGGTGTACGCCAAAACAGGGGCTTGAGGTAAGCTCTCGACAGCGCCGTGCAGCATCGCACGGATTTTTCGAGAGTGACAGGATTGCCTGGCCGAATTTGTACTTTTCTCCATCGTGACGTATTATTGAACGTTCGTTCAATAATAATATTAGGAGATCGGGATGTCCCATCCGAACACGCTGTTCCCCCGTCGATCCGTGCCTGATTTAAGCATTGAGACGCTTGATCGGGGTATTTGGCGGTTGGCGGATCGAAGTCCGGAACGGTTCGCACTGCTCGTGTTCTACCGCGGTCTGCACTGTCCCATTTGTTCGAAGTCTCTGGGTGACCTGGAGAAACGGCTGGCGGGCTTTGAAGACCGTGGTACCGAGGTGATTGCTATCAGCAATGACAACGAGGAACGGGCCCGGAAATCGAAACAAGACTGGGGCCTGGAAAAACTCAATATCGGTTACGGGTTGAGTCTGGATCAGGCCAGGGAATGGGGGCTGTTCGTCTCGTCCGGCATCGGTATGTCTTCGGTAGGCGTGGAGGAGCCGGCGATGTTCAGTGAACCCGGCCTGTTTCTGGTGCGCAGCGACGGCACGCTGTATTTTTCTTCCGTGCAGACGATGCCTTTTGCGCGTCCGCACTTCGCCGACATCGTTGGCGCCCTGGATATCGTGATCAGCAAGAACTATCCGGCAAGGGGTGAAGTGGTCGACCACACCCGGCAAGGGGTGTAGCTTTTCGATAACTGTAAATCAGCCGCATCCGTCCCGCCCGCCCTCGAGGTGGGCGGCCAATTCCGCCAGAGTCGGATGATCGAACAGGTCGGTGACTTCGGTGCAACCGGGGTAGCGCTCGTCGATGCGTTCGTGTATCTCGATCATCTTCAGCGAACTGACGCCGATTTCGAACAAGCTGTCATCGCGTCCGACGTGCAAGCCATCCAGGATGTCGCTGCAAACTTCCCGCAGAAACACTTCCGCCGCGGAACCAATCCCTTGATGCCGGGGCCCGGGGTCCCACGCGGCGGAAAGTCTGGCGGCGATGTCGCGGAACTCACCGTTCTCGTAAGAGTTTTGCAGGCTGAAACGGCGTAGTTTGCCACTGGTGGTCTTGGGGATGTTTTTGACCGGGACCGCCACGCCGATCTCGGCACCGGTTCGCTCATTGACAGTCGTGGCGGCTTCCCGGGCCAGTTCCATGAAGCTGGATTGGTCGCCGCGAAACAACACGAACAGGATCATTTCATCGACGTCCGTGGCATCGTTTCTGGCGCCCGCCACGACCACTTTGCCTAGCTCCAGGCCCTCGACTTCCGCCGCGACCGCCTCAATGTCATGGGCGTAGTAGTTTTGACCATTGACGAAAATAACGTCTTTGGTGCGACCGGTAATATATAAGCCGCCGTCGTAGTTAAAACCGAGATCGCCCGTGTCAAGCCAGTCGTTTACCCGGAAAGCTTTCCGGCTGAGTTTGCGACGGTCGATGTAGTAACCTTTTGTGACATTGGGACCGCGAATCAAGATCCGGCCGACGATACCCGAGTTCATTTCTTCGCCTTCGTCGTTTCCGATCCGGACTTCGCATTCACCGATGGCCCGGCCCACGTTTACCAGGCACAAAGGATTGCCGCGCTCATCGGGCTCGACACGATCACCGAGGCCCAGCTTCTTGCGATTGACTGTCACCGTTTCATATAGATGTTCCACCGGTGGAAACGAGACAGCCAGGCTGGCTTCCGCAAGACCATAAACCGGATACATCGCCGTTCGCCTTAAACCAAACGGTGCCAGAGTATCCAGAAACTCTTCACACAGGCGAGCGGAGATCGGTTCGGCACCGTTAAAAATAATGCGTACATGAGATAGGTCGACATCGCGAACCTTATCCGGAGAAAATGATTTAAGCAGATACCGATAACCGAAATTCGGCGAGCACAGTACGTTGGCGCGATGGTCCGACGCGGCGCGGATCCAGCGCAGGGGTCTTCGGATGAAGGCATCGGTGGCGATGATGGTATGTTCCATGGCCGCCAGCACCATCATCAAGTGGAATCCGACCAGGCCCATGTCGTGCGTAAGCGGCATCCAGCTCAGGCCGTGGTCGGTGTCCCGCAGTTTTGCGGTGTCAATCATATCGCGGATGTTCGCGAGAACGTTGCGATGGGTGAGCACCACGCCTTTGGGTTCGCTCGTCGAGCCGGAAGAAAACTGGATAAATGCCGTAGCCTCGGCGCCGGGGGTCGCCCCTTCGCCGTTTTCAGGGGAATCGCCGATATCCTCGATAAGAAGTGTACGGTTTGCCATGCGGGCGTATACCGCATCCAGTCCGTGTTTTTGTGCAAATCCCCTTAAACGGCCCGCCAGCGCGTGTTCCGTGAAAAGATGCGGCCGGTCCAAAGTTTCCGCGACTCGTAATACCTTGTAACGCTGCTCGTCGGTTACGCCGGGGGCCAGTGGTATGGGCACGATGCCCCCGTAAAGGCACGCCCAAAAAGCGTCCAGAAACGCATCGTTTCGGTTTAGCACCAGCAGCATCTCATCGCCGACACCAACCCCCCGGCGTTGAAATTGATGGAGTAGATTCAATGCCCGGGATCTCAGTTCGGCGAAACCGATTATCGATGTTTCACCGCTTCGATCAATCAGCCTGATCGACCGGTTCAGACCCGACTTTTCGTCGAGCGCCTCCGGCAGTGTCGTATAGTGCATACGGTCGGTCATTCCAATTGGCCGCGGATTATGTCAGATTGACGAATACGTTCAATACCAAACGGTACATTACAAAACCTGCACCAACATAAAGATTATGTAATTTCTCAAAAAGTCCGTGCAATGTCGGCGATCATGTGGGGGTAGGGTTGTCTTTCAGGGACGCTGTAAGAAGTGGCATAGGGAAGTGCCGTTTACGGAGCTAAGGATGCAATACCTCCCTGTA
>JAANXG010000127.1 GCA_018263405.1 Gammaproteobacteria bacterium
CTAAGGATGCAATACCTCCCTGTACGCTCTGGCGAAAGCCTCCGTGCTTTCGACAGCCCTGAAAGACAACCCTACCCCCACATTCTTGCACGGGGTTATTGAGAACTTACTTTCGATGACCGATTATTTGGGAGCGTTTTGGAGTTCTGTCTTTTATTACATTATTTTGCCGTATTCGGAGCATGAATCCATCAGATCTGAAGATTTCCCAGCGGGTGCGGATTCCGCTCTCGGAAATCGATATCAAGGGGATGCGCGCCCGGGGCCCGGGCGGCCAGCACGTCGATAAAACGGCGACGGCTGTGCAGCTTCGGTTCGATATCGCAAACTCTTCTTTACCTGAGTCCTATAAGAATCGCCTGCTTGCCCGCCGCGATCGGCGCATCAGTCATGAAGGTGTCGTGGTAATCAAGGCGCAGAGCTCTCGGAGCCGAAAGAAAAACCGCGAAACGGCGTTGGAAAGACTGCGCGTCCTGGTTCAGGCAGCCGGACGGGCCCGCAAGAAACGCATACCCACAAAACCCAGTCGCCGCGCGAAAGGAAAACGAGTGGACGAAAAAACCAGGCGCGGTCGTATTAAGGCCTTGCGCAGGGACATCGAACCATAGGTTTGTGCATCAACAGGGTACGCGGCTCGGTCAAACCTGTAGATGTTCGGCTGCATCGGTCAATAGATGTTCGGTTTTTTCCCAACCGATGCAGGCGTCGGTGATGGATACACCATAGCGAAGGTCCTCGGGATCCCCGCCGAGTGCCTGGTTGCCCTCCTCGATATTGGATTCGAGCATGACGCCGATCAGGTCATGGTTACCATCGGCCTTTTGCTCCACCACCGAATTCCAGACTACTTCCTGGCGCTCGTACTTCTTACCCGAATTGGCGTGACTGCAGTCCACCATCACACCGGGCGACACTCCTGCCGCCTTCAGCGCTTCAACCGCCTCGGCGACATTGCCCGGATCGTAGTTTGGTTTGTCCCGGCCTCCGCGCAGAATCACGTGACCCCAGGGATTACCAGTGGTGCGCACCAAGGAGGTACGGCCGCTACCGTCAATGCCGAGAAACGCATGCGGTTCCCGCGCCGAGTGCATCGCGTTAATGGCAACTTCCAATGAACCTGTCGTGGAATTCTTATAGCCAACGGTCATGGAGAGGCCGCTGGCTATTTGGCGGTGCGTCTGGCTTTCCGTTGTGCGCGCACCAATAGCCGCCCAATCCAGAGCGTCGTCGATGTATTGGGGCGTAATCGGATCGAGTATTTCCGTCGCGGTCGGCAAGCCCATGCCGGCGACATCGATCAACAGTTTGCGCGCCCGTCGCAAGCCGGTTTCCATATCGAAAGAGCCGTCAAGGTGCGGATCATTAATCAAGCCCTTCCACCCGATAGTGGTACGAGGCTTCTCAAAGTAGGTTCGCATCACGATGTACAACGAATCATTCAGCTTCTCACGCAATAACGCCAAACGCTCCGCATAGTCCAGGGCGGCCCCGGTATCGTGTATCGAACACGGGCCCACCACCACCAACAAACGCCGGTCACGGCCTTCCAGAATCGCGGGAATCGTCGCCCTGCTTTCAACAATCGTGCGTCCCGCGGATTCAGTGAGCGGAAGTTCCGATCTCAGACTGTCGGGCGGCACCAAAGGCGTCAGTGACTCGACGTGTACGTCCCGGGTTTGGGCCTGTTCGATTGCGGACATGTTGTTTCGCACCTGGCGCCTGAATCAAGAGGCTCGCATCACAAATCATTTAAACTATGGATAGGGAGGTATTCACACCGTCACCGAGTGTACCACGTGCTGAATTTTAGCTTGCCACCGCGTCAGGTCATCTGGAACAATAGCCGGCTACTATCACTGCGAGCTTCAGCCTTTTTCCCGTTTTGAAACTGCCCAATATTTTTCGAGCGATAATTGTATGCACCGCGTTAGCCGGCGTTGTGCAGGCGGGGACCCGGTACGTCACGGACGAACTCACTATCACGCTGCGCAGCGGACAGGATTCCAGCCACCGCGTCGTGAAGACGCTGCCATCGGGAACGCCGGTGGAAGTTCTGAGTGAAAACAAGGAAACGGGGTATTCCCAAGTGAAGGCTCCGGACGGTGCAGTGGGTTATTCGCTCACACGATATTTGATCAGCAAGCCGCCCGCCCAGGTTCGGGTTGTAGAATTGGAAAAAGATCTCGAACGATTGAAGTCGAAACCGGACGATAGGCAAAAAAAGCTGGCTGAACTTCAAGGCAAGTACCAGACCCTCAGGCTTAAATACGATTCGCTGGAATTTAAAAACGTTCAGCTTTCCCAGCGCATGGGTGCGATTAACGAGAATGCGGTAAATGTCGTAGCGCTAATGGACGAACGGGACACAGCCCAGCTGCGGGCCAATCGACTTGCTGCCGAAGTGGATGAGTTGCGGGTCGAGAACACGGGGCTTGAAAACCATTCGGATAAAAAATGGTTCATGGCGGGAGCCGGAGTGCTGGTCCTGGGTGTACTAATCGGTATTATAGTGCCGAAAATAAGCGTCCGCCGTCGCAGTGGTTGGGGTTCGAGCGATTTTTCCCTCTAACAGCCTTTAAGCGCTCTCCCGATCCGCCTTCGAATTGGTCACTGTCGCTCTACCGGCAGGCTCTCTCATCCAACAAGTCTCAAGTTGCTCATCGTGCGGGGATGGTGCTCCTATGCAATATCAGTGACGGGGTACACTAGTTCTTTGGCAGGGATTGGTAGTAGTCCATCAGGATCCGAGCGACTTCCGGCCGGGAAAATTCCTCCGGCGGCGCGATGCCGGAGCCCAATAACTCCCGGACCCTGGTTCCCGATAGAAGCACAAAATCCTCAACGCTATGATCCGGAGCATCGCGCATCATTACGACCCGGTTGAGCTTCTTGGAGTAAGCGGTGTGGTCTGCACTATAGATTTCAATTTCCAGGGCATCCGAAGGCACTTCGCGGGTGAATATTTCCTGGGCGTCAAAAGGGCCATAGTAAGCGCCGACGCCTGCGTGATCCCTGCCCACAATTAAATGGGTAGCGCCCATGTTCTGCCGGAAAATCGCGTGCAAAACCGCTTCGCGTGGACCGGCATAGAGCATGTCGAATCCGTATCCCGTGATCATAACGCTGTTCACGGGGAAATAAAGCTCCGCCATTTTGCGGATCGCCGCGTCCCGCACCGATGCGGGAATATCCCCCGATTTTAGTTTGCCAAGCAGCATGTGGACCACGCAACCGTCGGCGCCGACCTCTTCCATCGCCATTTTGCACAGCTCCTCGTGTGCACGGTGCATGGGATTACGTGTTTGAAACGCCACGACCGTGTTCCAGCCCCGATCGCCGATTTCATCCCGGATCTCGACCGCCGTGCGAAAGGTTTCCGGAAATTCGGTTTTAAAGTAACTAAAGTTCACGACTCGAAGCGGGCCCGAAACGATAAACCGGCCTGATTCCAGAAACGTCTTCACACCCGGGTGCGCCGGATCCCGCGTGCCGTAGACCCTTTGGGCTATATGTTCCGCTTCCCGCGCTTCCAACGTTTCAATGGCATCGACATGCATCGTGGCCAGTACGGGTTGGCCTTCGACGTTGGGATCCCGTAGGGCAATCCGGGAGTCCGTGGCGATACCCGACACATCCGGAACCAGATTCAGGATCGGTACGGGCCAGAACAATCCGTCGGTGGTACGCATCGTGTCACAAA
The DNA here is from genome assembly GCA_018263405.1 of Gammaproteobacteria bacterium. Lineage (GTDB taxonomy): Bacteria > Pseudomonadota > Gammaproteobacteria > Arenicellales > JAANXG01 > JAANXG01. Next base: position 3,701 of record JAANXG010000127.1, read on the forward strand.
CCGCCATCGCATTCGCCTTGTTCATATATCCGGCAAGCGGGTTGAAGTACCCAGCCCCCAGCATGACCGCGTTGGCGGCGGCTCCCGAGTTCAACAGCAGCGAAGGCAGCTGTTCCGCTTCACGGACCAGATCCGATCGTTCCGGTTCTGCGGACACAAATAGAGGGTTCAGTTTCTCGGAGCCGTGGGGCCTGATCATGCGTCTCTCCTGAATCAAATAAATAAAATCGTCCCCGGGGCCGGCCGTCGTCGGCCGTCGACGAGTACAGAACGTTTTGGGATGTGCTACGCGGCAGCTTGCCGGGCGCGGCGATTTTTAGCGGATTCGGCGAGCCGTTCCAATAGCTCGGCGGTATCGTCCCACCCCATACATGCATCGGTAATACTCCGGCCATAAGCGAGGTTCCGCCCCGGCATCACATCCTGCCGGCCCTCGACCAGGTGGCTTTCAATCATCACACCCATAACACGGTTCTCGCCGTCCGCCAGTTGCCGTATCACATTCGCTCCCACCTCGGCCTGTTTCCGCGGTTGCTTTCGGCTGTTGGCGTGGCTGAAATCGATCATAATCCTCCTCGAACCGAGTCCCGAATGCTCGAGTGCTTGGGCAGCCGACTGTACACTGGCGGCATCGTAATTGGGTTGCGTGCCGCCGCGAAGAATTATATGACAGTCCTTGTTGCCGGCCGTGGAAAAAATCGCCGCCCGTCCCTCCTTGGTGACAGATAAAAAATGGTGCGGGTAACTCGCCGCATTGACGGCATCGACGGCGATCGCCAGGTTGCCGTCCGTACCGTTTTTGAAACCCACCGGGCACGATAAACCGGACGCCAATTGGCGGTGGCCCTGACTTTCAGTCGTTCGTGCCCCGATAGCCCCCCAACTGACAAGATCGGCAATATATTGAGGCGATATCAAATCGAGATACTCCGTCCCCGCGGGCAAACCCATCTCGTTGACTTCGATCAGGAATTCCCGCGCAAGGACCAGTCCTTTGTTGATATGAAAAGATTCATCGAGATCCGGATCATTTATCAGGCCCTTCCATCCGATAGTCGTTCGTGGCTTTTCAAAATACACTCGCATCAGGATTTCGAGATCCGATCGAAGCTGAATCCGCAGTTCCTTCAGGCGCGTCGCGAATTCCACCGCCGCCTTCACATCGTGAATCGAGCAAGGTCCCACTATCGCCAGGAGCCGGTCGTCTTCGCCGCTTAAGATCCGGTGAATCGCCAAACGAGAGTCGTGGACGACCTCCGATACTGTATCGGCGACGGGAAATTGCTCAACGATCTGGGCCGGGGAAACCAGTTCCTTGGTTTCCACAATACGCAGGTCGTCGGTGTTATATCTCATCCGGGTTTCGGGTCAGGCCGAGGCGGCACGGCAGAATCCGTGGCCGCGCTATTATACGAGGTTTCAAGCCGTTTCCGATAGCAGCATTCGAATCCGGGACTCGAGCGTCTCGGCTTTTTCGTGCCCGGAACGAATTTCCCCGATAACCTCTTGTCGAATACGCCCGGATTTATCGATCAGGTAAAAAGTGGGCCAATAGCGATTATTCATCGCATTCCAATACGAGAAATCATTGTCCACCATGACCGGGTGGTTGAGGTCGAACTCAGCGACGTGCTCCCGGACTCGTGCCCGATCCATCTCGTGTTTGAACTCCGGGGTATGCACACCGATGACGACGAGAGCATCGTCGGCAAAACGCGACTCAATTTTCTTGACCCAAGGAAAGGACCGTTTGCAGTTCCAGCACCCATAAGTCCAGAAATCGACGAGTACAACCCGACCTTCAAGATCGGAGAGTTTCAGCGGTTTGGAATTGATCCAGTCGATTTCTCCACCGTGCGTGAATTCCGGCGCCGGCCGGGGTGCTTTCGGCCGTTCCGCTCCAAGAACCCAGGGACGCGCAGACACGACCCAAAGCACGGCCGCTACGGCGGCAACCCACAATAGTGCACGAAACGATCTCACGGCAGTAATGGTTTGACGAGGATTCCCTCGGCCCCCTTTTAGCGTTTTTTGATGATGATTGGCATCCCGACATTCTACCGGTGGCACACGCATTCGGGCAATAAGGGCTCGCGAATCAATGACGAATATAGTCTGTGCGTGCCACGGGTCGCGAGCGCCGCCCTCGACCCCTCGGAACCCGGTCTGCTCAAAAGCAGAAATGCGGGTTTGGGCTTGCGCCTGTCGTTTGAACTCCTTACAGTGCGCCCCTTTGGAACTCCAGGGAAGTTTCGAATAGAAAATCCATCCACGAAACGAACCCAAGAAATGAACAACTTTCAGGAAACCGGTCGCATGAGAGCGTTTGTCCATGTGCTGGCAGTGACCGTTTCGCTGTTTCTCGGCGCGGGCGCGCAAGCTGCGGGCGACGTTGAAACGGGCAAACTGCGTGCGCGGACCTGCATGGGCTGCCACGGAGCACCCGGGATGCGAAATGCCTATCCGGGGTATCGAGTACCTAAACTAGGGGGACAGCATGACTTTTATATCGTCAAGGCATTGAAGGCCTATCAAGCCAAGAAGCGCCGGCATCCTACTATGCAAGCACAGGCCACCGGCCTCACTGAACGGGATATGGAGCATATCGCTGCCTATTTCTCGTCGTTGGGTAAACCGGCCTCGAACGATGTAGCGGAAAACAATCCCGCCACCCAGTGCGCCGCTTGCCACAACGAGGACGGTAACAGCCCATCGACTCCGGACGCCACTCAGGGCGCCCCCAGTGTTGCCGGGCAATATCGGGACTACATTGTCCAGGCCCTGCTCGACTATAAATCCGGCGAGCGGGAAAGTGCCATAATGAACGGCATGGCGGCGAGCCTGAGCCGGGAACGGATGGAGGCAATCGCGGATTTCTACGCCAAGCGGGAGGGACTGTCCGCGCCTGAAATCGCCGATTGAAGAAATCCGCGAAAGCCCGCGTCCACGCGATTATTGCTAGAATCGTGTCGGGCATTTACCCCAAGACCATACCTGTGGCCATGAATCGTAAAATTATCTACCAGCGACCGGATGAGTGAAAACAAAAGTATCTATAGAATCGTCTTCCACCATCAGGGAAACGTGATCGAACTGTATGCGCGAGACGTAAGCCAAACCGCGCTTTATGCTTTCGTCGAAGTGGGCGATTTGATCTTCGGAGAACGATCGAAATTGGTGGTCGATCCGAGCGAAGAGCAACTCAAGAGCCAATTCGCCGGCGTGAAACGTACTTACCTGCCGCTGCACAGCGTCATTCGAATCGACGAAGTTGAAAAAGTAGGCAGCGCCAAGATAATCTCCAGCGGCGAGGGCAAAGGCGGGACGGTCACGCCATTCCCCATGCACTTCCCTCCCAAGAATCGCGGTGACTGACCGCCGCGCGATATTGCATTGAACCGCGCCCTCTTATCGCCCGGCATCCGATCACAAGGAATCTGAACCCGCGGGCAATTGCTGTTACGGTCACCAAAGTCGGCGAAGCGATCCATCGCGAAAGGTTGAAGTTCCGGCACCGCTTCACCGGCATGGCCATATGGATCCATCGTGGCCTGCGGTCCGATTTTTCCGGATGCATGGCGCGCCAATACGATGACTGAAAATCTGTTTGCGCGGCTCGAGCGGCGATTTCCCGAAGACCGGTACCGGCTCCTAATCCAGACCGACACGGAAGCTCAATATACCTATGAGGGCATGGACCAAGAGACCGCCGGTTACGCGGGCGTTTTTGCGCGACTCAACCTGGAACCGGGGGATCGAGTGGCGGCCTTGGTCGACAAGTCCGCCCAATCGCTGTTTCTATATCTGGCCTGTCTGCGGTTCGGCTTGATTTATGTTCCCTTGAACACCGCATATCGCAGAAAAGAATTGGAGTACTTTCTCGGCGACGCGGAACCCGCGCTGGTTATCGGCCGTTCCCAAGACGAATCGTCGTTGCGGAATCTGCTACCCTCCGCCCCCCACGTCTACACCCTGGATTCGTCGGGTAAAGGCACCTTGGCCGAGGCCGCGTCCACAGCTTTACCCTTCACCGGGGTCAGAGCCGTGCGGAGCGACGACACCGCAGCCATCGTCTACACTTCCGGCACCACCGGGCAACCCAAGGGCGCGATGATCACCCACGGTAATCTGGCCGGCAACGCCGAAACGCTGGTAACCGCCTGGTCTTTCACCGCCGATGACACGCTGCTTCATGTCCTGCCGTTGTGCCACGTGCACGGGCTGTTCGTGGCCTGCCATTGCGCCCTGTGGAGCGGTGCGCGCATGCGCTTTCTCACCGAACCCGATACCGCAAAAATCCTCTATTACCTGCCCGAAGCGAGCGTTATGATGGGCGTGCCCACCCATTACGCCCGACTGATCGACAGCGGACAATTGACTCGCGATCGATGCGGAAATATGCGCTTATTCATTTCCGGTTCCGCACCGTTACAGCCGCAAACCTTCCAGGATTTCGAGCAGCGCACAGGCCACAAAATTCTGGAACGTTACGGCATGACGGAAACAGGTATGAACACCTCCAACCCGGTGCCCGGACCCCGCCTTCCCGGTACCGTCGGTCCGCCCCTACCGGGTATCGAAGTACGCATCGTCAAACCGGACGAGACACCGGCTCGAACTGGAGAGACCGGCAATCTGCAGATCAGAGGGTCGAACGTATTCAAAGGCTACTGGCACAAGCCCGAAAAAACGAGTGAAGCGTTTACGGATGACGGTTACTTCATTACCGGCGACCTGGCATCGCAAGATGAAAACCGCTACATCCGGATCGACGGCCGGCGCAAAGATCTGATCATCTCCGGCGGGTATAATATTTATCCGAAGGAAGTGGAACTGTGTATCGACGGCATCCCGGAAGTGATCGAATCCGCCGTGATCGGTCTGCCCCATCCTGATTATGGGGAAACGGTTTGTGCGGTCGTGGTGCTGCGGAGCGGTATTACGTTGTCCGAAGCAGCGCTGATCCATCACGTCAAAAAAGAGCTTGCTTCGTTCAAGGCTCCCAAGTCCGTGTGCTTCGTTGACGAGCTACCCCGCAACGCGATGGGCAAGGTTCGGAAAAACGTCTTACGGGAACGACTTTCCGCTTGAAGGTATACCGCCGCATCCGAACCATGGGCTGCCGGCAATAGTCCCGATTCCACTACCGGTCCACAAACTTTAGAATCTCCCGAGCCCGCCCCGCTCGACGACGTCCGCGCCCAGTGCCCGGATTACGCGTACGGCTTTTGCCACCAGTTGAGCGTTGGTGGCGAACTCTCCCTTGGATAGATAGAGATTGTCTTCCAGGCCGACCCGGCAATGACCGCCCAGGCTCACGGCCTGGGCAGCGACCTGAAATTCCCATCGGGAGATACCGAGCGCAGCCCAGTTAGCACCTTCCGGGAGCAGGCTTTGCATCAGGTTCAGCACTTCCGGCCGCGCCGGGGAAGCATGGGGAATTCCCAGACAGAGCTGAAACATAGGCGGCACTTCGATATAGCCTTCTTCGATCAGGCGGCGAGCGAACATGATGTGGCCCGGTTCGAACACCTCCATCTCCGGCTTGATACCCAATTCCCGTATGCGCCGGGCCATAACGCGCAAATGCTCCGGCGTATTGACAAAGATCTGTTCGCCGAAATTGAACGTACCCACATCCAGCGTGCAGATGTCCGGCCGGAGTTCCTCGACGTGAACGAGGCGCTCAAGCGGCTGGATCAGCGTGGTGCCAGGCCCGCCAATTGACGCATCCTCCGGGCCGGGCACGAAGCGCGCTCCTTCGCTGGTGGTCAGGTTGATCAGTATATCGCTTCCCGATTCGCGAACGCGCTCGACGACTTCGCGAAATAGGGCCGGCTCGCCGGACCGGTGACCCGTTTCGGGGTCGCGCACATGGATGTGAGCAATGGCCGCGCCGGCCTGCCGCGCGTCGATGCAGGACTGCGCGATCTGCTCAGGCGTTATCGGGTAGTCGGGGTGTTCGCCGAAGTTGGCGTGGCCACCGGTCACGGCACAGGTCAGAATGACCTCTGGGGACATGTTTTTACCCCCCCGGTGCGAAGTGAGATTTCAGTGCGTATCGGGACAATTCCCGGTGTGTGTAATTTCTCAAAAAGTCCGTGCAATGTCGGCGATCATGTGGGGGCAGGGTT
>JAANXG010000128.1 GCA_018263405.1 Gammaproteobacteria bacterium
CTTCAGATCGAGACCAATTTTTCGATTTATTGAGGCGAATAGCCAGCTATTTAACGAAATAAATCGGGAAAGTGGGCCGATCTCCCGCCGCCGCAGTAGATTCATCCTAAGTCCGACAGGCTCCTAGTATGTGGAACAGGTACGGCCTGGTTGTGGGTTCATTCAATGCCGGACCGGCGTTGGCGGGTGTTTTCGGTTTCAGGGATTGCCAGCAACCCAAAGTTGTGCGGCGCCCCGTACCCCCGAGCTGTCTCCGTGTTGGTTTTTTAGTACCGGGGTCGAATATCGGTTGTTGAAGATCTGGTTGCCGAGGGCTTCGGCTCCGCGGGTGTATAAATCCTGTATATTGGACAAGCCTCCACCCAGTACGACGGCGTCGGGGTCGAGTATGTTTATGACGGTGGAAACAGCCTTCCCAAAACGCTGAAAGAAACGTTCGAGCACCTCCAGTGCGTTGGAATCGTGGCTTTTCGCCCTTTTTAGCAATCCGGGAACGCTGTGGGGCCTGGTATCTTCGTCACGCCAGTCGTAAAGCAGACCGGGTCCGGAAAGGAACACCTCAACGCAACCGCGTTTACCGCAATAGCACTCCGGGCCCTCGTCGTCCAGGACATTATGGCCCCATTCTCCGGCGATGTGGTGGCGGCCCACGTGCAGGCGTTTATTGAAGACCAGGCCTCCGCCGACGCCCGTGCCCATGATAATTCCGAATACCAGTTTGAAATTACTGGCGGCGCCGTCCATGGCTTCGGAAAGCGTAAAACAGTTGGCATCGTTTTCGATAAGTACCGGCCGGTCCAAAGCGGCTTCTATATCATTCTTGATATCGCGATTATTCAGGCAGGTCATATTGGAGTTTTTTAAAAGCCCCGTGCTGGAAGAGATGGAGCCGGGTGTACAGATACCCACGGTACATCGGGATCCGGCGGTGGCTTCAAGATCCGTAACGAGTTTATCGATGACCTCGATAATCGCATCATATCCTTGTTTAACCGGAGTGTTGACCCGCAGACGTTGGAGTGTATCGCTGTGTGGGGTCATGATGATGCCCTCGGTCTTGGTTCCACCGAGATCGATTCCGATTGCGTGCATTGGGCGCTATACTGATTGTGTTTTTTGAGATAGGTCTATGTATCACCGGAGAAGGGAAAATGCAAAACGGCCGAAAATCCCGAGGTCGATGTTTTGCCGCAACGTTGGTTTTGGGCGCGGCGATGTTGTATCAATCGTCGGCTGTTGGGGTTGAAGAACTGACTGTACTGGCCTTGTTTAAGGACAAGGTTCTGCTTCACGTGGATGGCGCGCGGCGCATGATCATCGTGGGGGAGACCAGTCCGGAGGGTGTTACCTTGGTGAGTGCGAATTCCGATCAGGCAGTAGTTACCGTGGACGGCGAAGAAGAAGTACTGGAACTGGGTATGGTTACGAATTTTCCGGGGGCGTCGGGCGATATTTCATCTGCATGGGATACTCGTCAAAAGCTGACGTTGTGGGCGGAGGAAGACGGCCTTTTTTACGCCTCGGGTAGTATCAATGATTCTCCGGCCCGGTTTCTGGTGGATACCGGTGCCAACACTATCGCGATAAATCGAACTGTTGCCGAGCGCCTCGGAATCGATTACCGGAGTGGGAAACGCGGTGTGGCCACGACAGCCAGCGGTGTGACACCCATGTATATTGTCACGTTGGATCGCGTCAGCATCGGGAACATTACGTTAAGTGATGTGGAAGGCAGTGTACTGCTGGGGGAGCACCCGAAAATCCCTCTATTAGGAATGTCGTTTCTGGATGAACTGGATATGGTCAGACGGGGCAATCGCCTCGAACTCAAGCGCCGATGAGCTGGCAAGCCCTATGCACGTTCAGCCCGGTTTATTGCCCCCGTCTCGATCCCGGCTTTTGTTACGAGCGATTTGCGCATAAGCCGAATGATTGTGAATTGATTCGAAGTTTTCCGCTTCCACCGTGTAAGCTATTACCCGTTCTTCGTCATCAAGCCGTACCGCGACATCACGCACCATATCTTCGACAAATTTCGGGTTATCATAGGCACGTTCCGTTACATGCTTTTCGTCCATGCGCTTAAGCAGTCCGTAAAGTTCACTACTGGCCTCTTTTTCAACCATATCCACGATTTCTTCAATCCATATGAATGCGCTGGATTCCACCGATACGGCGATATGCGAGCGTTGGTTATGCGCGCCATAAGCTGATATCTCTTTGGAACAGGGACATAGACTAGTTACAGGCACCTGCACCTTCAAGTGCATTGTGGAACGGCCTTGTTTTATTTCACCGACCAGGGTTACGTCATAGTCAATAACACTTTCCACACCCGATACCGGGGCTTTCTTGTTGATGAAGTAGGGAAAGCGCATTTCGATTTGGCCGTTTTCCGCTTCCAGGAGTTCCGTCATCTCTCCGATCATGTGCCTGAAAGAACGTATAGAAATTTCACTCTCATGCTGATTGAGAATCCGCACAAAGCGGGACATGTGGGTGCCCTTGAAATTGTGTGGGAGCTCCACATACATGCTGAACGTGGCCACCGTATGCTGTTCACCACCGCTGCGCTCCGACACCCTGACGGGATGCCGAATATCCTTGATGCCCACCTTGTCGATGGAGATACGTCGGTTATCGGGACTGCCCTGGACGTCCGCTATGGCATCAACGGTTGATTTGTTCAATCCGACTTTGCTGATCGGCATGTAACGTTGCTACCTGTTCGGTTGGAGTTTAAAGGCATAAGTATAAGCAAGCGCTGATATTGCGGCAAGTCTTATCCATCCGACCCGTGCAAAAAGTCGCCTCTTGTTCGACATCCCGCGGTTCACCCTCAGAACGATCTGTCGACGACCAGATGTGCGATATCCCGTAGTAACCGAGCGTCTCCGGGTACGCTCTCAAGAATCTTCAGAGCCATTCGATAGTGTTCGCGTATCGAGTGACGGGATTTTTCCAGACCGATGGCGGCGGGGTACGTGGACTTACCCGCCTGACGATCGGACCCAGTGGGTTTACCCAGCGTTTCGGTATCGCCCGTTTCATCGAGCACATCGTCCACGATCTGAAAAGCGGTGCCGATTTCCCTGCCAAACTGCTCATAAGCCGCCAATATAGAAGGATCCGCGTGCCGTGAACCCAGGCCACCCATCACGACCGCGGCGGCGATCAGTGCTCCGGTCTTGGAATCATGGATCTTCCTGAGGTCCTCGAGACCGAGTGACCGTTTCTCTCCGGCCATGTCCAATACCTGCCCGCCCACCATGCCTGTTGAACCGACCGCTTGGGCCAGGACTGCCACCATTCGAGAGCGGCACTCGTCAGAGACGGGAGAATCGGCGTCGGCCAGGATTTCAAATGCCCGGGTCTGTAATGCATCACCGGCCAGGATGGCGGTGGCTTCGCCATAGGCAATATGGCAGGTGGGGCGCCCTCGTCGCAGCTCGTCATCATCCATGGCGGGAAGATCGTCGTGTATGAGGGAATAGGCATGGATCATTTCCACGGCACTCGCGGGAATATCCAAGTCCGAAAGGTCGCCCCCCAGCGCGGTTCCGGCCGCATAGGTGAGCATGGCGCGAATGCGCTTCCCCCCGTTTAGGCAGGCATAGCGCATGGCCTCGTGGAGTCGCACCGGCTCCTCGTGTGCCGGCGGAAGAAAGCGGTCGAGCGCCGACTCCGCCCGCTGGATATACATGTCCAGCGCCGGGTTAGCGGTGGGTGAGCTCAAGAATCGCCGTCGGGAAAGGATTCGGTTTCGAGTTCACCGTGGACTTTGACCAGTTTCTCGACTTTCTGCTCCGCGTTCTTGAGCATGGTCTGGCAGTTCTTAGTCAGCGTTACCCCTCGTTCAAAATCCTTCAGTGATTCTTCCAGCGATTGATCGCCGTTTTCCATACGTTCCACGATCTTCTCGAGTTCTACCAAAGACGCTTCGAATCGGGAGAAATCGTACTCGGTTTGTTTGGGCGTTGATTTTGCCACGGTGCATCGCCAGTGTGGGTTACCGGGCTATTGTAAACCGACCTACCGCGATGTGGCTAACCATGGGGACGCGATTCGCTTTGGATTCCATGTCGGTGTATGGCCATGCGTCGCCGTTTCGCGGACGATCGGTAACGTCCGGCCTTTGATGCGCCCGCGCGCCGGTTGACAGTATTCGGGTAAGAGTTTAGACTAATTCTAAATCTGGCGGTGAGGACCCGGGGGTTTTCATCGTTGAGTTAACCAACCCGTGGAGACAGACGATGGAATTGAAAGGCAGCCAAACCCAGCAAAACCTGAAAGATGCATTCGCCGGGGAGTCGCAGGCGAACCGCCGCTACTTGTACTTCGCCGCGAAGGCGGATGTGGAGGGCTATAACGATGTGTCTTCCGTATTCCGCTCGACCGCCGAAGGTGAAACCGGCCATGCGCATGGTCATTTGGAGTACCTTGAGGCTACCGGGGATCCCGCGACGGATTTGCCCATCGGTGGCACTTCGGACAACTTAAAGTCGGCCATCGCCGGCGAGACCTACGAATATACGGATATGTATCCCGGTATGGCCAAGACTGCCCGGGATGAGGGTTTCGATGAGGTGGCCGACTGGTTTGAGACGCTGGCCAAGGCAGAACGGTCCCACGCCAACCGATTCCAGAAGGCCCTGGACAATCTCGACGAGTGACAATACGGACCAAGGATTGATACGGCGCTGCCGATTTTCCCGCGAGGTTCTTGTATGTCATCGATTGTTGGTTCATCTCCTGAGGGCAGCCTCGAGGCGCCGACCCGGCACCCTCTGAACTGGCGGGATGAGCAATTCTACGACGAGTGCGATCTGCACCAGGAAATGGAGCGCGTGTTCGACATCTGCCATGGATGCCGCCGCTGTTTCAGCCTCTGCAATGCGTTTCCGACCCTGTTTGACCTCATCGACGAATCCGACACGATGGAAGTGGACGGTGTGCCCAAGGAGAGGTACTCGGAGGTTGTCGATCAGTGCTATCTGTGCGACATGTGCTTCATGACGAAGTGCCCCTATGTCCCGCCGCATCACTGGAATGTAGACTTCCCCCACCTGATGCTGCGGGCCAAGGCTGTCAAGCACAAAAACGGTGAATTCAGAACCCGCGACAAGATTCTGAGCAGTACAAATGCCGTGGGACGGCTGGCGGGTATTCCGGTGGTTGTCAATGCCGTTAACGCGACGAATCGATCCAAGGCCGGACGGGCCGTACTCGAGAAAACCATTGGCGTGCACCGCAACGCCCGCTTGCCGAAGTACCACAGCAAGACCTTGCGAAAGACCGCCCAAACCGGGTTCAACGGAGAACCGCTTCAGGCTGGGCCGACCCGGGGCCGTGTGGCACTGTTTATAACGTGCTATGGCAATTACAACGGGCCGCAGATAGGCGCCGATCTGATCAAGGTATTTGAACATAACGAAATACCCGTCCGACTGGTGGACAAAGAACGGTGTTGCGGTATGCCGAAGCTTGAGCTCGGTGACCTGGAAGCGGTCGCCAGGGCCAAGGAAACCAACATACCGGTGCTTGTCAAAATGATCGAGGACGGGTTTGACATCGTGGCGCCGGTACCGTCCTGCGTACTGATGTTCAAGCAGGAACTACCGTTGCTGTATCCGCAGGACGAGGACGTGCAGCAAGTGAAGGCGGCGATATTCGATCCGTTCGAGTACCTGATGCACCGGCACAAGGCCGGGCTTTTGAAAACCGACTTTCGGGCCGAACTTGGCAAAGTCGCCTATCACGTCGCCTGCCATTTGCGGGTCCAGAACATGGGGCTGAAAACGAGGGAGCTATTGTCGTTGATCCCGGAAACGGAAATCGAACCGATCGAGAGATGTTCCGGCCACGATGGTACCTACGCGGTGAAGAAGGAATTCCACGAGATTTCCATGAAGATCTGCCGGCCGGTGGTCAATCGCGTGAAAAAACTCCAAGCAGACTACTACAGTAGCGATTGTCCCATGGCCGGGGACCAGATTGCCAATGGCATGGATGATGGTTCGGATGCCGTTCATCCTATGTCGCTGTTGAGAAAGGCATACGGCGTTTAGCTTCCTTTCATGGGAGAGGAGATCAAGCTCATAACATCCCGCGAGTTTTAAATAGATAGGTAAGCAATGAGCAACCAACTGACACGCGACGACCTATTATCGTTGGAACAATATTCCAAGGAGCGCAAGAAATTTCGTGCCAGACTCATGGAGTATAAGAAGCATCGGACGGTCCACCTCGGAAATCATGTGACCCTGTATTTCGAGGATCGGTTGACGATTCAGTATCAGATACAGGAGATGCTTCGGGTGGAAAAGATATTCGAGGAGGAAGGCATCCGGGAAGAGCTGAATTCTTATAATCCGCTGATTCCCGATGGCGGAAATCTCAAGGCGACGCTCATGATCGAGTACCCGGACGTCGAGGAGCGCAAACGGCAACTGGCCAAACTTATCGGCATCGAGGACAAGGTCTGGGTTCAAGTCGACGGATTCGAGCCGGTCTACCCGGTTGCCGACGAGGATCTCGAACGAGACACGGAAGACAAGACATCTTCTGTACATTTCCTGCGCTTCGAGTTCAACGATGACATGCGCAAGTCCATCGCTGACGGAGCGAAACTGGCAGCGGGTATCGAACATCCGAATTATAAGGAGACACTCGACCCACTGCCGCGGGATATCCGGGACGCACTGGTCGCCGATTTCAAGTAACCGGCTCGACAACACTAGCCAATATCGGTCTATGTGAGTATTATGGATTTTCCAAGGACGGCAAGCCTGCCTGGTTTCGTCCGTTACGATACCGATGTCTTCTATGTGCCCGATTTACGATTCCTCCGCGATCGAGGTGTTGACCGGCTTGGATCCGGTGCGCAAACACCCCGGCATGTACACACAGGTCGAGCGGCCTAATCATCTCGTTCAGGAAGTCGTCGATAACAGCGTCGACGAGGCCATTTCCGGCTACAGCAACGCGATCCGGGTTGTACTCCACCAAGACGATTCAATTACCGTTGCCGACAACGGCCGCGGCATGCCGGTGGATATGCACAAGGAGGAAAAAGTATCCGGCGTCGAAGTCGTTATGACCCGTCTGCATTCGGGCGGCAAGTTTTCCCAAAAGAACTATCGTTTCTCCGGCGGATTGCATGGCGTCGGCGTGTCGGTGGTCAATGCCTTATCGAAAAAACTGGAAGTCTGGGTTCGGCGAGGCGGCAAGGAATACTATATGTCTTTCGCCAACGGCCAGAAGGAAACCGAGCTGAAAGGCATCGGTAGCGTCGGCAACCGTAAACGCGGAACGGCGATCCGCTTTTGGCCCGACCCCCGGTTTTTCGACACTATCAAGGTGCAGGTGCCACACTTAATACGTTTGTTGCGCGCCAAAGCGGTGCTGTGCCCGGGACTGACCGTCGTGTTCGCCGACGAGAACGATCGGCGCAACGACGAGGAGTGGTGTTACCAGGATGGCTTGAAGGATTATATCCTCGATGAACTGGAAGGTAATGACATGCTGCCGGAAGAACCCTACCTCGGACGACATCGGGGGAAGGAAGAGGAAGTGGAGTGGGGGTTTCTTTGGGGGCCCGAGTTCGGCCAGGAGTTGCAGGAGAGTTACGTGAATCTGATCCCCACGCCCCATGGCGGCACACACGTCAACGGCTTTCGTCAGGGATTAACCGATGCCATTCGGGAGTTCTGCGAGTTCCGCGACCTGCTGCCGCGTGGCGTGCGGGTGACGCCGGACGACGTCTGGGCGTGCTGCAATTTCGTGCTGAGCGCACGGCTGCGGGATCCTCAGTTCACCGGCCAGACCAAGGATCGATTGTCGTCACGGGACACCGCTGCGTTCGTTCAAGGCGCGGTGAAAGATGAGTTCGGTATGTGGCTGAACCGCCATATCACCGAGGGAGAACGCATCGCCCAGCATGTGATCGACAACGCCCAGGCCCGGATGCGCGCCGGAAAACGGGTGGCCCGCAAAAAAGTCACCACCGGACCCGCTTTGCCCGGCAAACTGGCCGACTGCTCGGGCCAGGATTTCGAACGCACCGAACTGTTCCTGGTGGAAGGCGATTCCGCCGGCGGCTCGGCCAAACAGGCAAGGGACCGCGAATACCAGGCCATCATGCCGTTGCGTGGCAAAATCCTGAACACTTGGGAGGTGGATTCGGCGGAAGTACTCGGTTCTCAGGAAGTGCACGATATAGCGGTGGCACTTGGGGTCGACCCCGGTTCCAGCAATCTTGAAGGCCTGCGTTATGGCAAAGTCTGCATTCTCGCCGACGCCGACTCCGACGGTGCCCATATCGCTACCTTGCTATGCGCGTTGTTCGTCAAGCACTTTAAACCTCTGGTGGAAGCCGGCCGTGTCCATGTCGCTATGCCGCCACTTTATCGCATCGACGTCGGCAAACAGGTTTTCTATGCGCTGGACGAACAGGAACGCGAACAAGTTCTAAACAAAATCGAGTCGGAAAAACTTAAAGGCAAAGTCAATACTCAGCGGTTCAAGGGACTCGGTGAAATGAACCCGCTGCAGCTCAGGGAAACCGTCATGGATCCGGCGACCCGCCGGCTGGTCCGCCTGGAAGTCAAGCGCGGCGACAAGACCCAGTGCTCCCTCGACATGATGCTGTCCAAAAAGCGCGTCGCCGATCGCAAATTCTGGATTTCAAAACATGGGGACGAAGTCACGCTGTAGCAAAAATAATCGCTATTGAACGATTTCCTTCTCCCGACAATGGGAGAGCCACAGTGCGAAAGTTAATGAAACAAACGACAACTCGACCGAAAAAGAAATCCACAAACCCGATGACCGTTCAGCAGGGCGCGAATATTGAAACGCTGCCGATGTCGATGTTCACGGAGAGGGCGTACTTGCATTACTCCATGTACGTCATTTTGGATCGGGCGCTGCCTTTTATTGGTGACGGATTGAAACCGGTTCAACGACGAATCGTCTACGCGATGTCGGAGCTGGGTTTGCACGCGGCGGAAAAGTACAAAAAATCCGCGCGCACCGTCGGCGATGTGATCGGTAAGTTCCATCCTCACGGCGACAGCGCTTGTTATGAAGCCATGGTGCTCATGGCGCAGGATTTCACCTACCGCTACCCGTTGATCGACGGTCAGGGGAACTGGGGGAGCGCGGACGATCCCAAGTCTTTCGCGGCGATGCGTTACACCGAGTCAAAATTGACGCGTTATGCACAGACCCTCCTCGCCGAAGTCGAGCAGGGCACGGTTAACTGGCTACCGAACTTCGACGGCTCGCTGAACGAGCCGCGATCCCTCCCGGCGCGGCTGCCCAATGTGCTGTTGAACGGTACTTCGGGCATCGCCGTCGGCATGGCCACCGACATCCCGCCGCACAACCTGCGCGAAGTGGTGTCGGCGGCCTTATGTTATCTGGAGTCCTCGCGGGTGGACATCAAAGAGCTTTACCAGCACGTGAAAGGACCCGACTTTCCGACCGAAGCGGAAATCATCACACCGCCGGAAGATTTGCTTCAAATGTACGAGACGGGATCCGGTTCCGTTCGCCAGCGGGCTGTGTGGATCCGCGAAGGCGCGGACATTGTCGTTACAGCTCTGCCTTATCAGGTGTCCGGCTCCAAGGTGCTGGAGCAGATCGCCTCCCAGATGAATGCAAAAAAACTGCCGTTGGTCACGGACCTGCGTGACGAATCGGACCACGAACACCCGACCCGCCTCATCATCGAGCCGCGTTCCAACCGAATCGATTATGACTCCTTGATGGGCCATCTTTCCGCTACCACGGATCTGGAGCGCAGCTATCGTGTCAACTTTAATCTCATTGGCCTTGACGGAAAACCACGGGTTTTCAACCTTAGGGACCTAATCAAGGAGTGGGTCGGCTTCCGCATGGACACGGTACGGCGGCGCCTGGAATGGCGCCTGGAACGCGTCGACAAGCGTCTGCACATACTGGAAGGTTTGTTAGAGGCTTATCTGAACATCGAGGAAGTGATACGCATCATTCGCGAGGAAGAAGAACCACGGCCGGTGTTGATGAAGCGATTCAAGCTCAGCAAGGAGCAGTCGGACTATATCCTGGATACTCGTTTGCGGCAGTTGTCTCGCTTGGAGCAAACGAAAATCAAGGGCGAAGAGAGGGAACTCAAGCGCGAGAAGGAGCAGGTCGAAAAAATCATGGATTCAAAGACCCGCCTGAAGCATCTGGTGCGCGACGAGATGCTTGAAGACGCTGGGGAATTCGGCGACCCGAGAAAATCTCCCATCGAGGAAAGAGAAGCCGCCCGCCCGATCGAGCAGACGAAGCTCGTGTCATCGGATCCTGTCACGGTGGTGTTATCTAAAAAGGGTTGGGTGCGCGCCGCGAAAGGCCACGAACTGGATCCCCGGGAACTGTCCTTTAAATCCGGCGATGCTTACCTCCATGCTGCCCGCGGCCGCTCCAACCGGCCCATGGTATGCATCGATTCCACTGGTCGTACGTACTCGGTGCCCGTCCACAGCCTGCCGTCTGCGCGTAGCCAGGGGGAACCCTTGAGCAGCCGTCTGAATCCACCCGCCGGCGCCACTTTCCATGGCGTAATGATGGGCGACGATACGGATTTATACCTGTTGGGCTCCGACGCCGGCTATGCATTCATCGCTCCACTCGGCGAGCTGCACACGAAAAACAAGAAAGGCAAAGCCGCGCTCAAAGTCCCGGGGGGTGCCGGTGTGCTGACGCCGCAGCGCATTGCCGATCCCGAGGAAGACTGGCTAGCGATCGTTACCACGGGCGGCTATCTGCTGATGTACCTGGCCGGTGGACTCCCCCGTATGAACAAGGGCAAAGGCGTGAAAATGATCAACATACCGCCGAAGAAATTCAAAGCCGGCGAAGAGAAAATCTTGGCCGTCGTTACGTTCCAGGAGGGTGACAAGCTTGTTTTGCATGCCGGCAGGCGATACTTGAGATTGAAACCCAGCGACATTGATCACTACGTTGGTGAACGCGGTCTCCGCGGCCGCAAGCTTCCCCGCGGCTTCCAACAAGTCCGCGGCGTCGAAATCGAGTAACGTTCCTTGCTACCCTCTTCGTTCGGGAGCGGGCCATTCGAATTTTGCTTGCGCCCGTATACCGGCGTGAATCGTGTCGGCTACACTAGTCGTCCATCAGGGCTTTCTCGAACGGGAACTTCGACAGCACTTCAACGCCGGAGTCGGTGATCAGGCAGTGCTGTTCCAGCTTTACGCCTTCTTTGCCGCCTTCCTCGCCGATATAGCTTTCCACGCACATAGTCATGTTGGGTTCGATCGTTCCGTTGTAGCCGGCGTAGGGATAGTCCATACAGTGATAGAGATACGGATACTCACCGGTCATACCGACGCCGTGGTAATTTCTCAAAAAGTCCGTGCAATGTCGGCGATCATGTGGGGGTAGGGTTGTCTTTCAGGGACGCTGTAAGAAGTGGCATAGGGAAGTGCCGTTTACGGAGCTAAGGATGCAATACCTCCCTGTA
>JAANXG010000129.1 GCA_018263405.1 Gammaproteobacteria bacterium
CTCGAGGCCGAGAAGCAAGTCCTTGAACTGCACCATCCCGGCGTTCGTGAACAGCAAAGTCGGATCGTTGGCCGGCACGAGCGGGCTCGTGGGAACGACTTGGTGATCGTTCCGCTTGAAATACTCTAGAAATGCTTGCCGAATTTGTGCTGTCTTCATATCGTTTCGAGTTCAAACGGCTACCGGGTCGGACCGTAACGCTTAAAAAGTCCGTGTAATGCCGGCGATCGTGTGGGACAGGGTTGGCCTTTCAGGGCTCGATTTCCGGCAACACGCGCCGCACTTGTTCGGCGGTAAACCCGCGAGACTGAAGTCCGCGAGCCTGCCTGGCCCATTCCCGGTAACTCCCCGGCGGATGCCCAAAGCGTTTCTCCCACACGGCTTGTAGGCGCGTTACCCAGCATTCGCTGTCGTTTTCGAGCACATTGTCGATAAGTACCTCGCCGACGCCCTTCACCTTCAGCTCGTGGGCGATCTTCACGGGCCCGTAACCGCGCTCAACGCGATTCCGGAACAGCGATTCGGCAAACCTTCGATCGCTGACCAGCGACCGGGATTCCAGGGTTTCCAGCGCTTTCCGGACGTCCTCTTCCACGTACCCCTTGCCAATCAATCGACGCTTCAGTTCATAAACGCTGTATTCCCGCCGCGCCAACCAGCGCATAGCCTGATCCAGCAGCCCGTCCTGTCCGGACCGTTTAGGTACCGGTGTTTTGGGCACCGCTTTTGCGTTTACCGCTTTTCCGCCTGGATTCCGCGGAAACACCGGCTTGCGCCTCCGGGTCCTCGGTGTCCGGTTTGTCGGTTTCACCCGCGGGCGCCGTGCCTTGCGTCGGCAACCCCAAGACCGAACGGATCCGGTTTTCGATATCCGAGCCGATATCGGGATGATCTTTCAAGAATTGCCTCGCGTTATCCTTGCCTTGACCGATACGGTCCCCCTTATAGCTGTACCAAGCGCCGGATTTCTCGACGACGCCGTTCTCGGCGCCCAAATCGATCAGTTCACCCTCCCTGGAAATACCTTCGTTGTATAAAATATCGAACTCCGTTTGTTTAAACGGTGGCGCGACTTTATTCTTGACCACTTTCACGCGGGTCTGGTTGCCGAGCACTTCGTCGCCTTTCTTGATGGCTCCGATACGGCGAATATCGAGGCGGACGGAGGAATAAAATTTGAGCGCATTGCCTCCGGTCGTGGTCTCCGGATTACCGAACATCACCCCGATTTTCATGCGGATCTGATTAATGAAGATCACCAGGGTATTAGAGCGTTTGATATTAGCCGTGAGTTTGCGCAAAGCCTGTGACATGAGACGAGCTTGCAAGCCCATGTGCGAATCGCCCATTTCCCCCTCGATTTCCGCTTTGGGGGTCAACGCCGCCACCGAATCGATTGCTACCACGTCCACCGCGGCGGACCGCACCAGCATGTCGGTGATTTCCAGTGCTTGTTCCCCTGTATCGGGTTGAGATACCAGCAAGTTTTCCACATCGACGCCCAGCCGCTCCGCATAGGCGGGATCCAAGGCGTGTTCCGCATCGATAAAGGCCGCTGTACCTCCCAGTTTCTGGGCTTGGGCGATCACGGAAAGCGTCAATGTCGTTTTCCCGGACGATTCCGGCCCGTAGATTTCCACAACACGCCCCCGCGGCACCCCGCCTATCCCCAGGGCGATATCGAGCCCGAGCGAGCCGGTAGGGACCGCCGCCACATCCTTGGCTACTTCCGCATCGCCCATACGCATCACCGAACCCTTGCCGTACTGGCGTTCAATCTGTCCCAGTGCCGCTTTCAATGCCTTTTGTTTATCTTCGTCCACCATCGTCTCCGTTAAAGTTGAATTTGAAGGAAACTTCTTATCTTGCAGGTATTCCGTCAATGCTTTTCAACATTTACAACGTCCGCTGTTTCCGTACACCACCCTGACGGGTGATTATTTCACATCACCCGAGACAGACCAACGTTCAAGCACTTCATACTGCGCCCCGGCAGACGACAACCGGGATTTGACGAGACAAAATTGCTCGACAGACCACTCGATCGATCGTTCGCACCACTTGGGTCGGCGTTGGGCTTTTCGATACAAGGTCACGTGCGGCACAATAGGACGCTCCTCGATCCGGAAACCGATGCGGCGCAGGCCCTTGTACAAGTCCGCGGCGAGCGCGCTCAGAGAGGCAGAGCCTTCCCGCGAGCCCGCCCAGATAATGCGCGAGCGTTTCCAATAGCCAATTCGATCCAGTACCAGGGACGCCCTCGACCAAGTAATCTCGGTGGCGACCCGGCGCACGGCTTCCGTCTGCGGAGAATCCTGCGCACCCAGAAACACCAGGGTAATATGCAGATTAGGGCCAGGAACCGGGCGCGCTCCCGGATCCGTTCGAATCGCCTCCGACCATTCGAGCAACCGCGCCCGGATCGTGGAATCCGGCCAGATCGCGAAAAAAAGTCGTCCCGGCTCGGCCCGATCGAGCATACGCACCGTCCCGTTCAGGCGCGTCGCAGCCGGGCCAACAGCCCCTCGATCGCCTGCTCGACGGCCGCCTCGCGGACCGCTTGACGATCTCCCTCGAAAACACGAGTGCCAACGGACGTTGCAAACCCGCCCATGGCCCAAGCGAACACGACGGTACCCACGGGTTTTTGCAGTGTTCCACCCGCCGGGCCGGCGATGCCCGTCACCGCCATGGCCGCCTGCGCACGGCTGTGGCGTAAAGCTCCTTCCGCCATTTGCCGCGCGGTCTCCTCGCTTACGGCACCATGGCGCTCGATGGTCTCGCCGGAAACGCCCAATAGCTCCTGCTTCGAGTGGTCGCTATAGGTCACGAAACCGCGCTCGAACCAGTCGGAACTGCCTGCCAAATCGGTCAAGGCCTCGGCAATGCCGCCGCCCGTACAGGACTCCGCGGTCACGCACTGCCATTGCCGGACAAGGAGTTCGCGCGCCACCTCCTCGACCAGTGCCGTCAATTTACCCCGGTCAGCCATCTTCGCATCGCTGTCTCTGCGCTTCGTACAATAACACGCCGCTGGCGACCGAAACGTTCAAGCTGCCGACCCCACCCAGCATTGGAATATATACCGTCGCATCGCACGATTCTCGGGTCAGATGACGCGACCCGGTGCCTTCGGCGCCGAGTACGAGGCCGACCGCCCCCTTGAGGTCGGCCTGATAGTAAGGACACTCGCCGTGTGCGTCCGCGCCTAACAACCAGACACCCTGCTCCTTCAGTCCCGCCATGACTCGGGCAAGATTCCCGATGCGGGCCACCGGCAGCCATTCGGCGGCGCCGCTGGCGGCCTTGCGCGCCGCCGCCGTCAGGTCCGCCGATTGCGAGCGCCCGATGACCACCATCTCCGCTCCGGCCGCATCGGCATTGCGAATGCATGCGCCCAGATTTCCCGGATCCTGAATGCCATCGAGAATCAAGAGCAACGGCTGCGCGGCCGTCTCCGTCCACTGGTACAGAGCCCGCTCGTCCAAAGTGGTAGCCGGGCGTACGCGGGCCACAACCCCCTGGTGCGTGATCGGTCCGACAAATCGATCGAGTGTATCTTTCCGACATTCTTCCGACGCAAGACCCAGAGACGCCACCCTGACGCGCAGCGCGTTCAAGCGCTCGTCGAACCTGCCGCGATTGAAATAAACGGTCAATATGCGCTCCGGCGCATGGTCCAGGATCGCCCCGACGACATGGCACCCGTAAACGCGGGACTCGTTCACTTGCCTTGCTTACGCCGCCGACGTTTGCCGCGCTGTTGCGAATTCTCGTCAACCAACTCGAAATCGATTTTTGCCTGGTCGATATCGACGCGCACGACCCGTACCCGCACTTGCTCGCCGATCTGGAATACCACGCCGGAATGTTCGCCCGTCAATCGGCGCCCTCTCGGATCATAGTGGAAATAGTCCTCGCCCAGCGCGGTGACATGAACCAACCCCTCTACGTAGAGATCGCTGAGTTCCACGAAAACACCGAACTCCGCCACACCGCTGACGACGCCGTCAAAAACCTCTCCCACGCGGTCCATCATGAATTCCGCTTTGAGCCACTGGATGACATCCCGGGTCGCTTCGTCGGCGCGTCTTTCCGTCACGGAGCAATGCTCGGCGATACGGCCCAGTCCGCCATGATCCATGTCCATGGTTTTTATTCGTCCAATTTTGTGCTTGATCGATCGATGCACCATCAAGTCCGGGTAACGCCGTATCGGCGAAGTAAAATGCGTGTACCGGTCAAACCCCAGTGCAAAATGCCCGGACAGCTCCACGTCATATTCCGCCTGCTTGAGGCTGCGAAGCAGCGTTACCTGAACGATATGCGAGAACGGTTCGCCCCGGCATTGTTCGATAATCCGCGCGAAGTCCTTTGGCGTCGGTTCCTTGCCACCGCCAAGACTCAGGCCGAACTCCGAGATAAACGCCCGGGCATCCTCGATTTTTTCGCCGTCGGGCTTTTCATGCACGCGATAAATTCCAGGGCCTTTCGATTGCGACAAAAAGTCCGCAGCGCAGAGGTTTGCCGCAAGCATGCACTCTTCGATCAAACGGTGTGCATCGTTGCGTTGCACCGGCTCGATACGCTGAATCTTTTTTTCCTCGTCGAACAAGATCCGGGTTTCCGGCAGCTCCAGTTCAAGGGTGCCGTTCTCGACACGGCGTCGGTTGAGCACCCGGGTCAGCGTGTGCAGGTCTCTCAAGTGTGGTAACAAATCCATAAGTTCGTCGGACTCCTCGCGGTCCCGGCGCAAAAGCGCCGCGGCGACTTGGGCATAAGTCAAGCGAGCACGAGACCGCATTACCCCGGGCTCGAAACGGTATTCCAGCATCTCGCCGCTCGCGCCGATTTGCATGATACAGGCGAAACACAGCCGGTCGACCCCGGGGTTCAACGAGCAGATGCCATTCGACAAGGCTTCGGGGAGCATGGGTACGACCCTTTCCGGAAAATACACCGAGTTACCGCGCAGATAAGCCTCCCGGTCCAATCCGGTCGCGTTATCCACGTAATGGGAAACATCCGCGATGGCGACTATCAATTCCCATGACTCGTCGTTTAGCCGACGGGCCGCCACGGCATCATCAAAATCCTTGGCGTCCTCGCCGTCGATGGTCACCAACGGCAGCGCTCTGAGATCTAGGCGTTCGCCGGCCTCGTCGGGAGATACTTTGCCGGGGACCCGATCCATCTCGCGAACAAGGTGCTCCGGCCACTCATGGGGAATGCCGTACTTGCGAATGGCGATTTCGATTTCCATCCCCGGTTCCATGTGTTCTCCAATGATTTCCACCACTCGGCCCACTGGTTGTTTGCGCTTGTCGGGCTGACGCGTAATCGCCACCACCACGATATGCTCGTGCCGGGCTTCACCACGTGCGCCCTCGGGCACGAAGATATCCTGGCCGATCCGTGGGTTGTCCGGAACAACGAAAGATAGCTGGTCCTCGATATGAAGACGGCCCACCACCGTTTCATTGCCCCGTTCGAGCACCTCCACGATCGTGCCTTCCAGCCTGCCGCGGCGATCGATTCGGCGAACTTTGGCGAGCACCGTATCGCCGTGCAATATTTTGCGCATCTCTTTCGCCGACAGGAACAAATCCTGCCCGCCGTGCTCCGGGATCAGAAAGCCGTAACCGTCCGGATGTCCCTGAACCCGCCCGCGTACCATATCCACACGACCCGGCAGGAAGAACCGGTCCCGCCGGTCCACCAGCACCCGGCCGTCCACTTTCATCCGTTCCAGACGCCCCAGGAACTCGTCACGGCTGGTTCCCTTGCGCACGGCAAATGCTTGAAAGAGCGTATGTTCGGGGACGGGCTTGCCCCGCTTGTCGAGGTATTCGAGAATTTGTTTGCGCGAGGGCGCCGGGGCATTGCGGGATGGTTTCGTTGACATAATTTCGATCAGTCGGTAGAGTTCGCCCGCTTCGTGCCGTTGCAGGACGAACGATACTGCGCCGAGGTGGCGGAATTGGTAGACGCGCTAGCTTCAGGTGCTAGTGGGGGTATCCCCCGTGGAGGTTCAAGTCCTCTCCTCGGTACCAGATTTAGAATCTCGCCTTCATACCAAATCTATTGAACTCCAACTCATTGGGTGGCTTTTCAACAAGTCCGGGCAATGCCGGCGACTGCGTAGAGGCGCATCGAACGCGTGCTGGATGAGCTGCTTCGCGAACCCCTCGAGATCAGCCTGAGTGCCTCCGGCACCTGCCTGGAACGAGTCCAACAAATCCGCGAATCATATAGATCGCTGAACCGCAGCGAACTCGATGCCGAGCAGCTTCTCGAACTCAAGTTTGCAAATCTCCACTGGCGGCGGAAACTATTAGCGCGTTTGCATGAAGATCCACCCGCTTGGCTGGCGTCGGATCATAACACCTTGACCGGCATTGTCGATGCGCTCGACACTCGTCTGCCGGACGCATTGATTTCCCGCTTGTCGCGGTACGTCGACCCGAGGACGATTCACTACTTGCTGGCCCGCCAGGGCACTCCATCGGATCGATACCCGGAGTACCGAGCACTTGCCGGGCCGGGTGTCCTCCTCAATATCCGTGCGAACCGAAGCTCGCCCTGGCCGTTCGGACGGTGGAGCCGGAATCCGGTGTTCGGCGTATATGAATTCGCCGGTGACGGCGTCAATTTTCGCGGCCTGCATTTTCGGCCCGGCGATGTTTTGCTGGCAAACGTTAACATCGACGGTAACGGCGTATACACGACATTGAGCGATCCCACACGGTTCTCGTCGCACTCGGCTATCTTCGCTATCTTGAAAGACGGGAATGAGCGTTATCCGGCGGTTATCGAAACCTACGAAAAGGGCGCTCGGGCCGTGCCTTTGAATGTGTTTCTCGATACGGCATTCTCCGCCTACGTAGAGGTATATCGGCATAGAGACCTGAACGAGACCCACTCGCGCACGATCAATCGCTCGGCGCTCGATATGCTGGACCGAGTCCAGGGATATAACTTCGACTCCAAGGAAGACGATCGGGATTACGTGTCGTGCTGCACCGTTGCCCGGCTCCTACACATGGACGCGGGACTCGAACCCGCGTCCTGGAAAAGCCGGATACAACACCCCGGCATCCAGGCCAACCTCCAAAAGCTCGATTACGTGTTTTTTGATTTTTTCGCCCCGGTCGACTATTTGCTTGATCGTAACTTTGGATGCGCCGGATGGGTCGATAACCACCAATTCGAGGATCTGCTGGCGCGGGAATTGGTAGAAGGTTACTTTCGAGAATTGTTCATAACGCGGACATTGAACCCGAAACGGTTTCCTTTCGTCAGCCGGGTTAATCGATGGGGTATCCGCCATATTCGTCGTCAATCCGTAATAGGCAGAGCGATCGGAAAGATAGAAGGATTCGACCATCGATCACTGCCCAAAGGGCCCGACGCCCTACTGGCGGTTATTACCATCGCCGAGGCACAGCTTGGACGGGCAATCAAGCAAACCAGGCGGTGGCTCAAGACCCTCGACTACGCAGCGGATTATTTTTCCCTCGAGGAGTTCTCCCGCAAGCCGGAGGTGCGGGAACACCTCGAGACCACTGTGGAGCTGCCCTGGTTAGAGGAAAACCGGCGTCGTTAGTGGACGACGATCGATGGAATGTTCAATCGCCGCCGGTTCGCTTGGCCGCAACAATCCCCTGGACAATCTGCTCGGGTATGTCCTCACAGTCTTCCTCGGAGTCGTAAAAATTATCACGGCACAAGGCGATCGACTGCTGATAGGTGTCTAGATATTGTTTACAGCAGTTACACATTTTGATGTGCCAATCAAACACGATACGCTGCTTTGTCGGCAGTTCACCGGCGAGATAGTCATCCAGGAATCCGTGCGCTTCTTTACAAGTTACCATCATGGGCACATATCGCATCATGATTGATTTCGTTCGATTCATGATTCGTCAGTATATAATAGTGCGGCTTATACCGCATTAGATTTCAACAGGATCCAACAACCGCTTCAGCGCCGCGCGGGCGCGGTGCAACCGCGTTTTAACCAATGAGGTGGATATCCCCAGTAGCTGCGCCGTTTCACTGGTGTTCAACTGCTCGATATCGCGCGCGATGACGATGGCCCGATAGTCGTTCGGCAGCCGTTCGATGGCGGCACGAACCGCCGCCCGGGTCCGGCCCTGCTCGTACATTTCTTCGATTTCCTCCACGCCGGCTATCGGGGCGTCTCCGACACGCATTCCATGTCCGTCAAAATCCGGCAACAATGGGTCCAGGGAATCCTCGCGGGCACGCTTTTGCGAACGCAGTCGCATCAAGGAAACATTCACCACAATACGGTGCAGCCATGTATTGAGCCCGGAACGTCCCTGAAATTGACCTATGTTCGAGTATGACTTCAACAATGCCTCCTGAAGGCAATCCTGGGCGTCGGCCTCATTTCCGGTAATTCTGCGTGCCACGGCCAACATTCGCCCGCCGAAGCGGCGGACCAGGTACTCGAAGCCGGCTTCGTCTCCTTCGACGATTTTTCGGACGAGTTCGGATTCATCGACCTCGGCATACGCATTCTGTCTCCAGCCGTCCATAAATTCAGATGCTCAAACAGGATGATCGGTTACAAGTACCGTGACCATTGCGCTAACTTTCATAATTGGATAAGAACCTAATGATCAAGGATAGTTCACTGCCCTGGTACCCCAACAAATCAAGGTGTAACCAATCCGCCGTGCCGCGCATCCAATGGATAACAGCGATAAAACGCTGCCATGCAAATACACATTTACGCGAACATTCGTGTGGAGGTTTTCCTGATGATTACGATTGAAAAAGCAAAGCAACTCGGTGCAACGATCCTGGTATTGGGCGCACTCGCCGCCGTCCCGTTCGGGGCAAATGCGATGGTGACGGGAGTGGATGTCAAGGGCGACGAGGCGGAGGGAGGGATCATGGTCCATAAGCAGCACCTGTCCGACGATTATGTGTATATCCCGAAGGTCGGCTACGTCAAAGTCAAGTCAGATTCCTAAACCGTAAACAGTATAATGCGGACGGGGGATTCGTGTCGCCCCGTCCGTGCATGCGTGCCGACAACCCACGCAACGCCGACTGACGGGGTACACACTAGGCATCACGTCTTCTTGTCCCAAATAACCCGGTCCTGGGGCGATATAAACGCCCTCTCTTTTATTGCCCTCCCTTTTATTCCCCTCCCTTTTATTAAAATCGAGTTCGGGCCTTGGTAGACCTTGGTAGAGGGGCCTCGATGTCGACGACACACAGTACACGGTGCGGTCTTCCGTGACCTTCCGCGTATAAACAGATAGAATATTTGCAGCTGGCTTCTCGGGAGCGCTACTTCATGCCCGACGATAAAGACAAACTAGCCCAGGTGGTTGCCAACGCCCGACGCAACCGAACCGATCGGGAAAAGGGCTATCGCGAGCGGGCGCTGAAGATGTATCCGTGGATTTGCGGCCGCTGTTCCCGTGAGTTCACCCGCCAAAACGTGCATGAGCTAACCGTTCATCATCGCGATCACAATCACGACAACAACCCGGAAGATGGGAGCAATTGGGAATTGCTGTGTGTCTACTGCCACGATAACGAACATGCCCGCTACGTCGACGCGTGTGGCAGCGGCCCGATCGAAGAGAGGTCCACAATAGCCACCCACCGCCCGTTTGAAGGATTGGCCGATTTACTGAAGAAGTAACCCGTCCGGCGGAGGATAGCCCGCAAATCGTTCTCGTTCCAACGATACGAAAAGCCACGGGCGACGACGTGGCGCTTCGGGTCGACGTCAATAGCGCAGTGCCTCCGTATCCGGCACCGTCACCATCCGCTTTGATTGTGCGAAGAACCAGGCGAACACGATACCTGCCGAGATGTTGCCGCTCCGCCTCACCAGCGGGCTGTCCCGGAATACGGCGCCATCGACATTGTCGTAGCGGATAAACGCGCCAATCCAGTTGCGCCTCCGCCGCCCCTGCGCACTCAGCGTGAAACGGGTACCTGCATAGCCGCCGCTTGCGTTGAACGATGGCCGCGTGGCGGTTTCGAAAACCGGTTCCACGGTGTAGAAAAAGTCATGCAGCCGGTTCGACCCGAATTCAACGCCACCCGTTGTCCCTATTCGCCAATACCGGTCACCAAAGTACACGTGGCGCTGGTAGGTGAGCTTGGGCGATGCGGCCAGACCGATGTAATCGGGTGTCGAATCCAAGGCCAGGACGCCCCGAACGAGAAGCGTCAGGAATAATTTTTCCCGGTGCCTATCACGTTCCCAAAGGTCGATCGTCAGCGAGGGCCCGAGCTGGAACGTCGCATCCAGCTCCGGCATGCCTTCCCGCACATCGACGTCACCACCGGAAGACGGCACCGTGCCATCGGCGCTCAGGTCGAATCGTACGCGCTTCGATTCCAGGAAAATTCCGCGCACGCCTTCGTCGTCGACCTTCAACACTTCCCCGCGATAGACCGGATAGACAAAAGGCACGGGAAGAACTCGGTTGTCTTCCGCGCCGCGATAGTGCGGCAGACTAACGATGCCCCCGCCCGCGGCCAGCTCCCATAACGGCCGCTCCGCAGCCTTTACCTCGAACGTAAGGCCGGCGGATACAAAAACAGCGAGAATCGACGCTATAAATTTCTTCACGACACCGGTACCGTGTAATTCAATCCGAGCCGCCCGCCATCGGCGTAGATTGTCTGTCCAGTGACGTAAGACGCATCGTTCGACGCAAGAAAAGACGCGATCGAAGCGACTTCGCTCGGCGTACCGATGCGCCCCATGGGCGTCCGGGACAAAATCTTATTTCTTGCAGCGTCGTCGCTGGAGACCACGGATTCCAGCAGCTCGGTGAGAATGCTGCCCGGTCCGATTGCATTCACCCGGATGTTGTGCGCCGCCAAGCTCAAGGACATCAGTTTTGTGAGCTGAGCAACACCGCCTTTCGCCACCACGTAGGGCACCTGATTGGGAATCGCCACGACGGCATTCACCGAGGACATATTGATAATCGCTCCGCCCGATTCCTGCTTGACCATCCGCCGTGCCGAAGCCTGGCCGACTAAAAACATGCCTTTCAAATTGACCCGGAGTACCCGGTCAAAATCCTGCTCTTCGATATCCAAGAAATCGGCCGAGTGTACAATGGCCGCGTTGCTGACGGCGATATTCAGAGCGCCGAAATGACTAACTACCTGTTTAACCGCATCATCCACAGCGGACTTGTCTCCTACATCTCCGTGAATGAACATCGTGCCGTGTCCGAGCCTGGACACTACCTGGTTGCCGCGTTCGCTGTCCAAGTCCAAGATTGCTACCTTGCTGCCATCCTCTACAAAACGCTCCACACACGCCAAACCGATTCCCTGTGCGCCGCCCGTGACCAATGCGACTTGATCTTTCAATCTCACAATATCCTCCTGTTCAGGCTGTTTATTTGTAAGTTCTCAATAACCCCGTGCAAGAATGTGGGGGTAGGGTTGTCTTTCAGGGCTGTCGAAAGCACGGAGGCTTTCGCCAGAGCGTACAGGGAGGTATTGCATCCTTAGCTCCG
>JAANXG010000013.1 GCA_018263405.1 Gammaproteobacteria bacterium
CCCGATTTATTTCGTTAAATAGCTGGCTATTCGCCTCAATAAATCGAAAAATTGGTCTCGATTTCCCACCTACCTCGCTACGATCCCCTAAGTCCGACAGGCTCCTAGAGCGCTGCAATCTTGGCTGGATATGTCGGCAATAGTTCCAATGTGCTGAGTTTGGACACTTGGCCTATAACGCTCAACAACGCTCCCGAGTAGAACCTCTTCAAGGCCGCGCTCCCAAGCTTCTCGCAGTAAGCCATAGAGGCGGCTAGCTTCTTTCTCGTAAGCATCTTGATGTCCTTCCCTGAACAACTTGTCTGCTGCTTGCCACCCGTTTTTCAAGTAACCAATACGCCTCTTTACAGACATCGCTACCCAGGGGAGTTCTTCAGCGCACACGCCAGCACCAATCGCTAGTTGGCGGACATGTTGATCGATACGATTAACGCCTTGTTCTTCAGTAAATTGATGCAGGTGAAGAAGAAAAACGATGTCATGTGTGAAGACAATGACCTGTCTGGTTTTAGCTTCCTCGACGAGACGGCGTGCCACGTTTTCGCGCCATTTGTAGTCAAGCGATGACACCGGATCGTCAAACAAGATAGCGGAAGGATCATCCGCAGTGCTCAGTTCGGCGAAGAAAGCGGCTATCGATAGGCACCGCGCCTCACCCTCGCTAACAACTTTGGGTAACTCGACACCCGGAGCTCTTTTTAGAATTAGTCTGTGATACAGATTCCCAAGGTCACCGCCGGCCTCGTCCAGTTCGACTTCGACGTGCTTGAATCGGAGATTACCGAGTTCTTCGGCGAAGCTTGCCTTGAGCTTCTCAGTGACCGCGATCCTTGTGACGGCAGTGCTTTTTGTGGTGATACTGTTTGTTCTTACATCACTAAGGCATAATTCATAAGCAGCAATCTTCTTTTTCCGCTCGATTTCGTTGATCACCGCGTCGATGTTATTGGCGAGGACCTGTCTGTCTTTTAGTTCCTGTAGCTCGGCAGTGACCTTTTGTTTCTCATCTTCGGCGTTTTGCTCTGTCAGAGTTCGTGCCCGCTCGTCCAGTTGCTGAACGAGCGTTTCAAGCGTTTGAGATGGAAAGCTGTACTCGGGTAAAGAGTCTGGAAGGCCTTGTTTGCGCTTTAGGCCGTCGATAGCAGCGTCCCGACGTTCTTGTGCTGTAACGAGACCTTGCTCCAATTCGTCAGCCAAGGAATCCTGTTCAATACGGACCTCCTTAACCGCCTCTTGCCAGTCGCTCTCGAATACGTTCAGTTCGTCAATATCGTTGTATAGTTTGCTGTATCGGGCTTTCGCTTCTCGAAATTCCTTCTCGGCTGTTGAAGTAACGAACGTTTCGAATTGCTGCAGTCGGGCACCGGCATCAGCGCTTAGTCCCTGCTGGCATAGCACGCAAACCGCGTCTTCTGTGGTGACGGGAAAGGAATCCTCTGGGTAGGCCTCCGCCTGGGAAAACTCGCGGGCCTTTTCCCACATCTCGCCCCAGCTAGCCGATCCGGTGCCCGAGAGCAGTCCCTCCGAGAAAGTATTCTCGCGTAGCTTCTGCACGGCCTCTGCCTTCGATTGCGCGTCCTGCTGTGCGTCGAATACATTCCGCACAGCCTCGCTGGACAGGGCGTTACTCACGTCGTTCAAGTGTTTGGCAAGTGCGCGAAAGCGCCCGGCGCGCATGGATAACTCTCTTGCAGTCTTGGCCGGATCGCTGGCCTGGAGATCAGCCAGCTTACTTTTGAGTAAGGTTAAGCGAGTATTTTCATCGTCCGACAACGTAGCCAGTGCCCGCACATCATCCGGACGGGTCAGCGATGACAGAGAACCCAGTAACCTGGCGACGGCTGTGCCTTCTTGAACCTGAAGGGTTTGTAAGGTACTGGAGGCTAGTGAATCTCGCTCGCTCTCCAGTTTCTTGCGAACAGCTCTGCAAGCTTGCACGAGCTTGTCAAAAAGATCCAAACCAAACGGCCTGAACGCGACATCAGTTCGCTCTGTCAAATACACTGCCGCGGAGTGACTGTCAAAGACACTGACTCGTGACAGAGAGTCATCGTCGCCATTGCCCGTCCATTCCTGTGGTTCTTGTTCGGCGCCGACTTTATATTTGATAGAGACGGTGGGTGATTATAAGGAGTAGTAAACCGATTCTCATGGCGATCTCCTGTTGGCCTTGTTCTATACGTGACAATGCTAGGCGTTTTGCGAGAGGGATTCTACTGAGAATCGATCCGTGGTGGTAACCGATACGTTGTCCTCTACATTGCCTCTACATCGCAACGTCGATGAAAGGTGACACGGACACCATCATGAGAAACAAGAGAAATCAATTACTTATGGTGGCCAGGGACAGAATCGAACTGCCGACACGGGGATTTTCAGTCCCCTGCTCTACCGACTGAGCTACCTGGCCATTACCTGCAAACGGTACTAATAAATATCTTCGCCCTGGACCGGAAACGGGGTTTTCATTCCTCTGCTCACCCTGTCACTGTGCGACCCCGCTGCTTGGCCGAGGGGAGAGCGAAAAGTGCGTTATTTAAACGAGGCCATGCGGGTACGTCAAACCCTGCGGGTTTTGCTTTAGCCGGATTCCTCCGGGGGTACATATCCCACCGGCGTTTCCGCTCCCTCCCCGAAAAAGAACTTTTCCATTTGTTCCTCGATCAACTTGCGGTGTTCCGGATTCATGGGGTTGAGCCGATTCTCGTTGATCAACATGGTTTGCAGGCTCAGCCACTCCTGCCAGGCCTGCTTGGATACGTTTTCATAGATGCGCCGGCCGAGTTCTCCGGGCCAGGGCGATCGATCCAAACCTTCGGCTTCTGTACCGAGTTTCACGCACTGTACAGTTCGAGACATAAACTAATTCAGTTTTTCTATCAATCGTTTAACGGGTGCCGCGAGTCCCAGCATCCGGGGCTGCTCCGGGTTATACCAGACCCGGTTTTGGTTATCCATGACCGTATCGAGTGGCGCGCGGACACGTGCCGGAATCGGCGTGATATCCAGATGAAAGTGCGTGAAGGTGTGCCGTATAACCTCGCAGGGCCGGCCGGTTTTCAGGGTAAGGCCGAGGGTGTTGAAGTCACGCGTGGTGGAGCCTAGATCGGCGGCGCATTCCGGCAGCCCCCAAAGCCCGCCCCAGATTCCGCTCGGCGGACGCTGTTCCAGCAAGACTTCGCCGCGCTCGTTGCGAATCAGCAGCATACCCGTCTCCTTGACCGGTTTTACCTTGCGAGGCGCCCGGGCCGGATACGCTTCGGCGTCGCCGTGCCGGTGCGCAGCGCATAATCCTGCTACGGGGCAGGCGCCGCAGCGGGGATTGCGGCGCAGGCAGACACCTGATCCCAGATCCATGATGGCCTGGGTGTAGTCGTCCACGCGATCTCCCGGTGTGTATTGTTCGGCCAGGATCCAGAGCCGTTTTTCCACTGCCCGCTTGCCCGGCCAGCCGTCAACGCGATGCAGCCTGGCGAGCACTCGCTTGACGTTGCCATCCAGGATCGGATGCCGTTGCAGAAGAGCGAACGCCAGAATGGCGCTCGCCGTCGACCGGCCGATACCCGGGAGTTGTACCAGTGCGTCCAGGTCGGTGGGGAAGCGCCCGTAGTACTTGTCCGCAACAATACGTGCGGCCCTGTGCAGGTTACGGGCCCGCGCGTAGTAACCCAGCCCTGTCCACCGGTGCAGTACCTCGTCGAGGTCGGCGTCCGCGAGCTGGTTCACGGACGGGAACCGCGCCATGAAGCGCCGGTAATAGTCGATTACGGTGGCCACCCGGGTCTGCTGTAGCATGATCTCCGAGACCCAGATCCGGTAGGGATCCCGGCTGCGGCTCCAAGGCAGGTCGCGTCGTCCGCGGCGGTCGAACCAGTTCAGCAGTTGCTTACCAAAACGCCGCGTTCGTGGGTCACGGGACTTACCGAACACGTGTGGTGGCGGGCGTTTGGGCCTGGACGGCATGATAATCCTGAAATGGCCTTAAATGAGAATCGGTCACTGGGAGCTCTCTATGGTTGGGATGATTCAAGTGCCTTCTGCCCGCCAAGCCTGCCAATATCGTCGAAACCGCTCCGGCAAGCGTCCGGGCGTTTCGGCGTACAGCTGTATGCCGAGCGGACGTGCCTCCCGCCGAAGGGTGGCGCGGCGCCGATCGGCGGCGGCTAGCATGTCGTGTTGGCGCGATGTGTGGCCAAACCAGTCCGGTTGGCTCTCCAACATCGAGCGATAGACGCTCAGGTCGTGTTCATCGCCAAGCAGTTCGGATAGTTTGGCCAACTCTGTCGTACGGGCATCCATTTCGGCCGGCCAGATATTCCGCAGCAGCCGGCACGCGTACCAGTGGTATTTGACGCGTTTGCGAAATTCGTGGAACGTCTCGTCGGACAGCGTTTTGTAGGCTTCGTCCATGCCCCGATGGCCCCGGCGATAGGTTTTCCCGAGGCCGGGTTCCAGGTCCTGGAAATCGCGGGCACGCCCGGCCCATTCGAGCACCCGGTCGCGGCCTTCGAGCAGTTGCGCGCGCGCGGTCTTCAGGCGTTCGCTCAGGTTCGCGTTCTCTTCGGCGATCCGTCGGCGCCGGGTGGTTAGTTTGCCGCGTATGGCGGCGCACTCGATTTGGACATCGGGGTTTGTGACGTTTATCGCAAGCGAGTCGTGGGTTTCAATGAGCACCGACGCGTCACGCAGCGCCGAGAGTTGCCGGGCGATATCGCGAAACCGGGCATTTTCCGTGCCGTAGGTGCCATCCTTGTCCAATGGTTCGCGGACCAGGCGCAATACCGCACGTATTTTCTTACACCGTTTTCGCGATTGGTGGACCGTGGAGGCGGGGTCGAGATCGCCGTCGTCGATTTCCGCAATTCCCCGGTCGATCTGCTCCGTAACAATACGCTCGATTTCGTGGGCAAGGTTACCGCTGTCTCTAATCTCGTAAGAGATGACCGGTTTCGCGCTGTTATGTGTGGATATCAAAGCGGAGTAATCCTGCCCGCCCGGGGCCGGCGCGGCGGCTTTCTTGACCGGGACCACGCTCGAACCACGTTCATACATGTAGTATATTTTTGTCTAACGGCGGCTTTCAAAGAGACCGGAGATGAGAAAAGTTATCACATTGCCGGAAAACTTTATCGGCAAGGAGGATCGCGAAAAACTCGAAAGCTTTGGCGGGCATACCATTGCGCACGGCCGTGCCACGCGCTGGCATTGGACGAGCAACGAACGCGGCGGTGACGTTTTCGAGATCCACCGGGGCGGCGCTGATGAAGTTTTGGCGTATAGCCTTATTCGAGATCGGGCGCACGATGTGTTTCGTGTTTATGACAGCCGGAGCCACGAAGCGGCCTCGGGCGATCTCGAGCACGTCATGGCCGAACTCGACCGCCTGCTGGCGACGGAACACGGCGAATCTCCCGCATGAATTTCCATAGTGTACCCTTCGCGGGTCGGTGTGTCGCACGTATTGGAGCGGGTGATGGGAATCGAACCCACGTCATCAGCTTGGGAAGCTGAGGTTCTACCGTTGAACTACACCCGCTTCGACTCCACGTTCAAAGTATGCGTATCGGTGTGAAACGAGTAAAAGTCTGACCGATAACGGCTTTCAGGTAAAGGGCACCTCTATTCATTGATGGCCGGAAATCTTGAGTCCAAAATATCCAATATCCGCGTTAAAATCTTTCGCGATAGCTGGCTATTACGTGCGAATTTCGCCTTGATCTTGAATATTTCATCTCTCAGCCTTTCTCGCCCACAATGAATAGAGGTGCCCTAAAGAGAAATTGACTGTATGGCAAACGATTCGCTAGGCTTTAAAGCATGAATTCGAAGATCACCGTCAATGGGGAAACACGGCCCATACCGGAGGGGCATACGCTCGCCGAGCTGGTCGAGGCACTGGATCTGCGGGACCGGCGAGTGGCTGTGGAAGTCAACGAGGAAATCGTGCCGCGGAGCCAGTACGCGCAACGCGTGCTGAACGGCGGTGACCACATCGAAGTCGTCGCCGCGATAGGCGGGGGCTAACACCCCGGTCCCCCATGAACGATTCCAAACCCGCGCTCTTGACCGATGACGATCCATTGGTGATCGCCGATTGGCAGTTTCGATCGCGCTTGCTGATCGGAACCGGCAAGTATAAGGACCTTGACGAAACCCAGGCCGCGATCGAGGCGAGCGGTGCCGAAATTGTCACGGTCGCAATCCGTCGTACCAATATCGGACAGACCCCGGGCGAGCCGAGCCTGCTCGATGTGATCCCGGCATCCGAATACACCATTCTTCCCAATACGGCGGGTTGTTACAACGCCAATGAAGCCATACGAACCTGCAACCTGGCACGGGAGCTTCTCGACGGCCATTCCCTGGTGAAACTGGAAGTGCTGGGTGACGAACGTACACTGTTCCCGGATATTGTGGCCACTATGGATGCAGCCGCCCGGTTGGTGGAGGACGAGTTTGAGGTCATGGTGTACACCAACGACGATCCTGTCGTAGCCAAGGAGCTGGAGGATATGGGCTGTGTTGCCGTGATGCCGCTGGCGGCGCCGATCGGCTCGGGTCTCGGAATCCGTAACCCCTATAACATCCTGTTTATCCTGGAAGATGCCGACGTGCCGATCATTGTCGACGCCGGTGTGGGCACGGCCAGCGATGCGGCGGAGGCCATGGAACTGGGCTGCGACGGCGTGTTGATGAACACTGCCATCGCCTCGGCGGGCAATCCCGTTTTGATGGCGGTGGCCATGCGCAAAGCGGTTGAATCCGGGCGCGAGGCGTATCTGGCCGGGCGGATGCCCAAGAAACGATATGGGA
Organism: Gammaproteobacteria bacterium; assembly: GCA_018263405.1. Lineage (GTDB taxonomy): Bacteria > Pseudomonadota > Gammaproteobacteria > Arenicellales > JAANXG01 > JAANXG01. The sequence continues at coordinate 6,814 of JAANXG010000013.1, forward strand.
GTGCTTCTTCCCCCCTGGAAGGGACGTTCTTCTAAGGGCTCGCGCAAAAATAACTTCACAGAATTCGTGCCCGGCGCCCGGGCGAGAGCAATCGTCATCCCGGGGTGAACCACAAAATTCCACGAAGGGGCCAAAAAAGTTTTACCATCGAGGTAATTTTTGGAAACGAGGGAGTTTACCCCTGTCTACGGACCGCCGGCCGCGGCGCCCTATCAGGAGCTTCGTGCGCCGCGAAGGCCGCATTACACGCGCCCAGCAGCGGGCATTGTCGGAATACTGGAGTCAATACGGCCTGGATCCGCGGGGCCGATATTTTCACTGGGACCGGGTGTTCGGGCGGGAGGCGCCGCTCGTTTGCGAAATAGGCTTTGGTAACGGCCAGGCATTGCTGGAAATGGCTCGGGACGCCCCGGATTGCAATTTTATCGGTGTCGAAGTGTACCGGCCCGGCGTCGGCGCCTTTTTGCTGCGGCTGAAAGAAGCCGGCATCGGGAATGTGCGCGTCACCATCACCGATGCCGGCGACTTTCTGCGCGAATGCGTCGCCCCCGTTTCCCTGGATAAACTTTTGATCTTCTTTCCCGACCCCTGGCCCAAAAAACGCCACCACAAGCGACGGTTGATTCAGGGATCGTTTGTTGACCTCGCGGCTTCGAAACTCAAGCCCGGCGGCACGGTTCATTGCGCGACGGACTGGGAAGACTACGCCGCCTGGATGGTGGAAACCCTAAATACTTGCAAGATGCTGAAGGACGCAAGCACCCCGGGAAGGGACGCCGTTCGGCCTGCCGGCCGGCCTTACACTAAATATGAACGCCGGGGCGAGGGACTGGGTCATCGAACCTGGGATCTGGTTTTCGAACGAATATGATGGCTTCTACTCGTCATCCCGCTTCGCCTGCACCGATACCAGCGTGCCGGCATCAACCATGGTTGCGAATAAGATGAGTTCCGATGCCGGGTATCCATCGTGGTGGGATCCGTATTCCAACCAGCCATACAAGCTTGCCAACGACGGCAAGCCCCGTCTGACGGCGTCCAATACCGTTGAATATCTCAAAGTCGCCGCTACCGCTCTGGCGATTTCTCCGCGCCTGTTGTGGCGTTTTGCGCGCACCAAGGCGACGCCTTGCAGCCGTCCGGCCACGCAGTTCGTCGGCCTTAGCATTACGCCTTGCGAGCGCTATAACGAGCAGATCCGCAGCATGGTCGCCGAGCTTGGGGTCCGTGAACTGCTGATACGAATCCCGTCCTGGGATCTGGAGCGGTTGGACGCGTACGCCGATTTCGCCGAGCAGTTTTCGGATCATCACTTGCTTTTCAACATTTTGCAGAGCCGGGACAGTGTCCTACGCCCCGAGGTCTGGCGGAATGCATTGGAGGCGATTTTCTCGAAGCTCCGGCACCTTTCAAGCTATTTTCAGATTGGCAACGCCGTCAATCGGAGTAAGTGGGGGTGCGCGCACAGCGGTGAATATCTGGCCCTGCTGGAGACCGCTGAACGCGTGCGGACCGCGCACCCGGAAGTTACGTTGGTGGGGTCGTCGGTGATCGATTTCGAACCCCTGGTGACTCTCCGCACGCTTTACAACCGCCGGCGTTATCATCTCGATGTCGTCACTGCGCTACTCTACGTGAACCGCCGGGGTTCGCCGTACGGACGGCAATATCTGGCCTTCGATCTGCGGCGAAAACTCCGGTTGCTGCGCGCCCTGGTGGATATCGGAAATCGAAACGACGGACGGTTGTGGATTACCGAGTGCAACTGGCCATTGCTGCATACGCAGCCGTATACGCCGAACTCCGGGCACCCCGACCGGACCGTCGACGAGGCGACGCAAGCCCATTATCTCACCGAGTATTACCGGATCGCCTACCATTGCGGTTGGGTGGAAAAAGTCTACTGGTGGGAGTTGATCAACCCCGGCTATGGCCTCGTGGACCACCGCAGCGGCAGTCTGCGAAAGATGCCTTCGTACTTCGCGTTCAAGGCGCTGCTGGAAGGCGGTTTGCTTGAGCCACCAAGTGCCTGAGATCTCGTCCAATAGAAGCCATCTCGTAAATAGATCTTTTTCCGCCATGCGTTGTTTCCGGATCGCCCTGGTGTCGAAAAAATCTCTATTTACGAGATAGATTCAACGCCCGATTCCGATCCCACGAGCAGCATGTCGGCACCCCGTCGGGCGAATATGCCGTTCGCCACCACGCCGGCGATTTGATTGATCGACTGTTCCAGTTTGACCGGGTCCGGAATATCCAGATTGCGAACATCCAGAATCAGGTTTCCGTTGTCGGTATCGAATCCCTGCCGCAACATTGGTTGTCCCCAGATTTTGACCAGCTGGCGTGCCACGTAGCTTTTGGCCATGGGGATGACTTCCACCGGCAGCGGGTATGCTCCCAGCACATCGACCATCTTGCTTGGGTCGACAATGCAGACGAATTTTTCACTCGCCGCCGCGATTACCTTTTCGCGGGTCAGGGCGCCGCCGCCGCCTTTGATCAAGGAGCGATGCCGCGTTGCTTCGTCCGCGCCGTCGACGTACAAGGGCAGGTCCCCGGACCGGTCCAGCGTCATAACCGTCAGATTCTGTTGTCTGAGCTTTTCCTCGGTGGCGTTGGAACTGGCGACCACGCCGTCTATCTTGCCTTTGACTTTGGGCAGGGCCGCGATGAAACGATCCACCGTGGAGCCGGTACCGACACCCACGACCATGCCGGTTTCTATAAAATCGAGAGCGGCCTCCGCCGCCGCGATCTTGGGTTTATCTTGTGACATCTGCGGGTAACGTGTTAATCAGTGAATTGGCCATAATCCGTGTCCGACTGATATCAAGATAACACGTTCCGGGCCAGTTCTTAAAACGTGCATGCCGGTCCTTCTCCGCCATTGGCCGGACCCCGGACTGCCGATACATCGAATCCGAAGAACCCTATGCTCCAGGATTACCTGAAAAAAATTCTCACGGCGCACGTTTATGACGTAGCGGAGGAAACTCCGCTCGATTACGCCTCGATCCTGTCCGCCCGTTTCAACAACGACGTTTGGCTCAAGCGCGAGGACGAGCAGGCCGTGTTTTCATTCAAATGCCGGGGTGCGTACAACAAGATGTCGCAGCTTTCCAGGGTGCAGTTGAAGAAAGGCGTTATCGCCGCTTCGGCGGGCAACCATGCCCAGGGCGTTGCGTTAAGCGGCCAGGTGCTGTCTACCCGTACCACGATTGTCATGCCGCGAACCACACCGAGCATCAAGGTCGATGCGGTGTCCATGCGCGGCGCTGAAGTCGTTCTGCACGGCGATAATTACGACGACGCCTACAGCAAGGTGCGGGAACTGGCCGCCAAGCATAAACTGACCTTCGTGCACCCGTTTGACGATCCGCTGACCATTGCCGGGCAGGGGACTATTGGTTTCGAGTTGTTGAAACAACACGTTGACAATGTCCATGCGATCTTCGTGCCCGTGGGCGGTGGCGGCCTGATCGCCGGTATCGGCGCCTACGTCAAACAGGTCAGACCGGAGATCAAAGTAATAGGCGTGGAGTGCGACGATTCCGACTCCATGTATCAATCCCTTAAGGCCGGGCGGCGGCTGCGTTTGAAGGAAGTCGGCATCTTCGCGGACGGCACGGCCGTGCGCCAGGTCGGTAAGGAAACGTTTCGAATCGCGCGCAAGTGTGTCGACGATATGATCCGTGTCAGCAGCGACGAAATATGCGCGGCAATCAAGGATGTCTTCGAAGATACCCGCTCCATTATGGAGCCGTCGGGCGCCCTTTCGGTCGCAGGCGTGAAGGCGTACCTCGGTCAACGCAAGCTCAAGAACAAAAGCGTCATTGCCATCACTTCCGGCGCCAATATGAACTTTGACCGACTGCGTCACGTATCGGAGCGGGCGGAAATCGGCGAGCGCCGCGAAGCCATACTGACGGTAACTATTCCGGAGCGTCCGGGCAGTTTTCGTCAGTTCTGTTCGATTATCGGTGACCGGAACATCACTGAATTCAACTACCGCTACGCCGATCCGGATCAAGCGCATGTGTTCGTGGGTATGCAGATATCTTCCGGCAAGGAAGTACAAGCTCTGATAAAAGAGTTGCGCAGCCGCAGCTATCCCACCGTGGACCTGACCGACAATGAGATGGCCAAGCTGCACGTGCGTCATCTGGTGGGGGGCCACGCGCCTACCGCCGACAACGAGCGCATTTACCGGTTCGAATTTCCGGAGCGGCCCGGCGCCTTGATGAATTTTCTCGACCGCATGGGACAGACCTGGAACATCAGCTTGTTCCATTACCGCAGTCACGGCGCCGAAGTCGGCCGCGTACTATGCGGTTTGCAGGTGCCTCCGGAGGATAAACGGCGGTTCCGGGCGTTCCTGAAGGAAATCGGTTATGCCTGGTGCGACGAAACGGACAACCCGGCCTGTCGGCTGTTCCTGGGCTAGGAGCCTGTCGGACTTAGGAGAAATCTACTGCGGCGAGCACCGATGACCGATCCGATCGACTGGCATATCGTCGCGGACGTGCCGCCCCTGGAGCCGGGTGAGGTGCATCTGTGGTGGCAGGATCTGAACTCGGTTCGCCTGGACCTCGAATCGCTCGAGGTTTTGTTGAGTCGACGAGAAAGCGCTCGGGGGCGGCGGTTCAAAGTGCGCCACGCGAGGCGTGAATTCACCGCCGCCCGCGGAATTTTGAAGCTGATCTTGTCCCGATACCTGAACCGCCCGCCGACAGAGCTTGAGTTCCGTTACGGCCCGCTCGGCAAGCCTTCAATGCCGGCCCAAGCCGGCGGCGATGAATTGTGTTTCAACTACTCGGACACGGAAGGGTTTGCCCTTTACGCGTTCGCCTGGAACCGGGAGTTGGGTGTGGACCTGGAAGCGCTGTCGCGGCAGGTCCGTTTCCAGCGGATCATCGAGCGCCGCTTTGCCCGTAAAGAGTCCGCCGCGTTGCTGGGGCTGCCCGAGGGGGAGCGCCGCCGGATGTTTCTGGCCTGTTGGACGCGCAAGGAAGGCTACGGCAAGGCGCTGGGTGTCGGTATCCGTTTCCCCTTCGACTGCCGGGAACTGTGCGAGGACTGTTACTCATCGCCTCTGGCCGTCGACGACCACGTCAACGGGAATGCCTGGGATATTCATCAACTTTACCCGTCGGACGATTTCGTCGCGGCGCTCGTCCATCCGCGCCGGCCATTGCGGCAACGGTATTTTCGTTTGCGGGAACTGGAACTCTCAATAATCCTACCGCCACATCATCGCCGGCGCTGCCCCAACTCACCGGTGTCGACCGCATAAAATCCACAGGTACGGGAATGACTTCGGCACTGGCGTGCTGAAACGGCCCGGTCGCGGCGCATACAGTCCGACACGGCGCCTTTGGCTGGGCGCGGCGGGCGGTAGTCCCCGGTCGAGTCAAGTTGTGGCAAGAAAATAACTAATAGTTATATAAATATCAATATTTATACTTTTTTATTCTTAAGCAAAATCAATAGTATCTGCCGGAACTGGGCTTTGTCAGAGCTTAAATCCCGGATGACGGCGGTAGCCATGTATCAGTACGACGACATCGATCGATCATTGGTGAATCAGCGGGTGGCACAGTTTCGCGGCCAGGTCGATCGATATCTGAACGGGGAACTCACCGACGACGAATTCAAGCAGCTACGATTGAGGAACGGGCTATATTTGCAGCGCCACGCCCATATGCTGCGGGTAGCCATACCTTATGGCCTGCTAAGTTCCGGGCAGATGCGCACACTGGGCCGAATCTCCGAAAAATACGACCACGGTTACGGCCACTTCACGACGCGCCAGAATATTCAATACAACTGGCCCGAACTGAAAGACGTCCCCGATATTCTACAAGAACTGGCCGACGTCGACATGCACGCCATTCAGACCAGCGGCAACTGTATCCGCAACGTTACCAGCGACCACCTTGCCGGCGTGGCCAAGGACGAAATCGAGGACCCGCGGCCGTACTGCGAGATTATCCGCCAATGGTCCAGCCTGCATCCGGAGTTTTCCTGGTTGCCGCGAAAATTCAAGATCGCGGTGACCGGTGGCGAGCGGGACCGGGCGGCCATAAAGTTTCACGACATCGGGCTCCGCGTCGTGACCGATGAACAACGCGAGCCCGGTTTCGAGGTCTGGGTCGGGGGCGGCATGGGTCGCACCCCGGTGGTGGGCAAGTTGATCCGCGGGTTTCTGCCGCGCCGGCATCTGCTGTCCTACCTGGAAGCGATCCTGCGGATCTACAATCTACTCGGCCGCCGGGACAATCTCCACAAGGCGAGGATCAAGATACTCGTCAATGCCGTCGGCATTGACGAGTTCCACGGGCAGGTGGAGCGGGAATGGCAGAACATGCTCGCGGCCGGCGAATCGCTGGAGATCGGGCCGGCGGAGGTCGAGACCGTCGCGCGCCATTTTCGTGACGACACGCCGCCGGACGGCGGGGAGCGCGCCTCGGATAGCAGCCGGGCGGACCGTTGGATGCTGGATACGCGTTTCGCCGACTGGCACCGGCACAACACCCTGGAGCACAAGAACCCCGGCTACCGGATCGTCATGATCTCCCTCAAGGGGCCGGGGGTGGCGCCCGGTGACATCCGGTCGAGCCAGATGTACGCCGTGGCGGACATCGCCGAACGTTTCAGCCGCGATGAAATCCGCAGCACCCACGAGCAAAACCTGGTGCTGGCATACGTAAAACAGGCGGACATCGTTGAGGTCTGGCGTGAGCTCGACAAGCACGGACTCGCCACGCCGAACATCGACACTTTGAACGACATGATCTGCTGCCCGGGTCTGGATTTCTGTTCTCTGGCGAACGCGGGCACCATCAATATCGCCAGGCAAATCAACGAAAAGTTCGACCGGTTGGACCGGCTTTACGGCATCGGTGAAGTCAAGCTGAAGATGTCCGGCTGTATGAACGCCTGCGGTCATCACGATGTGGGGCACATCGGTATTCTCGGCGTCGATAAGCGCGGCCAGGAGTGGTATCAGATTACCCTCGGCGGCCGCGCCGACGATGCTGCGGCCATCGGCAAGCGCCTGGGGCCGAGCTTGCCCGGGGAAGCCGTCGCCGACGCTATCGAGCGGATTATCAACGTCTATATCGGCCGGCGCAAAGAAGGCGAACGCTTCATCGACACTTATGCGCGGCTCGGTATCCAACCCTTCAAGGACCAAGTGTATGTCAGTCATCATAAATCGAAAGATTCAAGACAATCAGTGGTCGCATCTGCCTGACGACGATCCCGTGGTGTCCGGGGACGTCACGGTATCCCTTGGCCGCTGGATCCGGGACCGCGAGTCCTATGACGGTTACGGCGGTCGCATCGGTGTTCGCCTGTCGCCGGGGGATGCACTGGACGATCTGGTGCCGTTCGTCGACGGGCTCGGGTTGATCGCCCTGGAGTTTGACAAGTTCACCGAAGGCCGAGGGTACTCCCAGGCGTACCTGCTCCGTGAGCGGCACGGCTTTCAGGGCGAGATCCGTGCGCTTGGAGCGCGCCGCGACCATGTCATGTACATGGAACGCTGCGGCATCGACGCCTTTGAGCCGGCGCCGCAGGAAACCGCCGGCCAACTCCTCGGAGGGTTCGACGAGATCACGGAGCGCTATCAACCGTCCCATGATCGAATTCCATTGATATTTCGAAAGCGTGCACGCGGCACGCGGGACGAATTAGACTTGCATGAGACTTCAGTATGAGCTGTGTCGAGTTCGAACCGCTGGCGCGCCGCTTCGCCGACCAACACCCGGGCCTCGCATTTATATAAAATACCCCCATGGATTTACTCCTCGTCCCCGCGGGTTTCGTGGTAGGCCTGCTGGTGGGCTTGACGGGCGTCGGCGGCGGTGCGCTGATGACGCCGGCGTTGATTCTTTATGGAATTCCACCAGCGGTCGCCGTCGGCAACGATCTGGTCTATGCCGCGCTCACCAAATCCGTTGGAGCGGTGCTGCATCAGATCCGGCGCAATATCCAGTGGCGCATCGTCGGCCGCATGGCGCTGGGCAGTCTGCCGGCTTCCGGTGCAATGTTGTGGCTCCTGGGAAACTGGCATAGCAAGGGGACCGAGTACGAAAGTGTATTGACCGTTATCCTGGGTGGCGCCCTGGTGTTGACGGCGGGGGTAACGCTGTTGCGTCCCTGGTTGATGCAATACAGGAACATCGACTTTGCCGAACGGACGGTGTTTCTCGCCACCGTGGCAAGCGGGGCATTCATCGGCGCCCTGGTCACCTTGTCGTCGGTGGGAGCCGGCGCACTGGGCGCTGCGTTTCTGCTGTTGTTTTATCGAACGCTGCCCATGGCAACCATTGTGGGTACCGATCTGACACACGCGGTATTCCTCGCGGCGTTGGCTGGATTGGGGCACTGGCAACTGGGTGTCGTGGACCCATCTCTGTTGGCCCCGCTGTTGGTGGGATCCATCCCGGGGCTGTATCTCGGCACGCGCTGGGCGAACCGCATCCGGGATGGGGTGCTGCGGACCGTGATCGCCACGTTTCTGCTTTTGTTGGGCGCGGGGTTTTTTTTGAAGGAATTGATTTATGTCGGCGACCATGTGGGGGTAGGGTTATCTTTCAGGGACGCTGTAGATACCTCCCTGTACGCTCTGGCGAAAGCCTCCGTGCTTTCGACAGCCCTGAAAGACAACCCTACCCCCACATTCTTGCACGGGGTTATTGAGAA
>JAANXG010000130.1 GCA_018263405.1 Gammaproteobacteria bacterium
AGCGCCTCCAAAGCGCCACTGCGGCGTTGCGCTTCTTGAAAAGGGCTCGCCATTCCCTGCGAAGCGCGCCTTGCATTGGCACTTTGGAGACGCTCTGAACGTGTGTGTATTTATGCCCAAGGGTACTAAGGGCAAATGGTCCAGCCGGCTCCCCTGGAGGGAAGAAGAAGCGGATGAGGGGAGTAAAAAATATACCGTTTACGCCACTTCCTGCCGCTTCGTATCGATCATCGCTTCGAATTCGTGGCGAAAGTGTTTCAGAAAACTTTGCACCGGCCATGCCGAGGCGTCACCGAAGGCACAGATCGTACGCCCCTCGATCTTGTTAGCCACGTCCACGAGCATGTCGAGATCGTCCATGACGGCGCGTCCGGCCAGAATCCGGTTGATGACGCGGTTCATCCAGCCGGTGCCCTCCCGGCAAGGCGTACACTGGCCGCAGGACTCGGCGAAATAAAACCGCGAAATTCTCTCCAGAACCCGCACCATGCAAGTGGTTTCATCCATTACCATGACAGCGCCGGTACCCAACGCCGATCCCGCCTTGCTCAGGGAGTCATAATCCATGTCGAGGCTCATCATCATGTCTCCGGGCACTACGGGCACGGACGACCCGCCTGGAATCACCGCTTTGAGCCTGTGGTTATGACGAACGCCGCCGGCGATCTCCAGTAATTTTGGAAACGCTATGCCCAGAGGCAGCTCATAGTTGCCGGGCCGGTTCACGTGCCCGGACACGGAGTACACCGCAGTGCCCCCGTCGCCCCGCTTTGCCAGGTTTTTAAACCACTCGGATCCGTTGCGAACGATCGCCGCCGCCGAGGCAAACGTCAGAGTATTATTTACCGTGGTGGGCTTGCCATATACGCCATAGCTGGCCGGAAACGGCGGTTTGAAACGGGGTTTCCCGACCTTACCTTCCAGCGACTCGAGCAAACCGGTTTCCTCCCCGCAGATGTACGCGCCGGCTCCAACGAACGTGTGCAGGTCGAAGTCAAACCCCGAACCGAGAATATTCCCGCCCAGAAAACCGGCTTCGCGGGCTTCCTTGAGGGCGTGCTCGAAACGGGGCACCGGTTCGTCGAGAAACTCGCCCCGAATGTAGTTGTAGCCTACGTTCGCCCCCATGGCATAACCACCGATAATCATACCCTCGATCACCGCATGGGGGTTGTAACGCAGGATGTCCCGATCATGGCAAGTGCCCGGCTCGCTTTCATCCGAGTTGCAGACCACGTATTTCATACCGGGCTTGTCACGCGGCATAAAACCCCATTTCACCCCGGTCGGAAATCCCGCGCCGCCGCGACCGCGCAGTCCCGACGCCTTGATTTCCTCAATGACGGCGCCCCGCTCCACCGGCTCTTTAAGCACCCGTTTCAGGCCTTCGTAGCCGCCGACCTTCCGGTAGGACTCGAGGGCCCAGGGTGGGTCCTGGTCCATCGTCGTATAGGCAACCGGGCCTTTCCGCAAACCCATCCGCGAATCGTTCATTCCAATGCCTCAATAATCTCGTCGATTTTCTCGGGTGTGAGGTTTTCGTGGTAACGGTGATTCACCATTATCATCGGCGCGCCGTCGCACGCCGCCAGACACTCTTCCTCTTTCTTCAGATAGATTCTGTTGTCGGGCGTGCTTTCACCTACGCTGATGCCGAGCTTTTTCTCCAGGTGCGCCAGAATCTCTTCCCCTCCGCACAACATGCACGAGACATTCGTGCAAACGGAAATGCTGTGACGGCCCACCGGTTTGGTTTCGAACATTGAGTAGAACGAAGCGATTTCGTATGCCTGGATCGGCTCCAATCCGAGATATCGTGCAACAGCTTCGATCAGCCCGGGGGTCAGATACCCTTCGTTCCCGTGTTGCGCGGCGCGCAACCCGTCTATCAGGGCCGATTGCTGCTTGCCGTCCGGAAATTTCGCCACGGAATGGTCGATTTCCCGCCGCACGGACTCCGACAGTTGTGGAGTTGTTATGTCTGGGGTGTCCATCTGGACTTAACACCTAATTAATGGAGTAGTCGAATTATAACGCACATCGGATAATCATTTCGTGGCCGTCCTGCGCATGGGGGGGATAGCATGCCTGAGCCGCCAGTGGAAGGCGCGATCCGCAGTGAATGGCCCAGTCCTTTACCAGGAGCGCAACGCCCCAATGGTGGCTCAGGCGTGCTCCCTTCGGGCGGCCCGGAAAGCGGTCATCCACGGCGTTACTGAGAAGGGCGCGCCATTCCCGGCGAGACAGGCCTTGCGGCTCACCGCTTTGCGGGCCGCTGAACGTTACAATATCAGTGACGGGGTACACTAGACGCCTACGAGGGAGATGTGCGCGTATTTACACGCAGCTGGGACCGGCGTATACCGAGAGACTTGGTATAATACACCCCGCCGATCGAACGAAGGCACTCTGTCACGAGCGGCTTCAAAGTCTTGTCCAACCGGGTTCGTTCTTATTAAGATGGATATACCTTCGCATGATTTTGTAATGACCAGCCTGCAATATCTTTCAACTCTGTTTGTATTTGCTGCCGGGTTAGGTATTTTTGCCGTGGTCATCCTGTTTATACTGGATGTAACCCAGACCAAAGACGCAGTGCGTAAGAACTACCCGGTTCTGGGCCGCTTCCGTTACTTGTTTATCCTGCTGGGGGAGTTTTTCCGGCAGTATTTCTTTGCCATGGACCGGGAAGAAATGCCGTTCAATCGCGCCGAGCGTGAATGGGCGGACAGGGCTGCCAAAAATCTTGACAACACGATGGCCTTTGGCTCAACCAAAAATCTCAATCCTCCGGGTACTGCCATCTTCGTGAATTGTCCTTTCCCGACTTTGGATGAAGATGCGGTAGAAATGCAGCCCCTGCGAATCGGCCCTTATTGTGAAAAGCCTTACGATGCGCCGTCGTTTTTCAATATCTCGGGCATGAGTTACGGCGCGCTCTCCTCCCCTGCCGTTCGTGCACTCTCCAATGGTGCACGGATGGCCGGGTGCTGGATGAACACGGGCGAAGGCGGCCTGTCGCCTTATCATCTGGAAGGCGGCTGTGACATTGTATTCCAGATCGGCACGGCCAAATATGGCGTACGTAATGAGAAGGACGATCTTTGCGATCGCAAGCTCGAGGAAGTCGCCGCGCATGAACAGGTGCGGATGTTCGAGCTGAAAATGAGCCAAGGCGCAAAGCCGGGGAAAGGCGGTATTCTGCCCGGCGTGAAAGTAACGGCGGAAATCGCAAAAATTCGCGGTATCCCGGAAGGGCGGGACTCTATCTCTCCGAACCGGCACCCTGAGATTGACAGTCCCGGCGAGATGATGGACATGATCCGCCATATCCGTGAAGTAACCGGTAAACCGGTTGGTTTTAAAGCGGTTGTGGGGGCTTTTGGTTGGCTTAAGACTCTCTGCGAAGAAATTCACGTACGCGGTATTGAAAACGCACCCGATTTTATCGCAGTAGATAGCGGTGACGGCGGAACGGGCGCAGCCCCGATGCCGCTAATGGACAATGTGGGGTTGGTGATTAAGGAGTCCCTGCCTCTTGTTTCAGACATTCTACATCAATACGGGCTGCAGGATCGGATCAGGCTGATTGCATCGGGCAAGCTGGTCACGCCTTCGGAAGTCGGCTGGGCCATTGCGGCGGGCGCGGATTTTGTGACGTCCGCGCGCGGCTTTATGTTTTCCCTGGGCTGCATCCAGGCTTTGAAATGTAACAAAAACACCTGCCCGACCGGGATCACAACGCATAACAAGAGACTGCAAAAAGGTTTGAACCCGGAAGATAAGGCGGTCAAAGTCGCCAATTACTGTAAAAATATGGTGCATGAAGTGCAGGTTATTTCTCATTCTTGCGGGGTCGGCAGGCCGCGTCTGATGAGCCGCAAACATGTGCGCATTGTGCAGGCTAACGGCAAGTCCGTCTCCATGGATGAGATGTACCCGCGCCCGGATGTTTTGCCGGAAGGGGGCTAGCGGGGTACGCTAGATGTTCAAGGAAAACACAATCTCGAAGCACTACACGCATGGGAGCTTGCTAGATTCGATTCGGGCTGGTATCGAGCGCCTCGGCAAGACACCGGATACAGTCGGTGTCGAAGACCTCGGACCTGTGGATGAGTTTCACATCGGCGGTAGGGAAGCATCGGAGAGTTTTCTCGATCGGCTTCAACTGTCGCCGGACGACCACGTGCTCGACGTCGGCTGCGGGATCGGAGGGACGAGCCGCTTTGTGGCGTATCGCTACGGTAGCCGGGTCACAGGGATCGACCTCACGTCCGAATACATCGAGACGGGTCGTGTCATGTGTTCCTGGTTAGGCCTTGAGCATCTTGTTGTCCTGGAGCAGGGCAGCGCCGGAGCCATGCCCTACTCGGATGGCACGTTCAACACGGCCTATATGATGCACGTCGGGATGAACATCGCCGACAAGCATCTGCTGACGTCGGAGCTATACCGAGTCCTCAAGACGGGCGCTCGTCTCGCAGTTTACGACGTCATGCGCGTGGGTGGGGGGGAACTGACCTTTCCGGTCCCCTGGGCGTCCACCGCCCAAACAAGTTTCGTTGCGACACCCGGCGAGTATAGAAACGCGCTGGAACTGTCCGGTTTCCGCGTCGTGGCCGAAAGGAACCGCCGCGACTTCGCCCTGAATTTTTTCGCGCGTCTTCAAGCGAAAGCGGCGACGGCCGATAGTCCGCCACCGCTCGGGCTGCATATTTTCATGGGGAACACAGCGCCACTCAAGATCAAGAACATGATTGAGAACATATCGGAAAATCGAGTGGCACCCGTAGAGATCATCGCCGAGAAGCTGTCCTAAGGGCTTGCGCAAAAATAACTTCACAGAATTCGCGCCCGAATTTGGGTTAGATTTGGACGATCCGATGGAGCAAAACCGCAGTACTAGCAGGGTTACTATGAGGATTTTGCGATTGAGGATCGTTCAAAGATGGCCCGAAGACGGGATGTGAAAATGGGAAGTTATTTTTGCGCGAGCCCTAAGGATACGTTGATTGGCTCATAGTTGTTGTTTGTTTCACGTAATCTGAAGAAAGGAGAACAGGTGTGGACTGTAATACGGGTCACCATGTTCCAGAGCTTCGCGGTGACGTTGTTCGAAATTAACCTTATCTTGTTGCAAGCGTGGGTTTTCCTCTTGAACGCATTCATATTGGTCTGCAGGGTTAGCGTGATAAGCCTCGGCGTAGCGTGTGAGGATGTTGAGTAGTCCACGTTCGCGCAAACGTAAACAAAAATCCACGTCGCAGTAGGCTTCTATAAAATCTTCCACATTAAAACCATCGATGGAGTCAAATGCACTGCGTTTAACCATTAAACAGGCAGCGCTTACCGCTGTGACGTTTTGAGTAATCATCAATCGGTCAAAATATCCCCAGCTGTTACGGGGTTGACGATGATGGAAGTCCACGACATGTTTTTGTTTTGGTCCCAGTGCTATGCCTGCATGCTTGATAGTATCGTCGGGATAGTACAGCTTGGCGCCAACTGCGCCTACATCGATACGATGTGAAAACACTAGCAAGGCTTGTATCCAGTCCGGAGTGATGATTCTGATATTAGGGTCGAGTAAAATCAGGTGCTCTCCTTGAACCCGCGCCACGGCGAAATTGACAAGTTCGAAAACGCTTAGTTGTTGGTCGGATTGGCAGTATCGAACACGGGGGTCATGCTGGAGCGAGCTATGGCTCCCAGGGTCCGTACTATTGGAAACAAGCACGATCTCAAAACGCTCATAACTGGATTGATCCAGAATTGTCGCAACACAACTTTGTAACTCAGTTGAAAATGTTTCGAACGGAATGATGATGGAAATCAAAGGGAGTGGCGTGGGGAGTGAATACTGTACATGGTAGAAAAAGCGACGATGGCCCGCGGCAACATCTGCTTTTATACCACGCCGCCGAAGAGCAGCAGCCACGGCTTTGCGACCATTCTCGTCGGCTTCGGGTTTGGATTGGTCATCGAAACTCGTGGAATTAAGGGCACGACGACGATGGTAGAGTACTTTAGGAATGTGATGAATTGTTTGTGCTGCCTCGGCCGCTCTTAATATCAGATCGTAGTCCTGGGCGCCGTCGTAGATCGAACTCAACCAGCCTATATCGTTAAGTAAGGTATTTTTTAAGACTACTAGGTGAGTGATGTAATTATGGCAAAGAAGAAGATCCGGCGAATATTCAGGTTTAAAGTGCGGATCGGCGTGGCGGCCGCATAAAGTGATGAAATCTTCGTCGCTATACAACATGTCAGCGCAGGTATCATTGATGGATAATATAATTTGCGCCAGGGCATCCACGGATAATTCGTCATCGTGATCCATAAACGCCACGTACTCTCCGGTGGCGAGTTCCAGGGCGGCGTTAGTAGTCGACGAGATATTTCTATTTTCCGGCAAAAATACCGTTTTTATGCGTGGATCTTTTGATCGGGTCAAGATGTTTTTGGTTTCGATGTGGCTGGAGCAGTCATCGGCGATACACAATTCCCAGTGTTGGTAAATTTGATTTCCAATTGAATTAATCGCCAACTGCAACACTCTCGGATGAGTGTTGTACGTTGGCATGACAATGCTGATCAGCGGTAATCTGTGACAGGTTGCCAACTGTTGTTTGATATCTTGTATGGCTTTCTGCGTTAAATGCTTGTTGTGCCATTTCTCATAATCGGTGACTGGCCGCAACAAGTCGTGCCCTTGATTGTGGTCTATACTTTGATGCAGCATCCACAGGCGATTTTCCTTCAACGCTTCCCAAAACACAGTCATGCCGGTTTTCCGGCCAAGATTCTCAATGAGAAACACTAGAGTTCGGCCGGCATCGAAACGGCCCAAAGTGCTGTCAACCGCAGTGCGTTTGAGAAAATTCCTGATGCGCCACCAGCGAGACGCTTTTATGAGATCCAGTTCGCGTAGTTGACATTTGTGTTCAGACAGTTGACGCTGTTGGGCTTGCAGAATTTGTGCGTTTTGGCGTTGTTGCGCAATGAGTTCGTCGGTCCTGGATTGTAGTTCCTTGGCAGTGGCCTCCTGGCTCGCCAACAACGACCTGAGAGTCTCGAGCCCGATAGTGTCATCGCAGCTAATGTGACATAGCATATCAACTTGTAGGGTATAGTGTTGCTCGGGAGATATTTCGTTCAGTGGTTCGGGAAGCGAGATATGCAGTTGAGGGTCTTGGTCATTGACGAAAAATACCCGGGCTCCACGCAGGTACCCGGGAACCAAACCGAAGTATTCGGTTTTTCGTTCAATGGCCGGCATCCCCGTGATTGACCACGCGGCCTTATTGGAGTTGGTGACACACGCCTCCAACTTTGCGATTTCTAACCAGCAGTATGCGCCGCATAGACGATGGTCGACAGGATCGAATCTAAGCTGGCTCGGTGGAATGGTTCCGGTCGGAAATTCAAACTGGATCTTAATCCATTGATTGGTAGCTTTAACAGATCGTTCAATGGACTGAAGTCCGTCCGACTCTGGATTGTCACTACTCCAGTATAGAGTCGGGTAAATGGTTGTGGGTTTCTGATCTCCTACGAAATGCAAGGCCCGCTGCAAAACTTGGTCGGTCTTCAGGGGCACGCCTGGGGCCATCACATCGACCTGAAAAGCGTCCTCTCGTTCGGAAAATTCCGCGCCAAAGTCCTCCAGAGCCATTCCTACTAATTTGAAACTCCGATTTACGAAGGATCGAATATCGCTCAGCCGGTACAGTTCAAAATAATCACGTAGGCAGCCGCCGTTTTGGTGCGCAAAGTACATCAGTGCTCGAAAGTAAACTAATTCTGCTGGCGGTATATCCCGGGCCACCCATTCTCTATCGAACACGGTATAGCGTTCATTCTCTACGACTTTAATGTTTCCGGGCACGGCGTCGATTAGTGATTCGGGAAATGGATCCCGCTCAAACAACTCCTGAAGGAATTTGAAATAGCCTTCCAGTAGGTTTTCAAAAGAAACGGGATTTTTGAATGTGCGTAATGATTTGATCCACTGATCCTGTAGCGTTTCAGCGCTGACATATTTTTCATTGTTCAGGTTTAGCGTGAAACCGAGCGATGATACGCCATCGCTTTGCGTTTTCGACTCCCTTAAACGTTGTTTCATTACCCAATCCTGTTCGGTTAGTTTGAACGTTTTAGTTTGGAATTGGGGCTGACGCAACGCACTGGAAAAGTGGACGAAATCATAGTTCAATACTTCGTCGATTCGATTCACGTTCGTCGAAGCGACAATGGCAAACGAGTTAGCAACATCCTCGAGAAATCCGCCACTCCCGGCTGCTTGCCAAAATTGATACTCAGGTAACATTGGGGTCCAGGCTAGATTGTAGTCCCGTGATCTTGAGCGCATTAAATGGCAGTATGCATAAGGGTCTTCGCGTAGATGTCGGTCCGATATTACAACGTCCGGGAGCTTATAATCCGGAAAGGGATAAGCAAACGCTGATTGGAGTTTTCCGTCCTCGAGTAACCTCAGCCACTCACGCCGTGAATATGTGCGTATTCCGGATCTATTCAGGTGAATTGGATCACCGTAATCAGGGTAGTCATAAATCCCGATGTGTGGAATCGCGAAATGATCCTCACTAGCGCCATTGAGATATTTGAAACCTAGCTTGTTTTCGATAGCGATCACAATTACGCCGGTCTCACTCAGTGCTGCTTTAGCAATCCGCAGTATTTGTAGAACCGCGTCCTTATCGCTTTGCGCTGTGGTGCGAAATCGTTTTGCGTATTCAAGCACACCAATAAACAGAATCACGTCGTAAGTCTTGTGGGGTATTTCGATATCATTGATGTTCGCATTTAGAATTTGTACGTTATCGAGATTCATGCAGCGTAGTCGGGCAATCTCCGCCCGGCGGGGACTACCTTCGATAGACTCTACTTGTAGGCCTATCTCGCCCAAATAACGCGTTATCGCTCCGCAACCAGAACCAATTTCGAGGGCATTACACATTCCGGACAGATTAAATGACCGCAAAATGTTGGCGCGCTTTGGTCCAAAGTGGTACTCCGAGGGCCAATTGACAACTTTGTCGGCTAACTCTGTAGACAAAGAACTAAGATCACTGACACTCTGCAAGGCTTCGCGGACATATAGTTCTTCTTCATCGCCGTCGGAATAGTCAAACGATTCATCTGAATCGACGGATCGTATCCATAATCCTTGATCGCGCTCCTGTAATCGATTGGAGTGGGCCAGGTAGAACATATGATCGTTTTTACTCACCTTGAAAACCAAGGGCGCCCTGACGGCGCTCCTCGTGAATGAACGGAGTAGGGAATAAGATTGATAGTTATCGATTCTATCAAAATTCAGAGATTGATTTGTTGTCCGTAGTTACTGTGAAGTGGGAATTATCACTCTTGCTAAAATGATCAAGCACGTTGTCGCGAAACATTGCCGCACCCAGCATGGCAATTGTTTCGACGGCACTCTTCAATACCAGTTTTAGAGTGGAAGAAACTGTCATCACCGATCAGAAATTCGTATTGCTTTCATGATCCGATTTCTATATATAAGCTTCCATAAGCACCGTCAATATTTGACGCAGAAAGTGACCTGATCTTCTTGGCGTGTTGTCTTGCTCTATAAAGCAAAAGAGAATAATGCGAGTATCCAATCGACTTTGGTAGAGGGTGGTGATGCGCAGAAATTATATAACATCTAACCTTTGACGCAAATGCAACACAACCGAGGCGATCCATCCGGGCTAATGCCTTGACCGGGGAATCGTCGCGAGGTGCACGGGCCAACGCTAAATAGCGTAAGACGTCCTTATAAATCCACTTTCTCTTTTTGCAAATGTTTCCAAAAAACCTTAAGCTTCCCATAGGACTGCCCGGGTGGCGGAACAGGTAGACGCAGCGGACTCGATGTGGGTCCGCCACGGGGAAACCCGTGGCGAGTATGGGGTCAAATTCGGGGAACCCTTAACAGGTCAGGCTGATGGCAATCCCGAGCTAAGCCCCCTCCGTGTTTCGGGGACGGGGAAAGTGTAGAGACTAGACGGCCCCTGCCTACGTACTCGCTTATTAAGCGGTATAGGGCAAAGAGATAGTCCAGACCCCAAATCGCCGCGCACGCGGCGAGGCAGCGAAAGCTGTAGAGGGTAAGTAAAATCCGCTGGCCAATTGGCCGTGCCGGTTCGAGTCCGGCCCCGGGCACCATATCACTGGTTCATTCGGTAAGGTAAACAAGTCAGCAAGTAGCCCTTATGCTGATTATCATTCGGTTCTTTGACAACGGATTTCATAATCTCAAGCCGCGAGAGGTAAGATAACGGTAAACTTTGCCCCGGTGGTATCGTTCCGATTATACGCCATAGCCTGGCCGTCGTGGTATTCGGCTATCAAGCGAACTACGTACAAGCCAAGTCCTAACCGGGACTGCTTGGCGTTTTTCTTCCCCACGGAAACCATGGGATCGAACAATCGGTCGGTCATTGTCTCGGGTAACTGTGCTCCTTTGTTTAAAATGCTGAGCTCGGCGTGCCCGTTGGACTTATCCAATCGAACTAAAATAGGGGAGTCGGCTTCGGAAAAATCTAATGCATTGTCCGCAAGTTTGTCGAGCATCTGGGCGATTAGATCCGGAATGCCGCGAATATGGATCGGCGAATTACGGATATCCAGTTCAAACCTTTGCTTTGGGCTGCTCTGCTGGTAGCCTTCAATATAGCTGGATGCTAACTCCACTAGATCGAACTCTTCCCAACTTTCCGTGCGGAGCGCCTCTTCGAGATTCGCCGCTTCCGTCAGATTACGAAGAATCGACGCCAGGCGAGTAGTGCCGTTCTTGGCGCGTGCCATATATTTGCTGTTGCGGGTTTCCGGTACTTCATCTTGAAGATTGTCCAGAGACGAATTGACAACATTTAACGGATTGTTGAGTTCGTGGGCTAATGTATCAGGCAGGCCTTCAAGATATCGTGTGTACTGCTTCAAACGGTCGAGCATACCGCCCATGCTGCGGGACAGGTCGCCGATTTCGTCCCGGGTATTGCGCTCGGCCTTGACGTCTGCGTCTCGCACGCGTCCGTCGGGACCGATTGCCTGTTCCGCCTCATTTCTCAGGCGGCGAATCCTGATGGTGATGCGGGATGCAAACACCAGTAACGCTCCGGTGATTATGATCAAAACCAGCAAGGTGACAGCGATGACGTTCTCCAGAATCCGTTTGTGTTGCGAGAGAACTTCGTCGGTGCTTTGCTCGACGACGACAACCCCAAGTGCCCGATCCCCGGACCAGACAGGGTGAGCCGCCATGAGGATCTCGGTGCGCTCGTCGAGGGACTGTCGACGTTGCGTCTGCGGTATGCCACTAAGCGCTTTGCGAAACGTCTCTTCATCGCGGCGGGGCACGTCCGATGAAATGTCTACAAACTCCCTGGACGACGTTTCAAGGATCATGTTATAGACCTCGTGCAATATGGACTGGTAAGCCTGCACGACGAAGCCGAAAACCCCCTTGGAAGAAGTGACGGGCGCCACTGCTTTGCTGGTGAGGTTCCCCACGACTGCCCGGACGCGTTGTTTCCAGTCCAATACCCAGATTCGGGTTACCGGACGGTCCAGCCCCCTCAGAATCTTGGCAATTTCCGGTGAATGGATAAATAGATGATTAAGCGGCGTGTCTTCTTCAAGGTTTTTTGAAGATGGGGTCAGGCGTTTTACGACCTGCCGCTCGGTTTCGCTGTCGACGTCCGCTACAACGAATCCCAGGCGCGCCTGGGATCCGATCAAAAATCGCGGTATGCGGATTTCAACTCGATAGCCGTGGTCCGTCATAAGCCACTCGGCGGACAAGTCGTAATTGGCCTCACCCGTAAGGGCGTATTCCCAGTTCTCGTCCACAAGGTATACGCTCATGCGTCCGGCTTCCTTCCCGGTGAGCAGGTAGCGCTTGATCTGGCCGCCTGGATTCTTGAGGTAAAAGCGAATGTGGTCGCTGTTATCCAAACGACGTATGCGCGGATCGCGCGTTACTACGTTGTTGTCGGTCACTTCGAATCCGGCATAAAGATACGGTCCCCGATAGCCGACCGTCCGCGAATAGCTTAAAGACTCCGGTTCGTATTCGGGTCCGCACAACTGGTCGACAGATCCGTCTACCCAGGTTGCCTGGTCGCGTTGGTCGCCCCAATCCGACAAATCGCCGTCGAGCCGTATGTATTTGGCGAGAGAATAGGCGAAAATGTCGTCAGTATCGCCAATAACCTCCGGGGCGCCTTTCCCCGGGTCGAACAACTCAGGATTGTCGTGAAGTACCGTAGCGATCGCCTGAGCTGTCAGGCTGAGGGCGTTTTCCTGCCCCTGAAGTAGAAAACTTTTCATATCCCGTACGTACTCGTAACCCATCCATGGAATCAATAACAGGGCGAGAACTACAAACAGTAGCTTGCTACGAATACTCAGCCCGCGGGTGGGAGAGAATAGACGCATGGGGGTGTTGCCGTCGAAGCGCTACTCGGGCTGCCAGCGATATCCTACGCCAAAGACGGTTTGGATCATTGAGAAATCCTGGTCCACTTCTTTGAATTTGTTGCGAACCCGCCGTACGTATCCATTGATCGTATTGCGCTCGACATAGCTTTGCCGAGTAATCTGCATAAGGTTCTCGTAGGTCTTGACGTGCCCCGGTCGGCGGGCGAGAGCCTGAACCAGCCAGAATTCAGTGAGGGTGAAATTCACCTCTTTCCCATCCCAGACGACGGACATGCTATTGGGGTCCAGTTGCAACGGACCCTGTCTTAGAATCGCTTCCAAGTCTGATGTCTGGGTGTGTAGCGTATCGACAATTCGAAATAACGACGAAACCCGTACACTGAGAAACTGAAGATTCACGGGTTTGGTCAGATAATCCCAGGCATCGAGCCGCAGTCCGGATACGCGGTCGATGTCCGTGTCCCGGGCCGTAAGAAATATGATCGGTAATTTGGGCGCGATTGCACGCAGATCACGGCATAGGTCGAAACCACCGTCTACCTCGTCGTCCAGCATAATATCCAATACCGCAAGATCGGGGAGATTGCGGCGCATTCCTATATGCGCCTCGGGCCGGTTGGCGTAGGTCGTGACCGAATACCCGTTCGCCGTCAATGCGTCCGCGAAATTTTCCCGCTGGTCGGCGTCGTCTTCAACGATAGCGATGTTTCGAGTCATACCAGAATCTGTAATTTTCTCTTATATGTCAACAAGATACAGGAGTTTCTTCCCGGTGGATAGATGGCGATTCCAA
Source organism: Gammaproteobacteria bacterium (assembly GCA_018263405.1). Classification (GTDB taxonomy): domain Bacteria; phylum Pseudomonadota; class Gammaproteobacteria; order Arenicellales; family JAANXG01; genus JAANXG01. The sequence continues at coordinate 13,265 of JAANXG010000130.1, forward strand.
TCACCATGTTTTTGCCATGACTTGCCCCCGCTTTTGACATGCGGCGCTAGTTTAATAGAACGCGTCAAAAGCCAATCCGTGACTCCGATATTCATGACGCGACGGATATTTATACCGCTGACCGACGAAATCCTGTACGACCATCCGGAGTTGATAACGGGACCGGTGGTGCCGTATGTGCCCGGTGCGCCGTGTTATCACTGGTTGTCCGTTGAACTCAATCCTGAGGAAACTACCCCACCCCGGCAACCTGGGCGGCGCTGGAATCAGTCCGCCGGATTGCCTATTGTTGTAGAAGCCTCGCGAGGAACAGCCCATTCTTTCTGAGTCCCTCAAGTTCCTCGCCATTGGCCTTGGTACCGCGCTCGCGACGAGCGCGGTACTCATTTTTCTTTCTATTGGCGCCTTGTCCATCTAGCGGCTTGAAGGGTACTCTCCGCGTTGGCGGCCTGACGCGTATCGAGCCCGGTAATGGATTTTCTTATCATCCATGAGCGTCCAGGCCGCAGTGCTGGGCCGATGATGGCCAACGGTACTGCGCCAAGTCCAATGTGTTATCGTAGCATCTCCAAAAAGTCCGTGCAATGCCGGCGATCATGTGGGGGTAGGATTGTCTGTCAGGGACGCTGTGAGAAGTGGCATAGGGAAGTGCCGTTTACGGATAA
>JAANXG010000131.1 GCA_018263405.1 Gammaproteobacteria bacterium
CAGCGTGATATAGCGCTCTTCGGCCGATGCCGGACCCGCGACCAGCGTAAAAGCCGTCAAACACACAATACAATACGCGCGCCGGATAGGATTCATGTTTTTGACCTCCCGCTGAATGGAGTAAGGATCAGATCGAATTGCCGCGCGTCCATAGGCGTCCTTCCAGAAATGCCCGGGCCTGATCGCTGCAGGGACCGCCGAAAAATTCGTGGCCGCCGGCGCATTCGGCAATCTTGCCTTGATGCATGAGGATGATTTCGCCGGCCAGCCTTCGCGCCTGGGCGATATCGTGGGTCGCCATAATGATTTTGGTGCCGGCGTCGTAAAAAGCAGTGATGATTTGTTCCACTTCGAGCGTGGCGGCGGGGTCGAGATACGTGCAAGGCTCGTCCAGGATCAACACCTCGGGCCGGGCCGCCCAAGCCCGGGCCAGGGCAACCCGTTGCTGTTCACCGCCGGATAGCTGCCGCGCGGGCCGGCTCGCCATGTCCGTCAGGCGGCTCATTGCGAGCGCCTGTTGAACGGCCCGGCCTGTTTCGCTTTTGGCGATCCGGCCCGCCTTCAGGACGTGGCGTATGTTTTGTTCCACCGAACGGCGAAGCAGCACGGGCCTTTGAAACACCATCGCCTGTACGCAAGGCCGTTTGGCGCGCGCCGGTCGATGCCATTGCAGCCGGCCCGCCGTGGGGGGGATAAGTCCGTGACAGATTTTTAGCAACAGGGTCTTCCCCGCGCCGTTGTGGCCCATTACCACGCTAATGGAAGAACCGGTAAAGGTGTGATGGATATCCTTCAACAGGGTGTGTTGCCCGATCGTCAGGCCCACCCCGCTCAATTTGAGCGGCAACACCGACGTCACGCGCCCTGCCACTGCCGGGTCCATCGCTGCAGTTCGAAAGCCAGTGCGTTCACCAACGCAACGATTGCCAACAGTACAACACCGAGGCCCAAGGCCAGGGCGAGGTTGCCCTTCATGGTTTCCAGCGCGATGCTGGTGGTCATCACCCGGGTGACATGGTTGATGTTGCCACCGACGATCATGACGGCGCCGACTTCGGCGATCGCCCTGCCAAACCCCGCCAGGGCCGCGGTGAACAGGCTGTATCGTCCCTCCCAGAGCAGGGTCAAAACGCTCGAAACCCGACCCATCCGCAGCGAACGCAGATACTCGTCGTACTCGATGTGGAGGTCGCCGATCGTCTGGTGGGTCAAGGCGGCAACGATCGGCAGCACGAGCAGCGTCTGCGCGGCGATCATTGCACTCGGCGTGAAAAGAAGCCCCCAGTCCCCCAGGGGGCCGGCGCGCGACAGCATCAGATAGACAAACAGGCCCGCCACGACCGGCGGCAGCCCCATGAAAGCATTCAATACTATGACGAGCGCGCCCCGACCGGGAAATCGCGTCATGGCTACGAGCGCTCCGAACGGCATGCCGAGGAACGAAGCAATGGCCACTGCGCTGACACTGACATACAGGGACAAGCCCACGATTTGCAAAAGATCCGGATCCAGACTCAGCAACAAACGAAATGCCGTGGCGAAGGACGCTCCGAGATCATTCATGGAATATACTATATGTTATTAGATGCATATTAGGACACTCCGAGACTCTGGAGCGCACGGTTTGAACCCAAAGAGAACCCGAATCCAGAATTAACAGATTGTATTACATCAGGTTTTATGCTCCAAATGAACCCGGCAATATGCCCGGCGGGAGTGCCCGAATAATCGATCTTGTATTATGCAATTGTATACATATATGGCGCCGGCCGGGGCAAAAACCGCGGCATACCGAGCACCTATGCCAAGATGGCGGCGAGCCGGCGAAACGGAGGGAGGGGATTGCCGGCTCCCGGGGACGGTCGATCTAGTGTACCCCGTCACTGATATTGTAACGTTCAGCGGCCCGGAAAGCGGTGAGCCGCAAGGCCTGTCTCGCCGGGAATGGCGCGCCCTTCTCAACAGACATAACGCCGCGGAGGACCGCTTTCCGGGTCGCCCGAAGGGAGCGCACCTGAGCCGCTCGGGTCAGGTTTTTGGTGCGTGAACCGAAATGTTCGTTACTGCGCGCTTCAAGCGGCGAGATCCGGCAATACGCGGTTGCGACCCTGCTTTTGCGCCGCGCGCAGTATATTTTCCAACCGGTCCAGAAGACTCCGCAGGTCATCGCCGCGGCGAAAACACGTGACGGCGACGCTGGCGGTGGTATGAATATACACCCGCGACGATGTGGCGACGTCCAAACCGGAGACCGCCACGCGCAGCCGCTCGGCAATCCGAATCGCACCGGGTAGACGGGTTTCCGGCAGCACAACCAGGTACGTTCCGCAGCCGAATTCTCCCACTCGATCGGGCATACGAAGCGTCAGGGCCAAGGCAGCGGCAACCTTCTCCAACATGCGTTCGCTGCCGCGGGTATCGTAATGCTCGCCAATATCGTCGAGGTGGTCGATGCTGATCAACGCCAATGAGAAAATATTCCCGTAACGGTCTCCGAGGGCGGTCAGCTCCAGCAGCTTGATCGTGATTCCCCGCTCTTCAAGACCATCCATCAAACGCGCCTTGCTCGAAGGCCCGGGCGGCCCCGAGTCCCGGGAATCATCGTTATCGGGTCCGGCCACCGCCGGCGCGCGAGCCAAATTATCCGTCTTTTCGCTCGATTTCCAGCCCGCTCCGCTCGCCGCCAGCACCGCGATGATCAGGGATTGCCAGACAAAACTTGTCGGTGCCACCGTACTCCACTGGTACGCGACGGTTCCCGTGACCGCCGCGGACACACCAAGCGTCAGGGTAAACAGGCCAAGGAATCGGTTGAAATCGAAACGTTTTCTGAACAAACGCAACACCGAATCGGAGACCATTCTGTTGGCGGACAAGTCGTTGACGGATAAATCGTTGATGAAGAGGCTGCCGCCATCGTGACCGAAGGCGTTGCTGTATTGGACCTTTCCTAAATATAGACCACGCGCGCGAATTTGCACGCCGGAACGGTCAGACGCGATCCAGGTTCGCGTACCCCAGCACCAGCCATTTGCTACCGACATCGTCGAATTTGACCTGCACACGGGCATGTTCGCCGCGGCCTTCGAGGTTCAGCACCGTCCCACTGCCAAACGAAGCGTGGCGAACGTGGTCGCCCAGCCGCAACCCGCCGCCGGCGCCCGCCTCGGGAACCGCGCGGCGCCGGCGGTTGACCCCGAGCGAAAATCCGCTTCCCCGGACCTCCTCCAAGAACTCGCCCGGAACCTCCCCCAGGAAACGCGACGGCGACGGGTAGTTCTCGCGGCCGTGCCAACGTCTGATTTCGGCATGGGAAAGGTATAACTGCTGCATCGCCCGGGTCATGCCCACGTAGCACAGGCGGCGTTCCTCTTCCAAACGCCCCGGTTCCTGAAGTGAGCGCTGGTGGGGAAACAGTCCTTCTTCCATCCCCGTTAAAAATACCATGGGAAACTCCAGTCCCTTGGCGGAATGCAGGCTCATGAGCTGGACACAGTCTTCCCATGCCTCCGCCTGGCCTTCGCCCGCTTCCAGCGCCGCGTGGGTCAAGAACGCCGTCAGAGGTTCCAGATCCTCTTCCTCGTCGCGGGGACCGAACTGGCGGGCCGCGGTGACCAGCTCCTCGAGGTTTTCCAGGCGCGCTTCGGCTTTTTCGCCTTTTTCCTTCTTGTAGTGGTCCGGGAGGCCGCCAATCCGTATCGCCGTGTCCACCTGCTCGGCCAGAGGCAGCTTGTCGATCCGGGTGTCGATGTCGTCGATCAGCTCCAGAAAGCCCGACAAGGCCGATACGGCACGGGAACTCAATTCGCGGGATTCGATTAGAGTGCGGGCGGCATCCCATAATGACAACCGGTTAATGCGCGCGTGTTCGCGCACTTGCTCCAGGGTCTTGTTGCCAATGCCCCGGGCCGGGACGTTCACGATCCGCTCGAACGACGGATCGTCGCGGCGGCGGGCCGCCAATCGCAGGTATGCCAAGGCATCCTTGATCTCCGCGCGCTCGAAAAATCGCAGCCCGCCGTAGACCCGGTACGGTATACCGGTGTCCAGCAGAATTTCCTCGAATACCCGGGACTGGGCGTTCGAACGATACAGAATCGCGGTATCGCCGCGGGGATTGCCCCGGTCCACCCAGGACTGGATACGGGCCACCACGAAGCGCGCCTCGTCGAATTCGTTGTAGGCGTTATAGAGCTTGACCGATTCCCCGTCGCCGCCCTCGGTCCAAAGTTTCTTCCCCAGGCGGCCTCGATTGATATCGATCACGGCATTGGCGGCATTGAGGATATTTGCCGTCGATCGGTAGTTCTGCTCCAGACGGAACACCTGTGCCCCGGCAAAGTCCTTTTCGAATTGCAGGATGTTTTCGACCCGCGCCCCCCGCCACCCGTAGATCGACTGGTCGTCGTCTCCCACGATAAACACCTGACGGAATTTCTGTCCCAACAGCTTGATCAGTTCATACTGAATAGCGTTGGTATCCTGAAATTCGTCCACCAGAACGTGCTGCAGTTTGCGTTGGTATTGTTCCCGAAGCGGCTCGTTGTGCTGTAAGAGCTCGAATGCCCGCAACAGCAGTTCGGCAAAGTCCACGAGGGAGAAGCGCCGGCATAAATCCTCGTAGTTCTTATAAATCCCGAGCAATTGCCGCTGTTGCGTATCGCTCGGCTCGCCGAGGTGTTGCGCTCGGCGCCCGTCCTCCTTGTGGGCGTTGAGGTACCATTGCACCTGCTTGGGTGCCCAATAGCCCTCGTCCAGCCCCATGTCCCTCAGGACACGGCGGACGATACGGTGCTGATCGGCGCTGTCGAGGATCTGAAACCCTTCTTCCAGGCCCGCGTCGCGGTGGTGTGCGCGCAGCAACCGGTGGGCAACGCCGTGGAAGGTGCCCATCCACATGCCGCGCAGGGAATAGCCAAGCATCCCCTCTATTCGGCCGCGCATCTCCTGGGCCGCCTTGTTGGTGAAGGTCACCGCCAGGACCGACAGGGGCGATACTCCGTGCGCTTCCACCAGCCACGAAACCCGGTGGGTCAACACCCGCGTCTTGCCGCTGCCGGCGCCCGCCAGTACCAGCACCGGTCCCGGCGGCGCAGCCACCGCCTCGCGCTGGGCGTCGTTCAGGGGGTCGAGAATGTAGGAAACGTCCATGGATCGATCATATCAAACGCCGCTCGGCCCGAAGGGAGGGGGTTGTGCGCTAACACGACAACGGTTACGCCCGCACGACCTCAAAAAAGGGGGGGCGGATCAGGAGTGAGAAAGGCTGCCCACAGTATCGACGAGGTGGCCGTATTGAAACCGCCGGATTTTTCGCGCTTCCGGTTGGCGCGGGTGCGTTTCGTATGTGTGCCGCGGGCACGCATCGAGCTGCCCGCTTACAAGGAATCGACCTACAAAGGTTCCGCATTTCACGGCGCCTTCGGCCGCGTGTTGGAAAACGCCTCGCCTTCCGTTTTTCAGTACTTCTACTACCCGAAACCGCCCGATCGCCTGTCCGGCTTCCAGGGCCGGGGCGCTTTGCCCAAGCCGTTCACCTTGCTGCCGCCACTCGATGAAGCGGTGGAATATCGCCCGGGCGAGCGGTTTGCCTGCGAGCTCACCTTGTTCGGCCACGCCGCATCGCAGCTACCGGTTTGCGTCGCCGCGTTCGAAACGCTGGGCGAACGATACGGCCTGGGGGCAAACCGGGGCAAGTTTCGTCTGGAGGCGATGGAATCGTTCGACGCCGACGGTGTAGCCGAACCGTTAACCCGGCCCCTGGTCAACGCCGGGGCCTGCACGCTCAACGCCCGCCAGATTGTCATGTGGGGAGACAAAAAACTCTTTGCGGTTTGTGTTTCAGGCACTCTTTCGAAACGGAGCATGGTATTCCGGGGAATCAGCGAAGATCCAAATAATCTTCGACGCTGGAATCCACGAGCTCAAAATTCGATTCGTTGCGTTCGATAGAGCACCCGGAAGGGTTGCGCCGTCGATCCTGTTGCCGATGGTGCAGCGCGGACGTCGTGAATTCCGCGAAGGATAAAACTTTTCGAATCTAGGTTACGTGGTATTGGTTGAGCACAGCCGTTCTATTGAGGGGGAAACAGGTTTGGAAACGGCCCGTATGCCGATGACGCGGGCGCGGCTCTGAAACCGGTTACTCCACAGTCACCGACTTGGCCAGGTTGCGGGGCTTATCCACATCCGTGCCCTTGATCACAGCCACGTGGTACGCGAGCAATTGCAGCGGAATCGTGTAAATAATCGGCGCGATGCAGTTGTCCACCGGCGCCACGTCGATCACCCGAATGCCGTCGCCCGATTCGAAGCCCGCATCGTGGTCGGCAAAAACCAGAAGTTTGCCCCCGCGGGCCCGTACTTCCTGGATATTGGATTTGAGTTTTTCCAGCAACTGGTCGTTGGGCGCCACCGCCACGACCGGCATGCTGGCGTCCACCAGGGCAAGCGGACCGTGCTTCAATTCCCCGGCGGGATACGCTTCGGCGTGGATATAGGAGATCTCCTTCAGCTTCAGGGCCCCTTCCAGAGCGATGGGGAAATGCGCGCCGCGACCCAAAAACAGAGCGTGTTGCTTGTCCGCGAACTGCTCGGCAATGTCCGCGATGGTCGAGTCAAGCTTGAGGGCCTGCTCGATCTTCGCGGGCAGAGAGCGCAGCTCTTTTACCAACATGGACTCCTGTTCGGGCTCGAGGCCGCGCCGCCGGCCCAGCCCGATTCCCAGCAGCAGCAGGGCCGTCAACTGTGTGGTGAACGCCTTGGTCGACGCGACCCCGACCTCGGGGCCGGCATGGGTCATGAACGCCAGGTCCGACGCCCGTACTATCGAACTCTCTGGCACGTTGCAAATGGTCAGCGAGTGACGGTAGCCCAGCGCCGTGGCCGCCTCCAGAGCCGCGAGCGTGTCGGCGGTTTCACCGGACTGGGAAATGGTCACCGCCAGGCTGTTGGCGGGCACGACGTGACGGCGGTAACGAAACTCGCTGGCCACCTCCACGTCGCAGGCAACGCCCCGGGATTCGAGCCAGTATTTGGCGACGCAGCCGGCATGATAGCTGGTCCCGCAGGCAATGATCTGAACGTGTTCGGTGCGGTCGAAAATTTCCGGCGCGCGGGCACCGAAAGACTCCTCCTGCAACGCGTCGGTGGAGATGCGGTCTTCAAGCGTATCCGCGATGGCTAGCGGCTGCTCGAAGATCTCCTTGAACATGAAGTGCCGGTACGGGCCGAGCTCGACGGCACCCGCGCTGAGTTGGCTGGTGTACAGAACCCGCTCCACGGGAACGCCGGCGGCATCGTAGATAGCCACCTGCCCTTGACGAAGGTCCGCGACGTCGCCATTTTCAAGTGCCCTGTATTGCCGGGTTACCCGGATCAAGGCGGAAGCGTCCGAAGCAATGTATGCTTCGTTTCCGGTGTCCCCGACCAACAAAGGCGGCCCGTTGCGCGTGGCGACCAATCGTCCCGGTTCCGCAACGCTCATCACGCCCAGAGCGTACGCACCTTCCAAGCACCGCGCCGTGCGTTGCACCGCTTGAAGTAGATCGTCGCCCCGGTCGAGGTAATAATGAATCTGGTGCACCACGACTTCGGTGTCCGTTTCCGAAGTGAATTGATACCCCATCGATTGCTGTTCACGGCGAAGGGCGTCGTGGTTTTCGACGATCCCGTTGCAGACCACGGCCACTCTGTCCTGACAGATATGAGGATGGGCATTGTATTCCGTCACGCCGCCGTGTGTGGCCCAGCGCGTATGCGCCAGACCGGTCCGCCCCGTCAGCGATGTGCGTTCGAGCGCCGATTCCAAAGCACTGACTTTGCCGATTGCCCGGCTGCGGGCGAACTTGCCGTCGCCGCCGATCACGGCCACGCCGGCGGAGTCATACCCCCGGTACTCGAGGCGCTGTAGCCCTTCCAGCAGCACACCCACCACGTTGTCATCCGCCACCGCGCCAACGATACCGCACATGGTTCAGCCCCTCGGTAAAGTTCGAATGAGCATCCGGATTCAGTCCTTCGGCGGGCGTTTCCAGCCCTGAATATTGCGCTGCCGGGCGCGGCCCAAGGCCAGCGCGTTTTCGGGCACATCTTCGGTGATCGTGGACCCGGCGCCGACGGTCGCGCCGCTACCGATGCGCACCGGCGCCACAAGCTGGCTGTTAGAGCCGATAAACGCGTCGTCGCCGACCACGGTCCTGTGCTTGTGCGCACCGTCGTAGTTGCAAGTAATGACCCCGGCTCCGACGTTGGAGCGCTCCCCGACGCTGCTGTCTCCGACATAGCTGAGGTGATTGACCTTGGCGCCGGTGGATAACTGCGCGTTCTTGAGCTCGACGAAATTGCCGACATGCACATGCTCGGCAATTTGCGTACCGGGGCGGACACGGGCGAACGGCCCGATCGTTGCACTGTCCCCGATGACGGTTTTCTCGATGACGGAATTCGGTTTGATCAAAACGTTGTTGCCGATCCGCACGTCGCTGAGAATACAGTTCGCCCCCACTTGAACATTGTTTCCCATCCTCACCGGGCCCTCCATCACCACGTTCGCGTCAAACATGCAGTCGCTGCCGACCTCCACTTCTCCCCGCATATCGAGACGGTATGGGTCGAGAACCGTAACGCCGCGGTCCGCCAGCTCCAGCGCCCGGCGCTTTTGGAACTCCCGCTCCAACAGGGCCAGCTCGGAACCTTTGTTGACCCCGGTGACGTCCCAGGGGTTTTCGGCGCTCACGTCCCGAACCGGCACTTCGTCCCGAACGGCGAGTTGTACCACGTCGGTGAGATAGTATTCGCCCTGGCTGTTTTCGCTGCCGACACGGGACAACCACCCGGCGAGCCTTTCCGACGGCGCGGCGATGAAGCCCGTATTGACCTCGGTAATGGAGCGCTCGCCACCGCCGGCCTCCATGTCTTCGACGATGCGAATCACCTGCCCCGATGGATCACGCCTGACGCGGCCGTAACCGGCCGGATTCGGGAGGTGGGCGGTTAAAACGGCCAGGCCATCCCGGCCTGCCTCGCAAAGCGCTTCGAGTGAAGCGGCCGAGACGAGCGGCACGTCGCCATACAAGACCAGTACCAGCTTGCCCTCCTCGATATGCGGCAGAACCTGCCGTACGGCATGGCCCGTCCCCAATTGCTCCGCTTGCAACGCCCAGTTAATCGAATCGTCATCGAACGCCTCGCGGACCCGCTCGCCGCCATGGCCGTACACCACGTGTATGCGGTCCGGCCGCAATGCCCGCGCGGTCCGGAGGACGTGACACAGCAAAGGCTCTCCCCCCAGCGGATGAAGCACTTTGGGCAGGCGCGAGTACATGCGTTTGCCCTGACCCGCCGCCAGAACAATCACTTCCAAGGACATACGAACACTATAGCACTATGGCGCATCGACGGTCGTTCGAGTGGCGGGCGCGGGTGGCGCATCGATGCAGCCGGGGGGAATATGCGAGCCGCGCGCCGCGCGGCCGTGGAAAAGTTCAACGGCGGCGCTTTCGAAGCTTCCGGATCGCCTGCAACTGAGCCGCCGCCTGCGCCATTTCGGCCTTGGCTTTGGCGAAGTCTATTTCCGACGCATTGTCGTGCATGGCCTGCTCCGCTTGCTTCTGCGCCTCCAAAGCAGACGCTTCGTCCAGATCGTGGGCGCGTATCGCCGTGTCGGCCAGAACGGTAACGGCATGAGGCTGCACTTCCAGCAACCCGCCGGAGACGAAGAAAAGCAACTCTTCATCGTCGTGCCCGGTTGCGACCCGAACCTCGCCCGGTTTTAGCCTGGCCACCATTGGAGCATGGCGGGGATAAATGCCCACCTCGCCCATTTCCGCCGGCGCGTAGACGACCGTGGCGGTACCGGAGTGGATTTCCTTCTCTGCGCTCACGATATCGACGTGCAGGGTCATTGCCATGTCTGCTTACTCTTCACGAGGGTCAGGCGACGGTCTTGGCCTTCTCCGGTACTTCGTCGATATCGCCGACCATGTAGAAGGCCTGTTCGGGGTATTCGTCCATCTCCCCGTCCACGATCGACTTGAAGCCGCGGATGGTGTCGTTCAACGGCACGTACTTGCCCGGCGATCCGGTGAACGTTTCCGCGACGAAGAACGGCTGGGACAGGAAACGCTGTATTTTACGCGCCCGGGCGACGGCTAGTTTGTCGTCCTCGGACAGCTCGTCCATTCCCAGAATGGCGATGATGTCCCGCAGCTCGTTGTAACGCTGCAGGATCTGCTGCACCGCGCGAGCGGCATCGTAATGCTCTTGCCCCACGACCAGCGGATCGAGCTGCCGGCTGGTGGAATCCAGCGGATCCACCGCGGGATAGATCCCCAGCTCCGCCACTTGGCGCGACAACACCAGGGTCGCGTCCAGATGCGCAAAGGTCGTGGCCGGGGACGGGTCGGTGAGGTCGTCCGCCGGCACATACACGGCCTGGAAGGAGGTAATGGAGCCGGTGCGCGTCGACGTGATCCGTTCCTGGAGTACGCCCATCTCCTCGGCCAGCGTCGGTTGATAGCCCACCGCGGACGGCATGCGGCCCAGCAGCGCCGACACCTCGGTGCCCGCCAGGGTATAACGGTAGATATTATCGATAAACATCAGCACATCGCGGCCTTCGTCGCGAAAGTATTCCGCCATGGTCAAACCGGATAGCCCCACCCGCAGCCGGTTGCCGGGCGGTTCGTTCATCTGACCGTAGACCATCGCCACCTTGTCCAGCACCCCGGCTTCCTTCATTTCGAAGTAAAAGTCGTTCCCTTCCCGGGTACGCTCCCCGACGCCGGCGAACACCGACAGGCCTTCCTGCTTAACGGCGATGTTGTTGATCAGCTCCATCAGGGCTACCGTCTTTCCCACGCCGGCGCCGCCGAACAGGCCGATCTTGCCGCCCTTGGAGATAGGCATGATCAGGTCGATCACTTTAATCCCCGTTTCCAGGATTTCGACCGCCGGCGCCTGATCGGCGTAGGCGGGGGCCTCCCGGTGAATCGGCAACCTCTTCTCGGCGCCCACTTCCCCCGCGTCGTCCACGGGCTCGCCCAACACGTTCATGATCCGGCCGAGGGTTTTGGCGCCCACCGGCACCGAAATCGGCGCGCCGGTGTCGGAGACGAGCATGCCCCGCCGCAGTCCGTCGCTGGACCCCATAGCGATAGTTCTCACCACGCCGTCTCCGAGCTGCTGCTGAACTTCCAGGGTCAAATCGCCATCGTCCACGGTTAGTGCGTTATAGACCCTGGGAACGGCCTCCCGGTCGAATCCGACGTCCACCACTGCGCCGATGATTTCTACGATGTTTCCGGAACTCATAGTCGTTTCCTCTTAAACCTGTAAATCTGAATGAGTGCTGAACTCTGATTAAACGGCCGCCGCACCGCTGACAATCTCGGAAATTTCCTGGGTAATCGCGGCCTGGCGGGCTTTATTGTAAGCAAGCTGTAACTCGTCGATGATGTTGCCGGCGTTGTCCGATGCCGCTTTCATGGCGACCATTCGCGCGGCCATCTCGCAGGCGATGTTCTCCACCACCCCCTGGTACACCAGGGATTCGATATACCGGTCCAGTAAAATGTCGAGCACTTCCTTGGCGTCCGGCTCGTACAGGTAATCCCAATGGCGCTTGAGCTCTTCTTCACCGCTGTGGGGAAGGGGAAGCAACTGCAGCGCACGGGGACTCTGGGTCATTGTGTTCACGAATTCGTTGTGAAGCAGAAACAGCCGGTCGATCTTCCCCTCGTCGTAAGCGTCCAGCATGATCTTCACGGCGCCGATCAGTTCCGTTACCTCCGGCCTGTCCCCGAGGTTCGAGGCTTTGGAAACGATATTGGCGCCCACGCGCTTGAAAAAGCCCAGGGCCTTGCCGCCGAAGACGGCGAAATCCATCTCCACGTTTTTCTCACTCCACCGCGACATGTCGTTGAGCGCGGTACGGAACAGATTGATGTTCAGGCCGCCGCACAAACCGCGATCCGTGGAAACAACGATATAACCGACCCGTTTCGCTTCCCGCTCCAAGGTGAAAGGATGTTTGTATTCGGGATGGGCATGAGCCAGGTGCGAGACCACGTTGCGGATTTTCTCCGCATAGGGCCGCGCTTCATTCATTCGGTCCTGGGCCTTGCGCATTTTACTGGCCGCCACCATTTCCATGGCTTTGGTGATCTTTTGGGTATTCCGAATACTCCTGATCTTGGTTCTGATTTCTTTAGCGCCCGCCATTTCCTAAACTCCCCCGGTTGAGCCCCGGGTTACCAGGTTCCTTTATCCTTGAATTCCGACAGCGCCTTATCCAGCCGATCCTTGATGCCGTCACTGTACTCGCCCATCTTGTCCATCTCCTCGATCAAATCCGAATCGTTGGATTTGATGTAAGACTGCATGGCCTCCTCGAAAGCCACGACTTTGTCGACATCGACATCGTCGAGGTAACCCTGGTCCGCCGCAAACAGGCTGACCGCCATCCGCCCGACGGACATCGGTTCATACTGTTTCTGTTTCATCATTTCCATAACCCGCTGCCCGCGCCCAAGCTGCTTGCGGGTGGCCTCGTCGAGATCCGAGGCGAACTGCGAGAATGCCGCCAGTTCCCGGTACTGAGCCAGCGCCAGCCGGATACCGCCGCCCAGCTTCTTGATCAAACTCGTCTGCGCGGCCCCGCCCACGCGGGACACCGACAGGCCGGCGTTGATGGCCGGCCGGATGCCGGCGTTGAACAAGTCGGTCTCGAGGAAGATCTGTCCGTCCGTAATGGAGATCACATTGGTCGGCACAAAAGCGGACACGTCGCCGGCCTGGGTCTCGATGATGGGCAGCGCCGTCAGCGACCCGGTCCGGCCTTTGACTTTGCCGCCGGTGGCTTTCTCGACGTAATCGACATTGACCCGCGCGGCGCGCTCCAACAGGCGGGAATGCAGATAGAACACGTCACCGGGATACGCTTCACGACCAGGCGGCCGGCGGAGCAGCAACGACACCTGGCGGTAGGCCCAGGCCTGCTTGGTCAGGTCGTCGTAGATAATCAGCGCATCTTCCCCGCGGTCCCGGAAGTACTCGCCCATGGTGCAGCCCGCGTAGGGCGCGATGAACTGCATGGCCGCGGATTCCGAGGCCGTGGCCGCGACGACGATGGTGTGCTCCATGGCGCCGTGTTCCTCGAGCTTGCGCACCACGTTCGCCACCGACGAATTCTTCTGCCCCACCGCCACATAAATACACTTAATACCGGTACCTACTTGATTGATGATGGCGTCGATGGCCACGGCGGTTTTACCGGTTTGGCGGTCGCCGATGATCAACTCCCTCTGGCCACGCCCGATGGGCACCATGGAGTCGATGGATTTCAAACCGGTTTGCACCGGCTGGCTCACCGACTTACGGGATATCACACCGGGGGCGACCTTCTCGATCGGCTCCGTCGCGTCCGATTCGATGGGGCCCTTGCCGTCGATGGGGCCGCCGAGCGAATCCACCACGCGGCCGAGCAATCCGGTCCCCACCGGCACTTCGAGAATCCGGCCGGTGCACTTCACGGTATCGCCTTCGACCAGGTGTTCGTAGTCCCCCAGGATTACGGCGCCCACCGAGTCCCGCTCGAGGTTCAGCGCCAGGCCGAAGGTATCGCCCGGGAATTCGAGCATTTCGCCCTGCATCGCATCGGCCAGGCCGTGGATACGGGTAATCCCGTCGGTCAGGCTTACCATCGTGCCTTCGGTGCGCGCTTCGGCCTTACCTTCAAAATTCTCGATCCGCTCTTTAATCAGTTCGCTGATTTCAGAAGGATTCAATTGGGTCGTCATGGGTTGTTCCTCTCGTCTGTACGGTGGCTAGCGTTGCAGTGCGCTGGCCAGTTTTTCGAGCCTTCCTCTCGCCGAGCCGTCGATAACCAGGTCGCCGGCCCGAATAACCGCGCCTCCCACCAGGGAATCGTCCTCTCGCACCGTCAAATTGACCTTGCGCCCCAAGCGTTTTTCGAGGGCTTTGGACAAGACGGCTGCCCGCTCGTCGCCAATCGGTTTGGCCGAAAGCACTTCGGCATCGATCGTGCCCTCGGCTTCAGCACGCATCGCCTGATATTGCGAGGCGACCTCCGGCATCGCTGTTAAGCGCTCGTTGGCGGCCATCAAACGAACCAGATTCCGGCCGCCTTCCGGCACCCGCTCGGCGCACAGGCCGTCAAACAACTTGGCCAAAGCCTCTCGGTCGACGCGCGGATTGTCGATCAAATCCCGGATCGATGCGTCGCTGACCAACGCCGCTAAAAAGACCAGTGCGTCCGACCAGGACTCATAGTCTTTGGATTCTTTCGCAAGCCCGAACACCGCTTGGGCGTAGGGTCTGGCAAGGCTGCTCATTCCGGCCATCGGCTGTTCCCGCTAGAGCTGCGCAACCAGGTCGTCGATCAACTTGCCGTGGGCCTTGTCATCCACTTCCCTATCGAGAATCCGAGCGGCGCCGGATACCACGAGGGTGGCCACCTGGCCGCGCAGCTCTTCGCGTGCCCGGTTGATCTCTTGCTCGATCTCGGCTTGCGCGGACGCGAGGAGCCGCTCGCCCTCGGTCTTGGCGTCCGTTTTGGCCTCTTCGATGATCTCGTTTCGGCGCTTCTCGGCATTGCCGAGGATTTCCTGGGCCTGGGATTTCGCATCCTTGACGATTCCGATGGCTTTTTCTTTACCAAGATCTTCGGCTTTACGTCCTTTCTCGGCAGCGGCCAGCCCGTCGGCGATTTCTTTTTTTCTCGCTTCCAAGGCATTCATGATCGGGGGCCAGATATATTTCATACAAAACCAGACAAACACCGCGAACGCGATGGTCTGACCGATCAATGTGATGTTGATGTTCATGGCCGACTCTCCCGGCGAAGGTCTTGGCGATGCTCGTGTTCGGTTGCCGACACAATGCCGATTAACACGATCCGCTCCGATTATCCGCCGACGACGGCGAACAGGATATAAAGCGAAATCGCGACACCGATAATCGGGATAGCGTCCACCAAGCCCATCACGATGAAGAACTGCGTACGCAACATCGGCAAAAGCTCGGGTTGACGGGCAATCCCTTCAAGAAAGCGGGCACCCAGAACGCCGACACCGACACCGACACCGACGCCCGCCAAACCGAGAAGTACCGCGCCGGCGACGTAGAGCAATGCTGTTTCCATTGTTCTCTCCTATCGAAGAAGAAGTTAGTTTGAGGGCACCCCTATTAATTGTGGGCGAGAAAGGTTGAGCGACGAAATATTCAAGATCAAGGCGAAATCCGCACGTAATAGCAAGCGATTGCGAAGGATTTCAACGCGGATATTGGATATTTTGGACTCAAGATTTCCGGCCATCAATGAATAGAGGTGCCCTTTGGTTGGTTGAAATCAAAATCTCTAGTGCTCTTGGTGGGCCATGTCGAGGTACACCACCGTCAACACCATAAAGATAAAAGCCTGCAACAAAACGATCAGGATATGGAACACCGCCCATCCCCATTGCAGGAATCCGCCGAGCAACGCCCAGAAAACGCCGCCGCTGTACAACAGCGCGATCAAGATAAAAATCATTTCCCCGGCGAAAATGTTGCCGAATAAGCGCAACGACAACGACAGGGGCTTGGATACAAGGCCGATAAACTCCAAAAAAAAGTTAATCGGAATAAAAAAAATCTTCAATAGAATATTGTTCGCCTGAAAGGGCTGCATGGTCAATTCCGACGCGAAACCGATCGGTCCTTTGATTTTCAGACTGTAGTACAGTGTCAACAAGAAAACACCGATGGACATACCGAACGTAGCGTTCGGATCCGTCGTCGGTACCACCTTCATATACACGTGATGGGGATCCACTCCTAATACATAGTCACCGAAAAGCTGGGTCAAGTACGGTAGCCAGTCCACCGGCACGAGGTCCATTGTGTTCAGTAGCAGAATCCAGACAAACAGCGTTAGCGCCAGGGGCGCGATAAGCTTATTCTCCCCCGAAAACGAACCCCGCACGTTGTCGTCGATGAACCCGACCGTCCACTCTATGAAGTTCAGCAAACCGCCCGGCGTGCCGCTGGTCGCCCGCTTGGCAGCCTTGCGGAACAGCCACAGGAAAAGTACGCCCAGGATGATCGACCACAGCATCGTGTCGACGTGGATCGCCCAGAACCCCATTTCCCTCGCTTCGTCGGCGGAATGTGCGAAGCCCCAACCGCCGTCGGGATGAGGCCCGAACGTCAGGTGCGTCAGGTGGTGTTTGATGTAACCGGTGGTTGTTAAAGACTCACTCGCCATGGGTGTCTTGTAATTTTGTGTTGCGCTTACTCGCGATACCCGGATTAAACGTCGCGGCGATCACAATTCCCGTCAGGATCGCGCCCAAACAAGCTCCGACAAATGCAACGATCCGTACTTCGGAAACGGCAAACAATATCGCGCTCAAGCCGCCGATCATGACAAACTTCCCGAATTCCGCGCGGTACAGGTTGGCCAACTCGCCATACTGCGTTGCGTGACGCGTCTTCGCCGCAAACACGCGCCATGCGGCGTAGACGTTGGCTATCCCGCAAATCCCCGCGCCGGCCAGCGCAGAGTGAGCCGCCTGCGGGCTGTCGACCCATCCCAACGCAGCAGCCACAAGGGCGACCACGGTTTGCGCCCCGATCAAACGCCAAAACGGGTAAGCCGACCAAGCCCCTCGCGCGATCAAAAGTCGCGAACCTTGTGCTGGATGCGCTTTCGCCCGCCCCCGTAACGACCACCCCGGCATTGGTTGCGGCGCAACAAAGGCGGGGGAGTATAAAAGTTAGCCGTAACGCGGGTCAATGGCTATGAGGCCGCGTCGCTATCGAATTTTGGAAAGCAGGCCGTCGAGTTCTTCCAGGCTGTGATAGTCGATGATCACCTGGCCGCGGCCGCGGCTGTATTTGATGGTGACGCCGGCTCCGAGCCGTTCCGACAGCTCTTCCTGTAGGCGCTGCACATCCGGGTCCACCGTGGCCTTTTTCTTTTTCTTGCGGGCCGGTACTTTTTTCTGAATTTGCTTGACCAGCGCCTCGGTTTGGCGGACGGAAAGGCGGCGCGAAGTTACTGTTCGGGCCACGGTGTCCTGCTCATCGCCGCTCAACATCAGCAATGCCCGGGCATGACCCATCTCCAGCTTCCCTTCCTCCAACAAATTCCTCGCGACCGGCCCCAGTGACAACAAGCGCAGAATGTTGGTGACGGCGGAACGCGAGCGCCCGACCCCATGAGCCACGCGCTCGTGGGTCAAGCCGAACTCATCCAGCAGGCGCTTGAGCCCCGTTGCTTCCTCGATCGGATTCAGGTTTTCCCGTTGAATATTCTCGATTAACGATATGACCAGGGCCGCCTCGTCCGGAACGGTGCGCAGGACTACGGGTACGGTTTCCAGCCCCGCCAGTTGCGCGGCTCGCCACCGTCGTTCGCCGGCGATAATTTCGTAACCGCCGTCCTCCAGGTCGCGCGCCACGATGGGCTGCACAATGCCTCGCGTCTTGATGGACTGCGCCAGCTCTTCCAGAGCCGCTTTGTTCATTTGGGTGCGGGGTTGATACAGCCCCCGTTGGAGGGACTCGACCGGCACCTGGAACAACTTACCATCACGATCACCGGACATTGCCGCCGGGTCGGTGAGCAGTGCGTCGAGCCCGCGGCCCAGGCGTCGTTTCTTGGAGCTCATGCCGCTTGTTCCCGCTGTAGCAGTTCTCCGGCAAGCGCCAGATAGGCCTGTGCACCCTTGGAAGCCGAATCGTAGGTACACACCGGGACACCGTGACTCGGCGCCTCGGCAATTCGGACGTTGCGTGGAATAATCGTTTCGTAGACCTTGCCGCCGAAGTGGTCCTGAAGCTGCTCCGATACTTCCATCGACAACGAGTTGCGTACGTCATACATCGTGCGCAGCAATCCTTCTATTCTCAACCCGGGGTTTAGCGCTTCGCGTATCTTCTTAATTGTGCTGATCAGGTCGGTCAAGCCTTCCAGTGCAAAGTATTCGCACTGCATGGGTATGATGACGGTATCCGCCGCGGTAAGGGCATTGACCGTCAACAGGTTCAACGATGGGGGGCAGTCGATCAGCAAGTAGTCATACTTGTGCCGGATCGAAGTTAAAGCGGATTTCAGCCGCAGCTCGCGGCCCAATTCGTCGAGCAGTTCCACCTGGGCACCGGATAGGTCGCCGTCGGCGGGGATCAAGTCAAATTCGTTGGCCGTCGAGACCACGACGGACTCGGCATTTTCATTGCCCATCAAAATGTCGTAGACCGTCGTAAGGCCGTCTTGGCCCTTGTCCACACCGCTACCCACGGTGGCATTGCCCTGCGGGTCGAGGTCAATCAGCAGCACCTTCCGCGCACTACGGCCGAGGGATGCAGCCAGGTTGATCCCGGTTGTGGTTTTACCAACTCCGCCTTTTTGATTGGTAACTGCGATGACCTTTCCCATGCGTATTTCGGAGCTTCAGTTAGGCGTATTCTATAGTGTGATCCCGTCAGGCAGGGCACACTGTTTCCGAGCCGACGAGTTCCCTGCGCTCGAGGACCACGATATGGCGCTGCGCCCCGATCCCCGGTACGCGCACCGGGTGCACGGCGTGGCAAACAGCTTGGCCGGCCAGCGCTTGTTCCAGTACCGCGGTCGGATCCTTGCCCTGCCATGCGACGAGGCGGGTGCCGGCCGCGACGAACGGCATGGCGAGGCGAATGAGCTCGGTCAAAGCGGCAAATGCCCGCGCGGTGAGCGTATCAAATTTCCGGCCCGGCTGATATTTCTCGATCCGCGCGTGCACCACGGTGACGTTGTCCAGGCCCAAGACCTGCTTGGCGTGGGTCAGGAATTGAACACGCTTATGTCGGCTATCCAGCAATATCATCTGCCGCAAAGGATCGGCGACAGCCAGTGGAATGCCGGGCAAACCGGCGCCGCTGCCGATGTCGAGAACCTGTCGGCCGCGCACCCGGGGCGCTCCGGACAAACTGTCCAGCACGTGCCTCGCCACCATCGCTTCGGGTTCGGTCACCGCCGTGAGGTTCTGGGCACGGTTCCATTTCTTCAGCAATTCCAGAAAGCGCGCCAGGCGTTCGGCGGACCCGGCCGGCATCGGCAACGCCATCTCCCCGATGCCCTGTTCTATCAACGCGACGATATCCACGTTTAATTGTTGAAAATGAGAGATTTTTCGTAGACCAGGTACGGCGTCTGGTTCATCCCGAGGGATTCGTAAGTCTGCTGGGCCCGCCGATTGTCCCGCTCGACGTACAGCCGAAAGCCGCAGATCTCCGGGTGTTGCTCCGACATTGACCGGACAAACTGGTACAAGGACCGATATACGCCGCGGCGACGGTATTCCGGCCGCACGTATACGCTTTGCAGCCACCAGAACACCCCGTTGCGCCAATCGCTCCATTCAGTCGTAATCATCAACGACCCCGCCAACAGGCCGTCCGCATCCGCCACCACGTAGAACCCCCTTTCAGGATGTTCAAACAGAGCCGCGACGCCGGCGGTCACCACATCCGTATCGAGCTGAATGTTTTCGGTCTCGCCCGCCATGGCGCAATTGAATTGCACAAGCTGCCGGACATCGTCGATGGATGCGTTGCGGATTGGAAATCGAGCCATGGAGAGGGTTCGAAACGATGCGACTAAATATTGCTTTCGGACTTTGCCGCCGAGTGCAAAATCACGTCACCCTGTCCGGGCGTGTGCAACGTCACGTCAAGCCCGGATTGTCCCGCCTCGTCGACCTCCGCGTTTTCGAGATTCAAACCCCGAAGGGTTTGCCGAATCTCCTGTACTCGTGGGCTTCGAACCACCAAGCGCTTGAGAATACAACCGGAATCGGCCAGCCGCCGGGGCGGGGTCTGGCCGGTTTGCCACTCGATCAAAAGCGGAAGCGTCCCCTCACCCAGGAGTTCACCTTCCCGGGTAAACGTCATACGCCAGCGTAGATCGCCCCGCGCCATATCTCGAATTTCCAACCCCTTGTATGGCGGGCCGGCGCTCGCCTTGTCGATGTTCCGGGTTTGCGCTACCCAGGTAACGAGCCTCGGGCCGCGTTGTATCAGGGATTGCATCGCCCGATCGTCCAGGGCGAACCAGCGCGGGTGATCCGGCGGCGGCGCCTCGGGGTCAATGGCGATGATCTCCAGATACTGCTCGTCGCCCAGGCGCAGCAGCCGATTGTGGGTCCCCATGGTTTCGTGCCGACCCCCCTGTACAGTCTTTACCCCCAGCAGGTCTTCG
Organism: Gammaproteobacteria bacterium; assembly: GCA_018263405.1. Taxonomy (GTDB): domain Bacteria; phylum Pseudomonadota; class Gammaproteobacteria; order Arenicellales; family JAANXG01; genus JAANXG01. Next base: position 20,243 of record JAANXG010000131.1, read on the forward strand.
ATGTACTCGCGGCCAGTGTCCAGGTCGGCGGCGGCCACCACCAGGTGGTCGAGTTTGCAGTCGCTCACTGGAGCCGATTCCAGGAAGCCCTCACAGCAGTTGATCCGAGCGGGCCGCCATAATGAAGTCGTTGACGTGCAAACCCTTGATCTTGTGGGTCCACCATGTAAGCGTCACTTTACCGTACTCCACGAGAATGGAGGGATGATGGTCTTCCTTTTCGGCAAGCTCCCCCACCTTGTTGGCGAAATCCAAAGCCCGCGCAAAATTCTTGCACTGGTACTGCCTTTGCAGGCGCTGGACGCCGGCGATTTCGACCGTCTTCCAATCCGGAATCTGGGGCATGAATTCATCGATTTCCTGTTGGGTGATCCGCGGCGCGCCCACCTGGCAGGCTTCGCAATATTGTGCAGTCAGTTCGGTCATGAAAGTCCTCCTCTAAGTACCCTTGGGCATAAATACACACACGTTCAGAGCGTCTCCAAAGTGCCAATGCAAGGCGCGCTTCGCAGGGAATGGCGAGCCCTTTTCAAGAAGCGCAACGCCGCAGTGGCGCTTTGGAGGCGCT
>JAANXG010000132.1 GCA_018263405.1 Gammaproteobacteria bacterium
CCCGGCCACCGCCACGACACCCGCCGCCATCATCGTTGCGCAGCCGATAAAAAGCAGGCGGTGCCGTTTCGGATTCAGGCCCAGCGCAGCAGCCTCCTCGTCACCCAAGGTCATCGTGTTCATGGTCCAACGCAGGGCGATCAAGGGTACAAGACCGACCAAAACCGCTGGTAGCGCAGTCCACACATCCTCGGGCAATACGTTGGCCAGACTGCCCAGCAACCAAAAGGTAATGGCAGGAAGGTGGTCGTAAGGATCGGCCAGAATTTTCAATAACGACACGCAAGCCCCCGCGAGCGCGCCGATTACAACCCCAGCAAGAACGAGCACGAGGGTCGGCTCATGGCCCCGCACGGCCGACGCGATCGTGTACACCAGGGCAACGGTAGCCAAGCCCGACAAAAATGCGAGGCCCTGCATGGCGAACACCGGCAGCGCAAGAAAAATCCCGAGAGCGGCGCCCAAACCGGCTCCCATCGACACACCGAGTATATCGGGCGAAACCAATGGGTTGCGAAACAGAGCCTGATAGGTCGCACCGGCAGCGGACAATGCGGCGCCCACCATCAGCGCCGCGGCGATGCGAGGCAGACGAATCGAGAACAATACGGTGTCCACCCGGCTGTCGACAGCATGTGAGCTACCGGCTATCCGGCCCATAACGGCCTGCACAAGCTCTTTGAATTCAATGGAAACCGGCCCCACCAACATGGCCACAATCGTCATCGAAAATAATAACAAACCGGCCATTAGCATCCACGCAGGGCCAATACGCTTTCGCCGCGCAATAGTCATAACACTCCCTTGGGGCCATCGAACGCGACGGTTATAACCGAACTCGTTTCACTGCCGGACCCGGTGGAATATTCCGCAGGTAGATAGACTAAAACCATTCGGATAATCGACACCGCTACGCCGGGTAGCGGCTGACCGAGTCCATTGAACGCGGCGTTAATTACCATCACCATGCCCGCCATTCCGAAACTGACGGGTACGATCCAAAGATACAATACGCCGATACGTATCATCGCTCGCACCGAGCAAACGAAACACGTTATCCAGGGACAATAATCCGATAACCGAAAACGCAGCCGCCAGCATGGTCCCCAGAAGCGCTGCATCGGTCGTGATACGCCGTACCCGCCCAATATCGCCTTCCCCCAGCACCCTTGAGATCACCGAAGCTGTGCCGGCCATCATGCCAATGTCTAGTTCAAAATTCCATTGGTTGCCAAAACTCCAAGCGATATCCGTCCGGGTCCCGGCAGAAAAAACTTAAAGCACCCCGCCGAGGGTCTATTACGGCGTCCACGTCAACGCCCGAATTCACCAGCCGCGCGTGCATAGCTTCGATATTGACCGGCAAACCCAACACGGACTTGTAGAACTCGACGGTTTCGCGCCAGCGTTCACAGTACAGGATTATGTTACTCAGATTGAAGGATTGTTCGCTCACGGCAGCGGATTTTACTTCGACACTGTTTTGTTTTCGAAAATGCATCCGGCCGATCCCGCTGAACGTGTGCGTGATTGGGCCAAAGAGTAATAGTTATTCTATTGCGCGAGCCCTTAGATTTGGCGATCCAGACAGCGCAGCTGGATTGCCTCACCGATATGCGTGACCTCGATGGTCTCGCTTTCATCCAGATCGGCCACGGTGCGTGCCAAACGCACAATCCGATGGTAGGCGCGCGCCGACAAACCCAGTTGCTGCATGGCGCGATTTAACAGGGACTGGGCCGGCGGCTTGAGCGTACAATGACAGTCCGCCGAATGAACCTGCAGCTCGTTGTTCAAACAATACTGGCGGCGGGACTGACGGCTCCGCGCGGCAACCACCTGCTCCCGAAGCTTTCGTGTCGGATTACCCACCGGATCTTCCCAAAGTTTCTCGTGAGGCACCGCCGGAACCTCGATGTGGATATCGATACGATCGAGTAAAGGTCCGGAAATACGGCTCCGGTATTTCTGAATTTGCTCCGGAGTACACCGGCACCGCGCTTCCCCCAGATGCCCACAAGGACATGGGTTCATCGCCGCGATTAATTGAAAATTTGACGGATAAGTCACCTGCTGCGTAGCGCGGGAAATGTGAACAGCCCCTGCCTCAAGCGGCTCCCGCAGCTGTTCCAGCGCGTTCCGGCTGAATTCCGGCAGCTCGTCAAGAAACAGTACACCTCTATGGGCGAGAGAAATCTCCCCCGGCCTCGGTCGGCTTCCGCCGCCTACCAGGGCCACCGACGAACAGGAATGGTGAGGCCGACGAAACGGCCTGATTTTACCGTGCCCCAAGTCAATAGGTTGACCTGCCACGGATCGAATCGCCGCTACTTCCAAGGCTTCGTCTTCGGTCAACGCGGGCTGAAGTCCCGGTAATCGCGTAGCCAACATGGTCTTGCCGCTACCCGGTGGACCAACCATCAACACGTTGTGTCCACCCGCGGCCGCGATTTGTAATGCTCTTTTGGCATTATGTTGGCCACGTACATCGCGCAGGTCAGGGCCGGGCACAGGCGATTCCGCCGGGGGTGGTTCAACCACCGCCAGTGGCTCGCCGGCCGTGAAGACGCCGGTAACCTCCAGCAAATGCGCCGCCTGGTAAATCACGGCACCCATGACGAATCGTGCCTCATCCGCGTTGCCTTCGGGCACAATCGCCTGATTTTTCACTCTTTTCGCCGCAGCCAGCGCGGGCACCAGGCCGATTACCGGACGCAACGCCCCACTTAACGCCAGTTCGCCGTAAAATTCATATTGGTCGAGTTGGTGCGAATTCACCTGGCCCGACGCCGCCAGAATTCCGATCGCAATCGGCAGGTCGAAGCGACCGCCTTCTTTTGGCACGTCAGCCGGTGCCAGGTTTACCGTGATTCTTTTGGTGGGGAAATCAAAGTTAGTGTTGATAATGGCGCTGCGCACGCGATCCTTGCTTTCCTTGACGGCCGTTTCAGGCATTCCCACGATGGTAAACTGAGGCAACCCGTTGGAAAGATGGACCTCGACAGAGACCGCGGACGCTTCAACGCCGCACGCGGCACGGCTTTGAACAATAGACAGAGACATAAACCTCTCCTTGGTCGTTGAGCATTCCTGACGGCTACATTGTTCACGATTTCGCGGCGAACGGCAATGCCTTCCGCATCGCGAATTACGCCGACTTGAAGTAAGTTCTCAATAACCCCGTGCAAGAATGTGGGGGTAGGGTTGTCTTTCAGGGCTGTCGAAAGCACGGAGGCTTTCGCCAGAGCGTACAGGGAGGTATTGCATCCTTAGCTCCGTAAAC
>JAANXG010000133.1 GCA_018263405.1 Gammaproteobacteria bacterium
GAAAACTCCAGAAGGAATCGGGCGGACGCGGGTTGATGAGCAGCAGGCGAACCGGCCGGGCCGGCTCGACTTTTATGGGGGCAGGTGGCATCGAGGTTTCTCCGAGGCTAGTACTCCTAGTGCCATTCCCGGCGAGGCAGGCCTTGCGGCTCACCGCTTTCCGGGCCGCTGAACGTTACAATATCAGTGACGGGGTACACTAGCGTACTATAAGGCTGCCTATCAAGGTAAGGAATTGGAGCCGAACAGATCGTGTAACAATCGTCAATACACACAACACGAACGGGATCGGATTTATGAGCAACAGTCGAGAAGTTGTCGTCGTCAGCGGTGTTCGCACCGCCGTTGGCACTTTCGGGGGGTCGTTGAAGTCGTTCCCCGCCAATCGCCTGGCGGCTATGGTGGTCAAGGAAGCCGTCGAGCGGTCCGGCATCGATCCGGCCGACTTCGGGCATTGCGTGTTCGGCAATGTTATTCATTCCGAACCCCGCGATATGTACATCTCCCGCGTTGCCGCCCTGGAGGGCGGACTGCCCGAGGAAATCCCGGCGCTGACCGTCAATCGTTTGTGCGGCAGCGGCCTGCAGGCCATCGTCAGTGCCACGCAGAGCATCCTGCTCGGCGACTGCGATACCGCCGTCGCCGGCGGCGCCGAAAGTATGAGCATGGCCCCCTACCACTTGCCCGGCATGCGTTGGGGCGTGCGCATGGGGGATGCGGAAATCGTCGATACCATGATCCAGGCGCTGCACGATCCTTTCCACAGTTGCCACATGGGCATCACGGCCGAGAACGTCGCGGAGAAATACGCCATTACCCGAGAGGACCAGGACAAGCTCGCCGCCGAAAGCCATCGGCGCGCCGCCCGGGCCACCGAGGCCGGCTATTTCAAGGAGCAGATTCTGCCGGTGAAAATCAAATCGAAGAAAGGCTCGACGATTTTCGATACCGACGAACACGTGAGAACCGACGTGGACGAGGCTTCCATGGCGAACCTGCGCCCCGCGTTCAAGAAGGGCGGCAGCGTTACGGCCGGCAACGCCTCCGGCATCAACGACGCGGCGGCGGCGGTCGTGTTGATGGAGGCGGACCGGGCCGAGCAGGCGGGTGCGACCCCCATGGGCCGGCTGATCGCCTACTCCCACGCCGGCGTCGATCCCGCCTATATGGGCATCGGTCCGGTCCCGGCGATTCGAATGGCGTTGGAAAAGGCCGGGCTGAGCGTGTCGGAGCTCGACGTGATCGAGCTCAACGAAGCGTTCGCCGCCCAGGCGCTGGCCGTGATCCGTGAACTCGGACTGCCCGAGGATAGGACCAACTCCAACGGCAGCGGCATATCGCTCGGCCACCCGGTGGGCGCCACGGGGTGCATACTCACGGTCAAGGCGTTGAATGAACTGCAGCGCACGGGCGGTCGTTATGCCTGCGTGTCCATGTGCATCGGGGGCGGCCAGGGGATCGCGGCAATATTCGAGCGGAATTGAGTATCCCGCACCCGCGCCCCTTGCGCCGCGGGTCAATTACATGCCGTTTTTGAACTCGCGGGTTGTCGTGGCGCCGCTCTTCCGGACATGGTTCAGCGCCACTGCGTACTCTTTTAATATGCCAAGCGCCCACAACAGGCGTTCGCGATAGTACGAGTCCGACTCGGCATCGTTCTCCGCCGGGTCGTCATTGAGCACCTTTTCCACGTTGCGCACGATGACGTGTTCGGGGATGTAACACAGACGATTGTTCTTGTAACTGCTCATGCGCAGTTCCGCCACGGGATACGCGCCGCCACTGCCGGCGGAGACCGTCACTATCAGCGCGGGTTTGTGGCCGACTTCCCGCTGGCTCAGGCACAGAAACAGGTTTTTCAAGCCGGCGGGCGCCTGGCCGTGCCATTCCGGGGACACGACAACGAAGCCGTGGCTGTCCCGGCACTGTGCGTGGATCGGATCGAGCAGTCGCCCCCATTTCCGATCACCCTCCCAGATCCCCTGGTCCCATAAGGGAAGGGGATTGTCCGCAAGACTTAGGATCGGAGCATCCTCGCAGACAGCGTTGTCCAGCAGCTGACGCCGGATCAGGGCGGCCACCTTGTACGACTGAGACGGATTGCGGTGACTGCCGCTGATGACTGTTATCTTTATTCCAGGCATTTTCTTCGTATCATTAAGGTGTTACCTCCATTTCAAGTAATTTCTCAAAAAGTCCGTGCAATGTGAAAGGTCCGACTTGGCTTAAACTCCGAGTTGGGAGCGTGGATCGAAATCCATTTGCTCCCGCATTGTTGCATACAGTTCTTTCGACTTCTCGTCCTTCGCGGGCGGCAATACAATCTGTAACGTCACATACAAGTCTCCCCGTTGCCTGGCAGGGATGCCCCGGCCCCGGAGCCGCAACTTCGACCCCGCCCTGGAGTCGGGAGCAATCGTCAAGTCCACGACCCCACCGGGCGTTGGCACTTTTACCTTGGCGCCCAGTGCCGCTTCCCACGGGGCTATCGGTAGGTCCATGTGCAGATCCGCGCCTTCCACACGATAGACGGAGTGCGGTTCGAATTCGACTTCCAGATAAAGATCCCCCGCTCGTCCGCCGCCCATCCCGGGTGACCCCTGGCCCGACAACCGAATATGCTGCCCCTGCTTGATGCCCTTGGGAATACGTACGCTCAGCGTGCGCTTCCGGGTCTGCACGTGGCCGTGCGCATCCACCGCCGGCGACTGGAGTGTAACGCCGCGGGTCACGCCGTGGAACGCTTCGTCCAGGCCGATAAGAATCTTGGCACGGTGGTCCTGACCGCGGTTCTGAAAACCGGCCCCGGTCCCGGTCCAGTTCGCCCTCTGGCGCGAACGGCCTCCCCGGTCGAAAAGGGATTCAAAGAAATCGCTGAACACCGAGTCGTCCGCATCGGCGAATCCCCCACTGAACTCAAACCCCGCGTCCCAGTCCGGAGGCGGGCGGAAATCCTGGCCGGCCTGCCAATTCGCGCCCAGTTGATCGTAAGCAGCACGCTTCTCGGGGTCTTTTAAAACCTCATAAGCCTCCTGCATTTCCTGAAATTTGGTCTGCGTGTCCGAGGCTTTGCTCACATCCGGGTGGTACTTGCGTGCCAGTTTTCGATAAGCGTGCTTGATGTCGTCCCGGGTCGCATTGCGATCCAGACCCATGATTCTGTAGTAGTCCTTATATTCCAACTCGTGGTCTCCGCGGATTGGCGTCTACTCGACGCCCTGATTCAAGACGTACGGCGTGTCAGCCGGAACAAAGGGTTCCGCCGAACGACGGTTCCAATTACTTAGTGCGTGCCGCACACGGAGTTTTCAAGTTTCTTCGGCCACAACACGGGAAATCGGTCTACGCGCAACCCCCGATCGCGTCTCATGCCATGGCCGGGGAATGGCGGCGTCATCCGGGCCGCATCGCAAGACGGGCCGGTGTTATTTCGGCGCCGGGTGCCGAAGTATAGAATCAAAGGCTTGCTAACGTTTTATAAGAGGGTGACCGCACCCACCGCAACATTGACCCACACGGCTGAACTGCTGATGGAAATCGAACTCATCGAAATACTAGACGCGATTCGTCGACATGCGCCTTTCAACTCACTGGAAGACGAGGTGCTGGAATCGCTGGTATCGGACATTCAGGTGCGATACATGCGCGCCGGCCAGACAGTGCTGGAAGCCGGTCAGGAAAATGAGCACCTGTACTTTGTCAGAAGCGGGGCGATCGAAGTGCGGCTGAAAAGCGGCGAGCTGTACGCCCGGGCAAGCGAAGGCGAGCTGTTCGGTTATACCTCCCTGGTGCGCCACGCCAAGTCGGCATACACGGTAGCCACGATCGAGGATTCGCTGTTCTACCTAATCCCGTCGGAATGGTTCGCCCGGCTGCGGAGGGAATACGAATCCTGTGCCGAATTCTTTGAACACGCCGAGGAACGGCGGCTGCGTAACGCACTGAACCAGGTTCGGGAATCCAATGACGTATCCCTGATGACCTGCCATGTTTCGGAACTGTTCCACCGACAACCCGTGATTATCGATGCGAGTGCGAACATCCGCGAGGCAGCCCAGGCCATGGCGGAAGAAGGCGTATCCAGCCTGCTCGTTATGCGCGACAACAGGCTCGCCGGCATCATCACGGACCGGGATCTGAGAACCCGCGTCATCGCTACCGGTACGGACTACGACAAACCCGTCACGGACATCATGACCGAGGATCCGGTCGTGCTCGACTATAAGGATTATGCGTTCACGGCCATGCTGACGATGATGCGCCACAATATCCACCACATTCCAATTTTTAACAAGCGCGAGCTTGTCGGCGTCGTCAGTGTCAGCGACATCATTCAATATGAGACCCATGGGGGTGTCTATCTGATTGCCGATCTGTTCAAGCAAACAGACGTCGCCGGACTTAGAGAGATCAGTAGCCGGTTGCCGCAAACCTTCGTTCGGCTTGTACGCGCGGATGCAAATTCCACCGCGATCGGTAATGCCATTTCCCGCGTCGGCGTTGCCGTCATTCAGCGGCTGCTTCAATTGGGAGAGGGGCAACTCGGCCCGCCGCCCGTGCCTTATTGTTTTCTTGCATTGGGTTCCCAGGCGCGGGAAGAGCAGACCGACAAAACGGATCAGGACAACGCCATGATTTTGGATGACCGCTTCGATGCAGCCAAACATGATGCTTATTTCGAATCCCTGGCGAAGTTCGTGTGCGACGGTTTGAATGAGTGTGGCTACGATTATTGTCCCGGCGACATCATGTCGACCAACGACAGGTGGAGGCAACCCTTGGCGGCGTGGAAGAAAACCTTCAATGAATGGATCAATAACCCCGACGGCGAGGCCTTGTTGAGCTCTTCGATTTTCTTCGACTTGCGAGGCGTTTACGGTGAATCCCGTTTCGCGGACAACCTACTGGACTTCATCTGCGAAAACACGCGGGATAATAAATCATTCCTGGCCCATATGGCATACAATGCCACGCGCCGAAAACCACCACTGGGCTTCTTCAGGCAATTCGTTATGGAGAAAAACGGTGAACACAGCCAGTCCTTCAACCTAAAAGACCGCGGCATCGCGCCGGTGATCGACACGGTACGCGTTCATGCGCTGGGCCGCGGCAGTAAGAAGGTCAATACATTCGAGCGACTCAAGGACATTACCAAGACTTCCTTGTTGACCGGGGAAAAGGCCGATGACCTGATCGATGCACTGGAGTTGATCGGCATGGTGCGAATCAGGCACCAGGCGTCCCAAATTGAAGCCGGGAAATATCCAGACAATTATGTTCAGCCGGAAAGCCTGTCAACATTCGAGCGGCGTCACTTGAAGGATGCGTTTCATATCGTCTCACGCATGCAGGAATCCCTAAAGCACCGCTACACGGCGTGCAAGAACTAACGTAATTTCTCAAAAAGTCCGTGCAATGTCGGCGATCATGTGGGGGTAGGGTTGTCTTTCAGGGACGCTGTAAGAAGTGGCATAGGGAAGTGCCGTTTACGGAGCTAAGGA
>JAANXG010000134.1 GCA_018263405.1 Gammaproteobacteria bacterium
CATCCTTAGCTCCGTAAACGGCACTTCCCTATGCCACTTCTTACAGCGTCCCTGAAAGACAACCCTACCCCCACATGATCGCCGACATTGCACGGACTTTTTGAGAAATTACACATGGCGATTATAGGTAAGAATATAAGCGAAGCGCATCGTTTATTCACGAGCGTCTATATCCGTACGGCGACGCCAGGAAGCTTTATGCTACTGATTGTTTACGCTTGATTACCGGAATACGCGCCTGCAGGGATTCCGCCGGACGCCTCGAGTCATTCCCAGATCTCGATGCCCAAAAGCCGGGTTGCGGCAGATGGAGCTAATCGGGACCGAACACTGCGCTGAGCACGCGTCTTGTGGCGGCGTAGATCGCAGCATCCTTGCTTTCCCGCGCACCCGCGACATTCAGTACGCGCGGTCGATTGCGCAGCAGCCATCCGCGCAGCGAATCCGCCGCCTCTGTTTCTGACATGCAATTGAGATCCAGGTGCAGCAGCGGCCTTTTGAGCTTGCCGGCGAGCGACTCCGTCAAGGCGGTGCCGCCAACGAGTGAGCCATGCGAGATGATGACGGTCGCGTCCGAATCACGGACATTGAGCTCCGTTCGAACCGCCGGAACCGCAGATTCCGTTTCGCGCAAGTTTGGATAGCGATTGGGAATTGCTCCATCTTCCGCCTCGCGGCCGCGAGGAACCCAGCCGCCGGACTTAATTCCGAGTTCCAGGGCGACGTCGAGGGCGGCGCGATCCGCGCCGGTTTGTCCCCCCGAAACAATTCGCATGACGGGGTACACTAAGGCTCCGTAGCGGGTCTGAGATTCGGTTTCATGTCGGACGATTCAGCATGTCGAATGAAACAAGCCGCCTACGGCTTTTCCACGCGATGCCAGATCGTTGTAAATATCCACTGCCGCATTGGTCTCGGCGACGTGCACGGTAATACGTCTCGTGTTCAGCAGATCGAGCGTCTCCTGGCAAGTGCGCAGCATCAGCTGCATTCCGCGACTGAGGACGATGATTCCACAGTCATTGTCCAGCAATTCCTCGACGTCTGCCGGCTGAATCCCGGGCACATGATGCGTGCCGGTTTCCCGCCAGTTCCATGGCCTGCCACCACCCGGCCAGAGCTTGAAATCCTTACCAACGCCAACACCGTCGATATCCATATGGCCCCAGGAAATGTGGTTGACTCGGGGTGAGTGTTTCATGTCGTCTCGGGTGTGATCTTCAATACGTCCTCGATGAATCGAGTCTTACCGATCGTATATGAGTGGCGGTCGAAAGGAAATCGGTCCTTCAATTCGAACGGACAGAAAACCCACATGTCGGGCGGTTGAAAAGCACTTGCAGTCAGGGTCTTGGCGGAGAAGTGCGGTGTTGGGGTGGGTGAAATGTGTGTCAAACCAGATCAGTGCTGCTGGAACAGTTGTTCGCCGATCTTGGTTCGTTGCGGCTTGATGGTACCCGCACCATTGTCCGCTGGGACGATACCGCCCCGAATCATTTCCTTTGCCTGCTCCACCCGTGGAGGCCGCGGCGTTAGCCACAGCGCGGCTGCGCCAATCAGCACCACGAGCCCAATCGCGACCACGATCATCCAGAGCCGTTTAAAACCAGGGACTTGCCGTGGATGGCTTTTGCCGGCCGGTGGCGCAATCGATGCACCCGGCTGCAGCATGACTCGATAGACTCGAACCGGCTGGTCAAAGCCCTTGAGGTTCCGATCTCCCAGGTCCTCTTGCTTGACAGGTAGCCGGCTCGAATAAAGGAAAAAGATGTTTTTCATATTCCTTGGGTATTGGGCTCCATCGAAAACGGATTTCGGGAAATGTCTGTGTCGGCGAGAACCGCATACAAGCAGTTGTTCGATCCAGTATATTATTGGCGGTATATCGAGAAGGCAATTCTCGACATATATGAAAATGATATGGATCATCGCGCACCGGTTGTGGAATTGAGAAAAGATATTGTTCTGCGAGTTATCCAGCGGACAATCTATAGGAGCAGATTGGATATGAGGCGGATATTTGCTCGTTTTTGTTAGATCCGTGCCTGCCGGATCATTGAATTGAGAAATAACCGGCCGGGAGGAAACGATATCCATCGCAAAAACGTTCGAAATAAGTTTCTTTTCCCTTGGTATTACTGGAGTTGTGCGCGCGACCTGGGATTAACGCTTGCGCGAGGATTTTCTGGGATTGATGCGCTCTTCCAATTGATTGGTGCATTGGTCGAGATATTCCAGCAGTTCCTTTTTTTTGCCGCGCCGATAACCCGTGATTGGAGCGCCCGGGTTATGGATGATATAACGATACCAATCCTTGCCTGCGGCGCCGCCGGGTCCATTGCATTTGGTTAATTCAATAACAGTACACCGAAGTTTTCTCGGTGCCGATTCTGCCGATTCGCTGTCAATATGAGGCTTACTTAAGTCATTCATCGAATATTTTCTGTTTAAAGCATTCCATTACACGGCTATCGAGCTGCCTGAACGGCTACGGGTTGAAAGGTGAAAGCCGGTTAACGAACGGCTGTTGCCCCGGTGAGTGAGCTGTAGGGATACAAACTTGAAACAACTGCACATAAAGAACTGTCTGGAACCACGCGGACAGTATACCCCGAATTTCCCCTTTTTGGCAAGTGTGTTAACAGGCCCTAGTGTGCCCCGTCACTGCGGATCGCGCCTTCCACTGGCGGCTCAGGCTCGCGCTGAATGCTGTGATATCAGTGACGGGGCACACTAGCTGTTTTTACTAAGTTTTTCCTGCATCGATTCGAGTGCCGCCCAACGTGCGACAGACTCGTCGAGTTCCTTTTCCCTGGCTTGTAGCTCTTTCAACTGACCCTTGTATTCCTCATAAGGACGACGGTAAAGAGCAGTATCATTGACCAGTTCCCGGAGTCGGGTGACTTCAATTTCAAGCGAATCGATCATACCCGGCAGTCGCTCCAATTCCAGTTTGTATTTGTATGACAGTTTGCCGGGATTTTTCCGGGACTTTCGTTGTTCGGTTTGCACGGCCGTTGGCGCTACTCCGCGGTTTGGATTATCGCGTTCGCGCAGTAGCCTGCCTTTGCGCTCCCAGTCGCTGTATCCGCCGATGTATTCTTTGATTTGCCCCCCGGGCTCGAAAACCAGCACGCTGGTTACGACGTTATCGAGAAAGCGCCGGTCGTGGCTGACCACGATTAAGGTACCCGGATATTCCACCAACCGGTCTTCCAGCACCTCCAGTGTTTCGACATCCAGATCGTTGGTGGGCTCGTCCAGAATAAGCAGGTTCGTGGGTCGCGTGAACAGTTTTGCCAGGATGATGCGATTGGTTTCGCCGCCCGAGAGCGACTTGACCGGGCTCATCGCCCGTTTGGGACTGAACAGAAAACCTCTGAGATAGCCGATGATGTGCCGCTCCTTGCCGTTGATCGAGATATATTCGCGCCCGTCACCGACGATTTCGGCGACGGTTTTTTCGGGGTCCAGTTCTGTTCTCAATTGGTCGAAATAGCCGATTTCAAGACCGGTGCCTAGTTTAACCGTACCCATTTGCGGCTCGATCTCACCCAGCATTATCTGTAGCAGCGTCGTTTTGCCCACACCGTTGTTGCCCACCAGAGCGATCCGGTCACCGCGCATGATTTTCAAGGAAAGATCTTCGATCAGCGGCTCGTCACCGAATCGGTGGGCGATGCCGTGCGCTTCGATGACTTTGCGGCCTGAACGCTCTGCCTGTTCTACATGAATTCGCGGGTCATGCCGGGGATTAATCCGTTTGGCGCGCGCTTCACGCATCGACTGCAGGGCCCGTACCCGACCTTCGTTTCTTCGCCGTCGGGCTTTGAGCCCTTGTCGTATCCATGTTTCTTCCCGGGCAAGTTTCTTGTCGAATTCCCGTTTCTGGTCGGCCTCTGCCCGCAAAGTTTGTTCCTTGTTTTCAAGGTATCGATCATAGTCACCGGGCCAGCTCGTGATCCGGCCGCGATCCAGTTCGATGATGCGGGTCGCCAGTGCCTGCAGGAAAGCGCGGTCGTGAGTGATAAACAGAACGCTGCCGTCAAAACCCCTGACGCGGTCTTCCAGCCAGCGAATGGAGGCGAGGTCCAGGTGGTTCGTCGGTTCGTCCAGTAACAGCAGGTCGGGGTCGTTGACGAGCGCTCGTGCGAGGCCGACTCGCCTTTGCCAGCCTCCGGAGAGTTCCGCCAGCCGTCGTTGTGCCGGCAAACTCAGTTCGCTCAGAACTGCATCGACGCGTTGCTCGATGTTCCATCCTCCCTTTAACTCGATGCGGTTTTCGAGTTTCGCGAGCGACCGGATTTCCGCGCCGCTTTTTACAAAGGCGGCTCGCCGCTCGTACTCGTCAATCCAGGTTTTCAGCTCGGACAGGCCCCCGGCAACGATTTCCTCAATGCTGGAATCGTATTCGGAGGGCAGGGTCTGTTCGAGCCGGCTGACGACGATATCGGGCGCCCATTGTATTTCTCCCCGATCGGGGTGGAGGTTCCCGGCTATGAGCTTCATCATGGATGACTTACCGGCGCCGTTTCGGCCGATCAGGCATACGCGTTCTCCGGTTTCCATCGAATAATCGGCGTCCACAAGCAGAGGTTGGTCTCCGAATTCCAAACAGACCTTATCGAATGTAACGAGATTCATTATTTTTCGTCTAACTGATGCTGTATGAAAAAGTGCGACACCGTCGGGACATGAGACACTTCATCGTTGTGATCGTAACAAGAGTGATGTCGAGGTGGTTGAAGTGACTCGTGGGGCGGGCGTTATACTTCTGTTGATCGTAGCGGCGGGATTGCCGATTGCCTGTGTATCCCCGCGTATCGATGACCATTCGCCCGGTCAGTGGAGTCGTTATATCATATTCGATCCGGCGGTGGGGACCGTGGAGCAGTGGGAACACCATGTGCTGCGAAAAGGCCGCACACAGTATCAAATCGCGGATACACCTCACGGACGATTACTCAAAGCCCAAGGACATCATTCGGCATCCTTGTTGCTGCGGGTTTTCGATCCGCCTATCCTGCGGCACTGTCGCCGGCTGTCCTGGAGTTGGTGGGTCGATCGCTTACAGGCCAGCGCGGACATCTCCGACAAACAACTCCATGACGTCGGTGCATCCGTGTTTGTGATATTTGGCGATCCGGGGATATTCCGGGAGCGTCGGGTCCCCACGCTTCAGTATGTGTGGACGAACCACGGTGCGGCGCTGCACGAGGTAATCACCGGCCCGTATCATGAAAGATATCTGCGCACGATCGTCATTCGACGTGGCCGCAACGAACGCGATGGACCGGTGCTCGAAACCAGGGATGTGATCGGGGACTTCAAACGGGCCTTTGGCAGGCTGCCGGAGTCGGGCATCCATGCATTGGCATTGTTTACCGACAACGACGACACCGGCGAGCCGGTGGTGTCATACTACGGTCGCATCGAGTTCCAATGCCGGCTCTCATCAAACATCTATTTCCCCTAAAAGTCCGTCTTGAAGGAGTACTTACATCTGGATGCCTCCGCCGCCAGTGCCTGGCATGCTGCCACCGCCCGGTACACCGCCGCCGGGGATGCCCCCGCTGCCGCCGCTTCCGGGTACGTAGATTGACGACGACGCCTCGCGCCTCATTTCCTCCAGTTCCTTGGCGGTACGTTCCACGGCTTCCTGGGCGGCATCCGGAAATTTTTCCACGGCGCCGCTCAAAGACTCGGCCTTCAGGTCAAACGACAAGGGAATCGCGCCCATTGGCGTCATCAATTGGGCCTGGCCCACGTAGAGAACCTCCCGCCCCGCGTCGTCGGAACCGTCAACCTTGATGGGCGTCAGGCGGCGGATGCTGCCGACCCGGCGGTCGGTAATCGTTTCTTCCCTGTAAAGCTCATCCGCCTGCATTTGCATGTCTGTGCTTTCAACCTGTGCCATAAGCTTGTCCGGATAGGTTGGTGAACTTGACGCAAGACTAGCAAACCGGCTTGTGATCGTCGAATTGGGCGTTGAGGTCTTGTTAAAATATTCGTCATAGCTAATTTCTAAAAACCGCTTCTATGTCCGGAACCATCGACGAGTTGATTGAAATCATGGCCGCCCTCAGAGATCCGGAAACCGGATGCCCGTGGGACGTGAAGCAGGATTTCAGCACCATTGCCCCCTACACCATCGAGGAAGCTTACGAGGTGAGCGATGCGATCGAGCGCGGGAATATGGATCACCTGCGTGAAGAACTCGGGGATTTGCTGCTGCAAGTGGTCTTTCATGCCCAGATGGCACGGGAGGCCAACGCCTTCGGGTTTGACGAAGTCGTCGCGTCGATCCGCGACAAAATGGTGGAGCGTCATCCACACGTGTTCGAGCGGCCGCGCGGCGTTGACGAAGTCGAGCTCCGGGAGGCGTGGGAAGCCCGCAAGGAATCAGAGCGTCAGCGCAAGGGAGGCCACGAGAGCGCCCTGGACGGTGTCGCCCGGGCACTGCCGGCGTTGCTGCGGGCCCAAAAGCTGATCAAGCGTGCCGCTCGAAAGGGATTCTCCTGGTCTTCTCCGAACGATGCGTTTACGAAATGCCGGGAGGAGTTGGAAGAATTGCAGGACGCCGGCCGATCGGGTGAGTACGAACATCGTGAGGAAGAACTGGGCGATCTGTTGCTCGCTTGTGTGGCGATCGCCGGCCAATTCGGCGTGGATGCGGAAAAAGGACTGCGCGGGGCCAACGACAAGTTCGAACGCCGGTTCAGGCGACTCGAATCGAAACTGCGGGAGCGGCATTGGGATATGGCCGATGTAACCATCGAGGATTTGAGCCGGCTTTGGGAACAGTCCAAAGTCGAAGGTCGCTGAAGCACGGCAGTCATGGTTCAAAATCGATCTCGCTTAAGATGCTGGAAGTGTGGTGTGGATCTTAAATCCATACCGCAGCCATTTTCGCGCTTCGCCGAATGCCCGGTGTGCAAGAGTGAGCTTCACGTGTGCAAAATGTGCGGGCACCGTGCTTTGCGCTACGTTGGGGGGTGCAGTCATGATTTTGCCGATAAGGTGCTTGTAAAGAACAAGGCGAATTTCTGCGGCCACTTCAAACCGAGTCCGCGCGCCTATGAGGGCGGGGCCGATCCAGGAAAGAAGAGGGCCCAGCAGGAGCTTCGGACCCTGTTCGAGGGCCGCGGCGAGACGCCCGAACAATCAGACAGCGAGGCGCCCGAATCCGAAGCGGATTCCGCGAAGAAACGGTTGAATGATTTGTTCGACAAGTAGCGGCTTGACCTCCGGTTGTTCAGTATGAATCTGATTGACATTCAAAATGCCACTGTTTACCGGGGCGACACCTGCGTTTTCGATAATTTGACCCTGTCCATCGGCCAGTCCGGGAACACAGCGGTCATCGGTCCGAATGGAGCGGGGAAAACCACGCTCCTAAAAGTGTTGAATCGTGAGCTTTACCCCGTCCGCCGGCCGGATTCGCACGTACGCATCCTCGGTCGCGAGAGATGGGATGTGTGGGAATTCAGAAAAAGTTTGGGATTGGTATCCCATGACCTGCACACGCACTACCTGGGTTATGTGCGGGGCATCGAGGTGGTGCTGTCCGGTTATTACGCGTCCGTCGGGGTTTACGACTACCAGAGTTTCGGCGATTCCCAAATCGAACGAGCCCGAAAATTAGTCGATTGGCTGGGCGTGGGCGATATCGCCGAGCGGCTGTTTTCGACCATGTCCACGGGCCAGCAGCGTCGCTTCCTGTTGGGAAGGGCGCTTATTCATCAGCCCCGGTACCTGGTGCTGGACGAACCCACCGGCGGCCTCGACCTGAAGGCCACGTTTCAGTATCTCGACGTCATCCGTCGGCTGATGCAGGAAGGCCGAACGATCCTGCTTGTGACCCATCATATCCACGAGATTCCACCGGAAATCGACCGGGTAATACTGATGTCCGGTGGACACATCGTGGGGGACGGGCCCAAACATGACATGCTGAGCGACGACAGGTTGAGCCATCTGTTCGATGTACCGATACACGTCGTCAGTGCCAACGGCTATTACCAGACTTTGCCCGGTTGATGCGGCGTTTGAAAAGTGGATTGTCCGGAGGCTATGTGCTTTCGTATAAAGCTGCCGTCAACAAATTGAGACAATGACAAAGGTTTCACCAAAATACTTGTGTTGGTACGTCTTGCTGGTTTTTTGCACGCTGGTCGCGGATGTGTATGCCGTATCCGGGGGCGATCCACAATCCAAGGCGCCCGTGACGGCCCGCAAGTTCATGGTCGCCGCCGCGCATCCCCGGGCCGCGGGCGCGGGTTACGAAGTCCTTAGACGCGGCGGCAACGCCATTGATGCCATGGTGGCGGTGCAGTTCATGCTCAATCTCGTCGAGCCACAGTCCTCGGGAATCGGCGGCGGAGCGTTTCTGCTCTTCTGGGATGACGGGGAAAAGCGTCTTTATACCTTCGACGGCCGGGAAACCGCTCCATTTGCGGCGGGGCCGGACCATTTTCTGGCGGCCGATGGCGAGCCCCAACCGTTTTGGGAGGCATTGGCAGGGGGACGTTCCGTGGGCGTCCCGGGCACCCTGAAGCTGCTGGAAACCGTTCACCGGCGGTTCGGCAGCCTGCCCTGGGCTGAGTTGGTGCGCCCCGCTATGGATCTTGCCCGGAGCGGGTTCGAAATCTCTTCCCGCCTGGCACGTTCCATTGCCTCGGCGCAAGAACACGAGCTGGACGGATTCGCCGCAACACGTGCGTATTTCTTCGATACCGACGGCACACCGAGGCAGGCGGGTACGGTCCTGAAAAACCCGGACTTTGCCGCCACGCTGGCACGGATCGCCCGCCACGGCAGCCGGCCTTTCTATGAGGGTGAACTGGCGCGTCGTATTGTGGAGGCGATTCGCGAGGCGTCGAATCCGGGATTGATGACGCGTCAAGATTTAGCGCGCTACACGGTGAGACTGCGTGAACCGGTCTGCGTGCCTTACCGTGTATACCGGGTTTGTGGTATGGGTCCACCGACGTCGGGGGGGCTGACGGTCGGGCAGATTTTGGGAATGCTGTCGCATTTCGACATGGCCGGGCTGCCGCGCATCGATGCGGTGCATGCCTATCTGGAGAGCGCGAAGCTCGCCTACGCGGATCGGGCCCGCTACATGGCCGACAGTGATTATGTTGCGGTACCTGTTCGGGGCCTGCTCGACTCCGGCTACCTGAAACGCCGCTCGGCGCTGATCGATTTGTCGCGGGCCATGGATAAGGGCCGACCCGGCAACCCGCCTCGTCTTCCGGGGCCGAACTGGGCCATTCACAAGCAGTCGGAACGGGCGGGCACCAGCCACTTTGTCATTCGGGATGCTCGCGGGAACGCTGTATCGATGACCACGACGATCGAAACGGGGTTCGGTAGCCGCTTGATGGTCGGCGGTTTTCTGCTCAACAACGAGTTGACCGATTTTTCGTTCCGCCCGCGAATCGACGGCCGTCTAGTGGCCAACCGCGTACAGGGTGGGAAACGCCCGAGGAGTTCCATGTCACCGACGATCGTGTTCAAAAATCGGAAACCATATCTGCTGATCGGCTCGCCCGGCGGAAGCCGTATCATTAACTACGTCGCCCAGTCGCTGATCTCGATCCTGGATTGGCGATTGGGCCCGCGGACGGCGCTCGAAGCCGGTCACTTCGTGAATCGAAACGGTGTCACCGAACTGGAGCAGGACACCGCCGCCCTGCATTACGCGGCCCCGTTACGTGAGCGCGGGCAGGACATACGGGCGCGGGAACATAACAGCGGGGCGCACGCGATTCTGATCCGGGATAAAGAATTGCTCGGCGCGGCGGATCCGCGACGCGAGGGTGTCGTTCTGGGCGACTGAACAGAGCCGGTGGGGCCGGGCACGTCTTGAGGGCACCTCTATTCATTGATGCCCGGAAATCTTGAGTCCAAAATATTCAATATCCGCGTTGAAATCCTGTAATTTCTCAAAAAGTCCGTGCAATGTCGGCGATCATGTGGGGGTAGGGTTGTCTTTCAGGGACGCTGTAGATACCTCCCTGTACGCTCTGGCGAAAGCCTCCGTGCT
>JAANXG010000135.1 GCA_018263405.1 Gammaproteobacteria bacterium
CAGCGCGGGGCCTTCCTCGTCCGAGGTGATCAATAAGCCGATCGAGCCGTTGAAGGCAGACGACTCGTCGAGGAATCGCTCGACCCCGGTGACGAAAGCGGCGAGCGATGATTTCATGTCGGCCGCGCCCCGGCCGTAAAGCCAGCCATCGTCGAGGGTGGCGGAAAATGGGTCGAACTTCCAGCATTCCGGCGGACCGGTCGGTACGACATCGGTATGACCCGCGAACACCACCAATGGTGAGCCACTGCCTCTACGAGCCCAGAGGTTCGAAACCTGTCCGAACGGAAACCGTTCTATGGAAAAGCCCGCCCCGGATAAACGCGCGGCGAGAATGTCCTGGCAGCCGGCGTCGCGCGGTGTTACGGATGGCCTTTGAATCAGCTCGCGGGCCAGTGACAGTGTCTCTTGCTTCAAAGGTCAGCCGGCTCTGAGTAATTCATTGATGCCCACTTTGGCGCGGGTTTTGGCGTCCACCTTCTTCACAATGACCGCGCAATAGAGGCTGTGGCTACCGTCTTTGGCCGGTAGCGATCCCGATACCACCACCGACCCCGGTGGTACTCGGCCATAATGGATCTCGCCGGTTTCACGGTCCAGGATTCGGGTGCTCTGACCGAGAAAGACGCCCATGGAGATAACCGAACCCTCGCCGACCATGACCCCTTCGACAACTTCGCTGCGCGCCCCGATGAAACAATTATCCTCGATGATGGTTGGTGCCGCCTGGATCGGCTCCAGTACGCCGCCGATCCCCACGCCGCCGGACAAGTGCACGTTCTTGCCGATCTGAGCGCAAGACCCTACCGTGGCCCAGGTATCCACCATGGTGCCCTCGTCGACATAGGCGCCGATGTTCACGTAGCTGGGCATCAGCACGACATTGCGGGCAATGTGGGAACCCTCGCGGACCGTGGCGGGCGGGACTACCCGAAATTCTTCCGCGCGAAACTGTTGATCCCCGTAATCGGCGAGTTTTAGCGGCACTTTGTCGAAGTATCGGGTAAACGTTCCCTCTAGTACTTGGTTGTCCTTGATACGAAAATACAAAAGCACCGCTTTTTTCAGCCATTCGTTTACGTGCCATTCGCCATTGCCCTTGAACGCCACCCGTTCGGCGCCACTATTGAGACGGCGGACGGCTTCATCGACGGCGTCTTTGAGTTCAGGCGGCGCCCGGTCCGGGCGGAGTTCGGCGCGGTTCTCGAATGCGTCGTCGATGATCTGTATCAAATCGGCCATGGTTTCGGTTGTTCTCCTTCGGTTTTGTTTCTCGTTGATGCGTTGTGATTAGGCACTTGCGGCCTTGTTGGCCTGTTTCGAATTTGGAACTGTCAGGGCGGCTAATATATTGCTGCGCAGGCATTCGAGCTGTTCAGGGGATGTCACGGCGTTGCCGTCCCGGTCCGTGACAAAAAATACGTCTTCGACCCGTTCCCCGAAAGTTGCGATTTTGGCCGTGACCAGGTGCACTTTGCAGTGCAGTAGGCACCTAGATACCCTGTGCAGCAAGCCCGGCTGGTCCAAAGCAATCACTTCCATCACCGTGTGATGGGTGGACTGTGAAAAGTCGACGCGGGGTTCAATGCTAAAATGCTTGAGTTTTCTCGGTAGCTGGTAGACCTTCTCGAAGTCGGACCCTGTATCGTGAATAATTCGGTTTCTGAGTTCGGATTTTAGGTGGGCGACGTGGGATTGGTCCATGCAGTCGGCCAATCCCTCTTCCAGGGCGGCGAATGTGTACAGGGCAAACCCGGAAGTGCTGGCATGAATTTTAGCGTCCGCGATATTCAGATTCATGCGTTCTAATCCTTTCGTGACGAGACTCAACAGCTGTTCCGATTCCGGCGCATAAATCAGAAACACCAGAGCGTCCAGACGCGGTTGAAATCTCACGGCCACCAACGGCAGGTCGATAGCGCGGCTGGAAGAGATCGATTCGACGTGCCAGGTCAGGTCGTCCGAGGAATGCCTTAGAAAATAATCCGTGGGCAACGAATCCCAGAACGACGCAAGCTGCTCGCGGTTCACGGAGTTGTCATCGAGCTGCGCTCGGACCGCCGCGCGGATATCGGATACCCGTTGGCTCGTGTCCTGAGGCATGCTCAGACCGTGGCGGATGAAGCGGGTGGCGGCGTGGTAAAGATCTTCCAGCAGTCGGCCCTTCCAGGCGTTCCAGACGTTCGGACTCGTGCCTCGAATATCCGCGATGGTCAGAAGATAAAGATTGTTCAGGTGTTCCTGATCCCCCACACTTTTGGCGAAGGCGCGCACGACATTCGGATCGGTAATATCTTTGCGTTGTGCGGTATGGGACATCAGCAAGTGATGGCGGACCAGCCAGCCGACAAACCGTGCATCGAAGTTGCTCATATCGTGCCGTTTGCAGAACTGCAGGGCGTCTTTTCCTCCCAATACGGAATGGTCCCCGCCCCGTCCCTTCGCGACGTCGTGAAACAGACCCGCTAAATAGAGCCGTTCGGGCTTGTCAATCCGCGACATGGCCCGATTCGCCAAAGGAAATTCATCGGCGTGCGTATCGATAGCGAATCGCCTCAGATTGCGCACGACGAACAGTGAGTGGGCGTCGACCGTGTAGGCATGGAACAGATCGTGCTGCATCTGTCCGACAACGCCCCCGAACACGGGTATATAACTCCCAAGCACGCCGTAAGCATTCATGCGCCTCAGGGCATGGGTAATGCCGGAGGGCTGCCGCATGATCCGCATAAACAGTCTCTTGCAATGCGGATCGTTTCTGAATCGATTGTCGATCAGGTACAAACTGCCGCGGAGTTGGCGAATCGCGTTTGCCCGTATACCTTTGAGTCCGGAATGCTGTTGCAATAAAAAAAACAGCTCGAGAATGGCATGGGGGTGCTGTTTGAATACGTTCTCGTGACGCGTTTCAAGATACCCCGTGTAAGATTGAAATCGCTCGTTGATCGGTTTGACTCGGGAAGCTCTGCGAAAACTGTTTTCCTCCTCGTAGTGCTGAAGCAATATCTCATTGAGCAAACGCAGGTCTTTGACCGTTCGATAGTAGCGTTTCATGAGTTGTTCCACGCCTAGATGGTTGGCGTTGTCCCTGTAACCGAATTGTGCGGCAAGCATGCGTTGATGATCGAACAACAGCCGGTCCTCGCAGCGCCCGGCCGTGTAATGCAATCCGATCCGCAGTTTCCACAGAAAGTTTCTACCCCGGACGAGTTGCCGGTATTCCTCCGCGGTGAGATAGTCGGTTTCGATCAGCTGTTTCAGTTCCGTGATCCCGTAGCGGCGTTTCAAGACCCAGATTACCGTTTGTAGGTCCCTGAGACCGCCGGGACCTTCCTTGATATTAGGTTCCAGATCGTAGGCGCTGTCGTCGTATTTCCGGTGACGCGCCTGCTGCTCGGCCAGTTTGGCATTGAAAAATTCCGTCGGTTTCCAGATTCGGTTGGAAGCAGTACGAGACTGCATGGTTTCCACAAGTTTCCGGTTCCCTTCCAGGTACCGAGATTCCATGATATTGGTCGCCACCGTGATGTCTTGATTTGCCGCCGCCACGCAGTCGCGCAACGAGCGAACACTGTGTCCCACCTCAAGACCGATGTCCCACAGAAAGCTGAGAAATGTTGCCACGAAATCCTGCACCTGCTCGTAGTGGTCCTTTTCGAGCAGTAGCATCAGGTCGATGTCCGAATACGGGTGTAATTCCGAACGACCGTATCCGCCCACCGCGACGAGTGCGATCGGTGTTTCACTCAGCCCCGCGCCGCGAACCTGCCATGCATAATGAAGAATTCGGTCGATGAGCCAGGCATGGTGGTGCACGATAGTCGGAGCCGTGGTGCCGGCCTCGTGCTGCCGCAGAACCAATCTTCCCGCTTGTATGGTGTCGCGGAACAACGCCACTTGCTCGCTTGACCGTTCAAGCTCTCGCTCGAACTCGCGACGGTTGAAAAGCTTGGATTTAGGGCAATACACGGATCGTCGATACAACTGGGCGTTTATGTCAGAATTTCATGGCCGTCCGCCGTGACCGAAATAGTATGTTCCCATTGTGCGGACAAACTGTGATCCTGGGTTACCACGGTCCACTTGTCACTCAATACACGCGTTTCCTTGTTCCCGGCGTTGATCATCGGTTCTATTGTGAACGTCATGCCTTGCTCCAGTTTAATGCCGGTACCGGGCTTCCCGTAGTGCAGTACCTGCGGCTCTTCATGGAATTCCCGCCCGATACCATGGCCGCAATACTCTCTAACGACGGAGAAATTATGCTCTTCGCTATGGGTCTGGATGGCGTAGCCGATATCTCCCAAACGGGTGCCGGGTTTGACAATTTCAATTCCCTTTAACAGGCATTCGTATGCGACCCGGCACAATCGCTCCGCCAGTATCGATGGTTTGCCGACCGCAAACATCCGGCTGGTGTCACCGTGAAAACCGTCCTTAATGACGGTCACGTCAATATTGACGATGTCACCGGCTTTCAGTTTCTTATCCCCGGGGATGCCGTGGCACACGACGTGATTGACGGAGGTGCAGACCGACTTGGGGAAACCCCGATAATTCAAAGGCGCCGGCACCGCCTCCAGTTCATCGACGATATACCGGTGACAGATTTCATCCAGTTCGCCGGTCGTCACCCCGATGCGAACGTGGGGCTCAATCATGGTTAAGACCCGGGCAGCGACGCGCCCGGCGATACGCATTCGTGCGATGTCCGCGTCATTTTTTATCGAGATGGCCATGTTGCGGGGGAATCGTACACCATATCAAGGTGCCATGAGGGTGGGCGCGCTCCCGGATTGCGGTGGCCGGTCGTGTATGCTATAAACGCGCGCCACCGAGGGCCCCTGGCGGCCTTTGTTGTCGGCACGCTGAAAAAAAGGCATTCCCGCCATTTCAACGCGTCGCAGGGGGGTCGATCCACCTGCTCAAATTCGCTCACGGGCCGGGTTGAGGCAGTCGTCCGGGTGTTCACCGATAGGTGAATCGGCGGTTGCGCGGTCGCGTGGTTTGCACTAACCCGGACGGAGAAAATTGAATCATGGCTCAAGTCACCATGCGGCAGATGCTGGAGGCCGGCGTCCACTTCGGTCACCAGACCCGCTACTGGTCCCCCAAAATGCGCCCGTATATCTTCGGGGAACGCAACAAGATCCATATCATCAATCTGGAACAAACCCTGCCCCTGTTCCATGAGGCTATGAACTTCCTCGGTAAAATGGCGGCCAACGGGGGCAAGATTCTGTTTGTCGGCACCAAACGCGCGGCCAGCAAGCACGTCAAAGAGGCGGCCGAACGCTGTGGGTGTCCCTTCGCTGCCCACCGCTGGCTGGGCGGTATGCTCACCAACTTCAAGACCGTTAAGAACTCCATTGACCGGTTGAAGGACTTGGAGGCACAGATCGCCGACGGCAGTATTTACCGCGTTAACAAGAAAGAGGCTTTGGAGCTGCATCGGGAGCATGAAAAGCTCAATCAATCTCTGGGCGGCATCAAGGATATGGGCGGGCTTCCCGACACCATGTTCGTCATTGACGTAAAGCAGGAGTACATTGCTGTTTCCGAGGCCAAAAAGCTTGGCATACCGGTAGTGGCGGTTGTGGACACGAATTGCTCGACGAACGGAATCGATTACATTATCCCCGGCAACGACGACGCCATTCGCGCGATTAAGCTCTATGTGAGCGCTGCTGCCGATGCCATTGCGGAGGGTCGGCAGGCTGTGGCTACCAGCGTGCCGGAACATGTCGGCGAGAACGAATACGTGGAAGTTGATGAGAAAGGTGAAGTCATAGCCCCGCCGTCGGTACCACGCAAGCCCAAGGTCGCCACGAGGATCAGCAAAAAAGCCCCTCCTAAAAAAACGGTCGAGGCGGCCAGGCCAAGCGCTGACAAAGAGGCTGAAACCCGATCCGAAACGAAACCCGCCGCACCCGTGGAAAAGCCATCCGGAGACAAAACGGACGCGGCTGTGAAGACTTCCGACGATCTGACGCAAATCAACGGCGTGGGGCCGGTTATATCCGCCAAGCTTACCGCCATTGGGGTGACCGGTTTTTCCGAGATCGCCGGGTGGAGCGAAAAAGATATCGAACGGGTGGACGAACAGCTGGCGTTGAAAGGGAGGATTCAACGCGAGGAGTGGATGGAACAGGCCAAGAAGCTAATGGTTAACAAGTAGTCAAAGAGGCACGAATCGTTATGGCCATAACAGCCGGCATGGTGAAACAACTTCGTAATCGAACCGGCGCCGGGATGATGGAATGCAAAAAAGCATTGACGGAGGTCGATGGGGACATGGATGCGGCCATTACGGCCTTACGGGAAAAAGGCGCCGCCAAAGCGGATAACAAGGCGGGTCGTGTTGCCGCCGAAGGTATGGTGGTGGCGGTTCTCGGCCCGGGCCGGACCGCCGGCGTTCTGTTGGAGGTGAACTGCGAGACCGACTTTGTGGCAAAAGACGCAAATTTCCAGGCGTTCGCGAATGGCGTAGCGCAAACGGCGTTGAACCGGCAGCCCGACCATGTAGAGTCGCTGAGCGGGCTGTCTTTACCGGGGGCTGAACAGACTATCGAGGCGGCGCGTATTGATCTGATCAATAGGATTGGAGAGAACATAACGGTACGACGTTTCGAGATTCTCCACGCTGCCGCCGGGGCACGAATCAGCGCCTATACGCATGGTATCCGTATCGGTGTACTCGTGTCGCTACAAGGGGGTCGGGAGGATCTGGGCAAGGATCTTGCCATGCATATCGCCGCCAGCCGGCCCCAGTACATTGACGCGGAGGGCGTCCCCGACGAAACACTGAACAAAGAGAAAGGGATTTTTGTCGCTCAGGCTCGGGAAAGCGGCAAGCCGACGGACATTATCGAAAAAATGGTTCAGGGGCGGCTTAGGAAATACGTCAATGAGATCACCTTACTCGGCCAGCCCTTTGTCAAGGATCCCGATCGAAGCGTTGAGAAATTGTTGAATTCCGAGCAGGCTAGAGTTTTGAATTTCCATCGGTTGGAAGTCGGACAAGGCTTGGAGAAACGCGAGGACGATTTTGTCGCCGAAGTGATGGCCCAGGCCAAAGGAGAGTAGTTGCCCGCGGCCCCGGTATTTCGCCGCGTACTATTGAAACTCAGTGGAGAGGCGTTGAGTGGCGACCAGGGGTTTGGTATCGATACAAGGACATTGGATTATGTTTGCCGGGAGATCACCTCGGTTGCGAAATTGAATGTTGAGTTGGCGATCGTAATCGGGGGTGGAAATTTTTTCCGGGGAGTCCGTGCCCAGGAGTCGGGTATCGAAAGGGCGGCGGCGGATTACATGGGCATGTTGGCGACGGTTATAAACGCCATCGCCATGCAACAGGCACTGCAAAAAGCGGGGATTGAAGCCCGGGTACAATCGGCCATACCGATTTCGCCGGTCAGTGAGCCGTATGTCAGAGAGCGGGCCATTAAACATTTGCACAATGGGCGCGTTGTCATTTTTGCCTCCGGAACCGGCAACCCTTATTTTACAACGGACACGGCGGCGAGCTTACGGGCCGTCGAAACCGGGGCGGATGTTTTACTGAAGGCGACCCAGGTAGACGGTATTTACACGACGGATCCGAAAACCGACTCCGATGCGGCGCGCTACCATCGAATCAGCTATTCAGACGCACTCAATAACCGGATTCGGATCATGGACGCCACGGCTTTTGCCTTGTGCCGGGAGCACAATTTGCCGCTTCGTGTGTTTACAATGAGCCGACCGGGCAATTTCAGGGGCCTGGTGCTCGGCGAAGATGTCGGGACTCTGGTATCGAATGAGGTGAATGATGACTAAAGACGCTATCGTCAAAGACGCGCGGAAAAGGATGAAAAAGTCCGTCGAATCGGTTCGGGATGAGCTGGCGAAGCTGCGCACCGGCCGGGCCAACAGCGCGTTGCTCGACCATATCGATGTGGACTACTATGGCCACCCGACGCCCTTGAATCAGGTTGCGACGATCGGTGTTCTGGATTCCCGCACCTTGTCGGTGAATCCATGGGAGAAAAAGATGATCCCCGTTGCGGAAAAAGCGATTCGGGAATCCGACCTGGGGTTGAACCCGGTGACCGCCGGCGACGTGATACGGGTGCCGCTTCCCGCGCTTACCGAAGAACGCCGGAAGGAGATGACGAAACTGGTTCGATCCGAAGGTGAAAATGGGAAGGTCGCGATTCGAAATATACGTCGGGATGCCAACACCCATTTAAAGGATTTGATGAAGAATAAAGAGATCGCTGAAGACGAGGAAAAGCGAGCTTTGGACGAAGCCCAGCATTTAACCGATGACTTCGTGGCAAATATCGACGAGATGATTGCTGAAAAAGAAAAGCAAATCCTCGAAGTGTGAGCTACCCTGTAATCCATATAGGTTCGAATTGACGAATAATGCATGATGGTTGACCCAAGGCAATTTTCCAGTTCCACCGAGGAAATCCCCAGCAAAGAAAACGTGCCGGTCCACGCCGCCATCATCATGGACGGCAACGGACGGTGGGCGAACAAACGGGGCCTGCCACGCATCGCCGGACACCGGCAAGGTCTCGTATCCGTCAAATCAGTCGTAAAGCGGTGTACCGACAGAGGGGTTTCTTATCTGACCCTATTTGCTTTTTCCAGCGAGAACTGGCGGCGGCCCCCCACTGAAGTAAATTTGTTGATGGAATTGTTCGCCAACGCCTTGGAGAATAAAGCCAGACGGCTGCACGAAAACCAGGTCCGTCTCCGCGTCGTTGGAGATCTGTCCCGGTTTAGTTCCAAGATTCGAATGCTGGTGCAGCGGGCCGAGACGTTGACCCGGGATAATCGCCGCTTGAACCTCACCATTGCGGCCAATTACGGGGGTCGGTGGGATATCCAACAAGCCTGCGCGGCAATATGCGGGAAAGTCGCGTCCGGCGAGCTTCCGGAGAATGAAGTCACCGCCGCGACGATCGAGGCGCACCTAAGCACCAATTTTCTCCCTGAGCCGGACTTGTTTATTCGAACCGGTGGGGAAGAGCGGATCAGCAATTTCCTGCTTTGGCAACTTGCGTATACCGAGCTTTATTTTACCGATACGCTGTGGCCGGAATTTGACGAAGCGGCGTTCGATACGGCGCTTGTGTCATTCGCTGCACGCCAGCGGCGATTCGGTCAAACCGGAGGCCAAGTACAGGATTCCCGAAAAATAAATAATGCTTAGTACCCTTGGGCATAAATACACACACGTTCAGCGGGATCGGAAAAGCCGATCGCCAAGGCACGCGAGCGCAGGACTGGCCCGGTCAATTCAAGCGAGCGTAACGCCGGCGAGGGGCTTTTCCGACC
>JAANXG010000136.1 GCA_018263405.1 Gammaproteobacteria bacterium
GGTTGACCGCGGCACAGCAACGAGTACTGGGCGAGATCGCGGCCGATCTGTCTCATGAGATACCGATGCTGCGCCTGGTACAGGGCGACGTCGGGTCGGGTAAGACCGTCGTGGCGGCCGCCGCGGCGGCCGCCACGGCACAGGCACAGTGGCAAACTGCGTTGATGGCTCCGACGGAATTGTTGTCGGAGCAGCATTTCGGAAACTTCGAGCAATGGCTGGCGCCGCTGGGCATTCCGGTCATCCAGCTTTCCGGTAAAACAACCACGGCACAGCGGCGGGAGGTGCTGGCGCGGCTGGAGTCAGGCGAAGCGCAGGTGGTCATCGGCACCCACGCCCTGTTCCAGGAGGATGTCCCGTTCCACAAGCTGGGATTGGTGATCGTCGACGAGCAACATCGCTTTGGTGTCGGCCAGCGCCTGGCGCTTCACGACAAGGGACGCGCGTCGGATCAGGCACCCCATCAGTTATTCATGACCGCGACGCCCATTCCGAGGACCCTGGCGATGACGTTTTATGCGGACCTCGATGTTTCGAGCATCGACGAACTGCCGCCCGGCCGCCTGCCGGTGGAGACCGTAGTAGTTCGCGACGAGCGCCGGGACGAGGTGATCCAACGCGTCCGCGATGCCTGCCGGAACGGCCGCCAGGCATACTGGGTTTGCCCGTTCGTCGAGGAGTCGGAAGCGATCGACGCCCAGGCGGCAACCAGCACGGCGCAAGCCCTCTCCCGGGCCCTGCCACATGTCGAGGTCGGCCTCGTTCACGGACGGATGAAAGCCACGGATAAAGATGCCATGATGCGGCGGTTCCGAGACGGGGACGTTCAACTCCTGGTGGCCACCACGGTCATTGAAGTCGGCGTGGACGTGCCGAACGCGAGCCTGATGATCGTTGAAAACGCCGAACGCCTGGGTTTGTCGCAATTGCACCAATTACGCGGCCGCGTCGGCCGGGGCGAGCAGCGCTCCGCGTGCGTGTTGTTGTATAAATCCCCCCTCGGGGAGCATGCGCGGGTGCGGCTGGCGGCAATGCGCGAGACCAATGACGGCTTCGTTCTGGCTCGGCGGGACCTGGAATTGCGGGGTCCGGGTGAAGTATTGGGTACCCGTCAGACCGGGCTGCAGCGCCTGAGAGTGGCTGACCTCGCCCGGGACAGGTTATTACTGCCAAAGGTTCAACAGGCCGGTCAAACCATGCTCGAAGATTACTCAGACCGCATCGATCCGCTGGTCCGGCGCTGGCTAAGCCGGCTCGAAGAGTTTGTTCAGGTTTAAAATCCAGGTGGGATTGCCGAAAAACAATCTGGCGGTCAGGCTGGCGGATCGGCTCGAGCAATACAGCCGGCTCACCCGGTTCGGACGGCCGATCGGGAGCCTGCTGCTGCTGTGGCCGACGTTCTGGGGATTGTGGATCGCGGGGCAGGGCTCGCCGGATCCGTACGTCGTATTGGTGTTTTTCCTGGGCGTGTTTCTGATGCGCTCGGCCGGCTGCGTGATCAACGACTACGCCGACCGGGAGATCGACGGGTACGTGGAACGTACACGGGACCGGCCTCTCCCGCGGGGCCGAGTGTCGGAGAGGGAGGCCCTGGTTCTATTCCTTGTACTGAGCCTGGGGGCGTTGGCACTGGTGCTGACCCTAAACCGATTGACGATCTACCTGTCCTTCGTGGGCATCGCGCTGGCGGCACTGTATCCGTTCATGAAGCGCGTCACCCATCTGCCGCAGTTGGCGCTCGGCGCGGCGTTCTCCTGGGGCATTCCCATGGCATTCGCCGCTCAGGTAAACACCGTCCCGGGCGTGGCATGGTGGCTCGTCGCGGCGAATCTGTGCTGGGTCATGGCGTACGATACGATCTATGCCATGGTCGATCGCGACGACGATCTCAAAATCGGGGTCAAGTCTACCGCCATTCTGCTCGGCTCCCGGGATCGGCTGGTGATGGCGCTGTGCCAGATCGCCACGCTCGTAATATTGTGGTTCATCGGCCTGACACTGCAGCTCGGTGCTTACTATTTTGGCGGGCTTATCGCCGCGGCACTTTTCGCGGCCTACCAGCAGTGGCGGATCCGGCGTCGGGAGCGCGATGCCTGCTTCGGGGCCTTCCTGAATAATGCGTGGTTCGGCGCTGCGGTATTTGCAGGAATCCTGCTGGCGTACCTGTGACAAAGCCGCGTCGTATGGGCAGTAGTGCTTAATCCTTATATGCCTGTATACTGTTCAAAAAAAGCCGAGCTGTATTCTCAATGCATCTGGCGCGTCTTATGTTCGGACGCGGCTACGCCATAAAACAAACGCCGAAGGAGAAAAACAATGCGATCCATTCTTGTGGTGAACCCGAAAGGTGGATGCGGCAAAACAACTCTCGCCACCAATCTGGCCAGCTACTATGCCGTCTGGGGCGTGCCCACGGCTCTGGTCGATTACGACCCACAGAGGTCCAGCCTGGACTGGCTGGAAGCACGTCCCGATAAGTACGAACCCATCACCGGTATCGCGGGACACGCCGCCAAGCTCCATCTGCCGCACGGGACTAAAAGAGTCATATACGACGTGCCTTCGCGCAGTGTCGTGGAAAAAATCGTTAAAATGATGACCCACGCCGATGCGGTGGTGATCCCGGTACTACCCTCCCCGATCGACATCCGCGCCGCCGCGCAGTTTATCGGTGAATTCGTTTCCAAGGGCCATCTGCGGCAAAGAAAAAAGCTGATCGGTTTTGTGGCCAACCGGGTTCGCGAAAACACGATCATTTATCACGAGCTGGAGAAATTCCTCGGTGGCATCGATATACCCTTCGTAACCACCCTGCGGGATACTCAAAACTACGTCCACGCGGCACGTAGGGGCGCCGGTATATTCGAAATGGGGGCCTCCCGGGTGGAAAAAGATCTGGAACAATGGCGGCCCCTGATCAACTGGATCGAAGGCAAGCGCGTGAGTACCCGGTAGCATCCGGTAGCCACCGAGGCGCGAATCAGAACTCCTCAGCCGTATACCGGTAAGCGCGGATCGATTCGGACCAGTAATCCGGCGGAAACCCGGCCTTGGCTTTGAGCTGCGCCAGAAAGTCCCGGGCATCGGGAAGACTGCGCCAGACCGCGGGCAAGAATGTGCCCCGGCGGTCCCCGTCCTCGAGAACCAGGCCGTCGATACCCGGGCGAAGTTGCTGCAACAGATCCGCCTCGGACTGCACGTCCAACGGTTCCCTGGGCGACAATACCGACACGTGGATATCCAGCTCGGGGAATTCATCCACGGTGACGGGGGAAAACCTCGGATCCTCGAACGCCGCGGCGTAGGCGTTCGACGCCACGTCCTGAACCAGGGACCGCGCTGCTTCCAGCGCCCCAATGCAGCCGCGCAACTGCCCGGCACGGTGCAAGGTCACAAAAGTGGAGCGTTTTTCGAGCAGTTCATCCGGCCATTCGTGCAGCCGGACCGCAACCGGCACACCGTGTTCGATGCCATGCCGAATCGACGCCTGCGCCAGGCCGCGCAGCCGTTCGCGAAAAACCGGTGGTGTGTTCATGCGACGCAAAAGGCGTAGGCGCCGTAGCCCACGACACGATCCGGGGGCCCGGCGGTATCACCGGAGCTACGCATGTCGAGCACAACGCAATGCAGGCGCCGTTTGGCGGCGGCCCGCAGCAACCCGGCGATAGGCAAGTAACCACAAGCGTGCTCACCGGTCAGCTTATCCGCGACCAGTTGCCGGATCTGCTCGGACGTGAAGTCGTCGATTTCCCGGGCGGCCTCGTAACTCCGGAAGTGACTGAGATCGGAGCTGATTACTATCAAGGTCTCGTCTCCGCCCCACAGCCGGTCAAGCAATGCTTCCACCTGGCTGGATGCCGCGCCTCCCACGGCGAAAGGCAATAATACGAAATCATCGAGGAGCTCCTGGAGAAAGGGCAGTTGCACTTCCAGGCTATGTTCCATCGCGTGGACTTCATCCGAATACTGGAGAAACTCGAATTTGTCGACGAGATCCACAATAGTGCCCTGGTCGACCGGGACATTACCCAGCGGCGTCGCGAATGCGGTGGCTGTGCTCGCGGCGATCCCGTCTATATAAACCCGGTGGGCAGGACCGAGGAGCACGATGCGCTTGATCTGCTCGCGCAGGGATTTTACGCTTGCATAGGCAGACCCCGCGACGGGACCGGAGTATATGTAACCCGCGTGGGGTGCGATGAGGGCTTTTGGAGCGGACGGGGATTGGACTCCCGAAACGGCGGCCCGATCGAGGAAGTTGTCGACGTCTTGGCGCAGCGTTCCCGGGTCGGCAGCGTAGAACGTCCCCGCCACTGCCGCGGGTCTGATGGCGTTCATGGCATTTCGGTGGTTGTTTCGAAGACATGGGATTCGTCGAGCTTCATGCTACTCCAGTATTTTGCCTCGAGCCCGTAACTTGGCGAAATTCATCGTCGATCGACAAGACCCTGATAAAATGGAGGTGTTCCGGCTTGCGTCGTAATGCAAACTCGGGACTCTTGAGTTTATTAAACACATGAGAGAAACATTACCCCAGCAAAGCGATACGGTAAAGACGGAATACTGGCACTGGGTAGACGAACGACGTATTCAGTGCGATATGTGTCCGCGGGCATGCCGGTTGCGAGAAGGCCAGCGCGGCCTGTGTTTCGTGCGAGCCATGGAAAACGACGAAATAGTTCTCAAGACTTATGGACGTTCCAGCGGCTTTTGCATCGACCCGATCGAGAAGAAACCCCTGAACCATTTCTTTCCCGGCACGCCGGTGTTGTCCTTTGGCACCGCCGGCTGCAACCTGGCCTGCAAGTTCTGCCAGAACTGGGACATCAGCAAGTCCCGGGAAATCGACACCCTGTCCGACAGTGCATCTCCCGAGCGGATCGCACAGACCGCGAAGCGAACCGGCTGCACCAGCGTCGCATTTACCTACAACGACCCGGTCATTTTCCACGAATACGCCATTGATATCGCCCAGGCCTGCCGCGAACACGGCATCAAGGCCGTCGCCGTCACCGCCGGCTATGTTTGCCCCGAACCGCGTGTCGAGTTTTTCGAATACATGGACGCTGCCAACGTGGACTTGAAGGCATTTACCGAGCGTTTCTACAAAAAGATCTGCGGTGGTGAACTGGCACCGGTACTGGAAACCCTCGAATACTTGAAACACGAAACCGGCGTGTGGTTCGAAATCACCGATCTGCTGATCCCCGGTGAAAACGACAGCCACGAAGAGGTCGAGCGGATGTCGCAATGGGTCGTGGAACACCTCGGTCCGGATGTACCGATGCATTTCACCGCCTTCCATCCGGACTGGAAGATGCGCGAAAAGGACGACACGCCCCCGCGGACGCTCAGCCGGTCACGCGAGATCGCCCTGAAAAACGGCGTGCGCTATGTCTACACCGGCAACGTGCACGACGAGCGGGGTGGCAGCACTTATTGCCACCACTGCGGACACAAACTGATCGGCCGCGACTGGTACGAGCTGAGCGACTGGAACTTGGATGATACCGGCCACTGCTTGACTTGCGGGACGGCCTGCGCGGGTCACTTTCAAGGCAAATACGGCGATTGGGGCCGGCGGCGGATGCCGGTTCGCCTGTCGGCCTGATCCGTGGGCGGCACAACCAAACGCATAAAAACCCGATTATGCTTCGCCGCATCCACCGCGCAACAAGACAAGGCACAGACCGACATGAGAGAATGGCGAGCCCTTCCGGAGGCAATAGTTCCTTCCATTAAGAGGCCGGATATAAGACTGCAACTTTTCCTTCCTGTGCACAATGATCTTTTTCTTGCCAATGCGAGGCGGGCCATATAAGAACTTACACCAAGTTCTGTATGCGGTTTTGCTTCTCGTAACCGGCGCGGCACACGCCGGCAACGCGTTGACGATTGAAGAGCCCTGGGTCCGGTTTATTCCCGGTGACCGGCCGATGGCCGGTTACTTCGTGTTGGACAACCGGGGCGATAAGGGACGACGTCTGGTCAAGGCATCCAGCCCGGCGTTTGGAGCTGTACATATGCATAAAACCGTGGATGAGAACGGTCTCAAATCCATGCGACCGGTCGAAGCGCTCGTCGTGCCGGCGCGGGGGCAGCTTGAGTTCGAGCCCGGAGGCTACCATCTGATGCTAATGAAGCGGCAACAAGATTTTGAAGTCGGTGACGAATTGTCAATCAGGCTCGAGTTCGACGATGGCAGTCGCATTAGCACCCTGTTTACCATTAAGCCCTCCTGGCAGGAGTAGAGGCATGCGTGCCTGGATATTGGCAAGTGCACTGGGATTGTTGATAGCCGGCTGTGGTGGCGAACTGTCGTGGCAAACCAATGATATCGGTGGGCTGATGCCACGTCTGAAATTTACGCTCACCAGCGAGAACGGACGAACGGTAACGGAAAAGCAATACCAGGACACCGTGAACCTCCTTTTCTTCGGGTACACCAGCTGCCCGGACGTGTGCCCCATTACCCTCAGCCGCCTGCGTTCGGTCATCGAGCGTCTGCCCGCCGACGTCGCGGAGCATGTGCGGGTTCTGTTTGTCAGTGTCGACCCACAACGCGACAACCCTGGGGCCCTTCGCGAGTACACGTCGGTGTTCGGCAACCATGTCGTCGGCCTCACTGGCACCGAAGCCCAACTGGATGCGCTGACCCAACGCTACCGAACTACATACGGTTACGGAGAACCCGACGAGCAGGGCAATTACGAAGTCTCCCACGGCAGCGCCGTATATGCATTCGATCAAACCGGCGAGGCCCGGCTACTAATCCGCGATAACGACAGCCTGACGGCCATCGTCAATGATATTCGGGTACTAGTACGGACTTGAATTCGGTCCGAGTTCGAAAGCGCCGTGTGCCGGCTTTTACCTCATCCCACGGACACGGCTGGACTGGAGATTAACTGACTGTCCGGCATAGGCTGCGCCAGATAGTTTCCCTGGCCACAATTACAACCCAGATTGCGCAACGTAGTCAGTTGGTAGTCCGTTTCAATCCCCTCGGCGATCACGTCAAGCTGCAGCAGATCGGCCATTTTAACGATTGTCTCAATCAACAGGGATTCTTGGGTAGAGTCGCCCAGGCCGGCAATAAAAGACTGGTCAATTTTAATAATATCTATAGGCAGTCGGGTCAAATAGCTTAACGATGAAAAACCCACGCCAAAGTCATCCAGCGCAAGCTGAACACCCAGCCTTTTCAGCGCGTTGAGGGTACGCCGAACGTAAGAGGAATCGCCGACCACCGCGTACTCGGTAATTTCAATCACCAATTGGCCCGGTGTCAGGTGATGTTTCTCGATGGCCCGTGCGAACCGCTCGATGAGGTGTGGAGCACGAAGATGACTGGGATGAATGTTGACGTGAACCGGAATGCTTTTCCCGTTTGCGGCAGGAGGCAATTGTTTTGCGATACTACAGGCTTTATCGAGCAACCACTTGTCCATCTCGGATAATAATCCCGTTCGTTGCGCAGTTGCGATAAACGCCCTTGCTGGAACCGGATCCTCGCCCGGCGGGCACCACCGCACAAGGGCTTCCACGCCCGCCATGTCGGAGGAACCATCCAGATGTATTATGGGTTGATAGTATGTCGCCAGTAGATTCTCATCGAGTGCTCGCTTCAAAGACTGTTCCAGCTTGATTTCTTCCAGTGCCCGGGATCGCATAGACCGGTTGTAGACGACTACCTTGCCGATGTTTTTCTTTGCTTCTTGTGCTGCTACGTCGGCGTTGCCGATAATCATCTCAGCATCAATACCTTCTTCCCATATCGCGACGCCGATACTGCAGCCAAGACTCACTTCACGCGACGAAACTTGCATAGTAGCCCCTATTGATTCGGCGATACGCTTGGCCAGCTCAATCGCATTTTCTCGATTGCGTATTTGCGGGGCCAAAATAATAAACTCGTCACCACCGAATCGAGCTGCGAAATCGTTATCCCTGACCGAGTGCCGTATACGTAAACCGCATTCCATAAGCACGGCATCACCCGCGGCATGCCCCAGACCATCATTTATTCTTTTGAACCGGTCCATGTCGACGAATAACACTGCAAACGGTTCACCCGAATCCTTGCGAGTATGGATAAGCTTTCTCAAATTATTCAGGAATAAATTACGATTTGGCAACCGGGTCAAACCATCGTGCGACGCCTGGAATGAACTTCTAAACGCGTAAAGGCGTTGCTCCTCGTAAAGCTTGGCATTGGCAACCGCTGAGGCGGCTTGTTCTCCGAATAAACTGAGAGCCCGGAGATCATTATCCGTGAAACTTTCTCCGTCCCTGCTAGTCAGCGTGATTACGCCGAAGAATTCATCGCGGTGAATCATGGGTACGCACATTACGTCGCGACTTGCTCGTTGATCTCGATCCGGGTTCTTGGAAAGTGCCCCTTCCCGCTTGACCATCACAAGCTCTGCAAGGAACTGATCCGAATCAGAAGATTGTCCGATCTCCGCCACGGTGCGAAATTCGTGCTCCCCCATTGCGAGCAAAATCTTGGTGCCGCGCGCCCCCAATAAGTCGCGCGCGCAGTGTGTAATCTTTTTCAATACATCGTCCAGCTTGAGTTCCAGATTCATGGACTTGCCGGCTTCCAGAAGGATATTGAACTCTTCTACGCAGTCGAGGAGTGATTTCGCGAGGACACGCTGCTTGAGCAGTAAGGATGTTAATCTGCGTAGATACAATTCCTTTTCAAGGGCGTAACCACCGAACAAAATGACCAAGACAAGAGAACTCACCTGTATCATCGTTGGGGTAATCCACTCGGGGAGCGATGGCTCCTGGGGCCCCAATGCAATGGCGAAGGCGATCCCAATCGAGATCAAAATGATGATAGCGATGATCCACAACTGAAAACGGCGTTGTTCCACCGCTTCCAGGGTGAGATGTTCGGGGTCGCTGATTCCCGCCCATTGTGCGGCTTTCCGCAGCTCTTCTTTAGTAGCCAGTGACGACGATTCTTCGCCGTTTTCCGGCGAAGTCGTCATACCGTGCCAGGGAACCTTATCCAATAGCGACTTGACAAGAGTGGCGATCAATTTACTCGGGCAGGAAAGATTGTATCGATCAAGTATAGTTAGAATACACAAAAATATTAAGGGCACCTCTATTCATTGTGGGCGAGAAAGGTTGGGAGACGAAATATTCAAGATCGAGGCGAAATTCGCACGTAATAGCGAGCTATTGCGAAGGATTTCAACGCGGATATTGGATATTTTGTAATTTCTCAAAAAGTCCGTGCAATGTCGGCGATCATGTGGGGGTAGGGTTGTCTTTCAGGGACGCTGTAAGAAGTGGCATAGGGAAGTGCCGTTTACGGAGCTAAGGATGCAATACCTCCCTGTA
>JAANXG010000137.1 GCA_018263405.1 Gammaproteobacteria bacterium
CGGCGTTACGCTCGCTTGAATTGACCGGGCCAGTCCTGCGCTCGCGTGCCTTGGCGATCGGCTTTTCCGATCCCGCTGAACGTGTGTGTATTTATGCCCAAGGGTACTTAGGGAACCTCCGATCGAGTGTGTTATCGAGGAGCAGAGCGACGATGCAGGTAATTCGATTTAACCAGAGGCTCCGTTAGTTTTGCGATGTGTCGTCACCCAAGTCCAAACAGATGACGAGCCGTCCATTGAAGAGTATTCTAGTTCGTTTCGATCTGATTAGTAAATGAGCCATGAATTTGGAACGAATAACCTTCGGATTCTTTATCATCCTCGCGCTGACGTTGAATATGGTGTTCGTGATGGGAGAAATCGACAATTTCGAGCATCACAATGTATGGTTCCTTACCATTGCGATCCTTATCAATCTGGTCGCAACAGGGTTGAAACTGGGTGACCGCACTCAGGTAGGCGCAATACTACTGGCCGCCAGTCTAGTAGCCGATCTGCTGTTGATTACAGCGCGTATCGTGTGGGTAGTGGTTGAAGAGGAGGCGGCGGCCGGTCCCGGTGCCGAGGACATGGTGGGCATTGTTTCCTTAGCCATCGGCGCACTGATCGCCAACGTCGTCTCTGTCGTGATTCTGATTGGGGATACTCTTATGTCACGGCGGTAGATACACCATGGCATCGACCTCGGAACTCAATAGAGTCACGATGGTGGTTTTGCGCTACCTGCGCAAGCCGTTTTTCGCGATTGTTCTGGTTTATGCCGTGGGCATCACCGGCATGGCGCTGATCCCCGGGCGGGATGCCGACGGGAATCCGGAATATATGAACCTTTTCCATTCGTTTTATTTTTTCACTTACACGGCGACAACCACCGGCTTCGGTGAAATACCGAATGAATTTACGGATGAACAAAGATTATGGGCGATTTTTTGTCTATATACCGGGGTGATCGCCTGGTTCTATGCAATCGGATCGACAGTGAGACTGTTACAAAACCCGCATTTTATCCAAGCAGTGAATGAATGGGGCTTTGCCCGTATGGTGAAGCGGATATCGGATCCGTTCTTTATCATATGCGGCTTTGGCGATACCGGGAGTCTATTGGCGCGCGGACTCAGCGATCACAGCTTGGGGGCAGTGGTCATTGACAGCGATATAGAACGCATCAGGGCACTCGCACTGCGGGATTACACGGTCAAAATGCCGGGGTTGTGCGCGGATGCCAGCGTCCCAAAACATCTGGTCGATGCCGGCGTGCAGAAATCGAACTGCAAGACCTTGGTCGTGTTGATCAGGGACGAAGACCTCAATTTCAAGATTGCGATCATGGCGAAATTCCTGAATCCCCGGATTCGCGTCATTTGTCGTTCAACTTCTCCACGCCACGAGGAACACCTGGAGGAGCTGGAAGGCGTAACCGTCATCGACCCGTTCGAGATCTTCGCCCAGCTTCTCAGTATGGCGATCACCCATCCTTCGCTGCACAACCTGAACAGCTGGTTAGTCCGGGCTCGCAACGTGGAATTGGGAACTCCGTTGGAAGTGCCCACCGGAGACTGGATAATTTGCGGTTACGGACACATGGGCCAGTGGCTGCATAAATACATGACGGACGATGGACTTGACACGGTGATTATCGATCCGGAAATCGATGAGGAAACCGGTCCTGATCGGTGTATTCGCAACTACGCGGACCGCAAAACATTAAAAGAATCAGGCATCGAATGCGCCGCCGGTGTCGTTGCCTGTACCGACAACGATTCCGACAATTTGAGTATTCTCCTGAGCGCGCAAGCCTCAAATCGCGATGCGTTCATCATTGCCCGGCAAAACGATCATGAAAACCAACTCGCATTCGACGCAGCAAGCGTCGACTTGATCCTGCAGTCCAGCCTCACCACGGCCCGAAGGATATTGAAACTTCTTATATCACCGTTGATTCAAACCCTGGTCGACCATCTGCGTGACAAAGGGCCGGGACAAACAGAATTGGTCGCCAGACGTTTACGATCGGCCGTGGGGGACCAATCGCCGCATTTATGGCGAATCAATTTATCCGGCGAAGAGGCGACAGCCACCACTGAATTTCTCGGCAGCAATGAAATACTGACCGTCGGCGATTTAGTCAGAGATCCTTACAACTTGAGCAGCTCATTGTCGTGCGTACCGCTGATGATCGAACGTAAAAGTGAATACATTATGCTCCCCTCAAACGAGGAACGTGTTCAACATGCCGATGAGATAGTGTTGTGCGGAACGAAATGGAGCGAGTGGCTATTGATGGCGACTTTAAAGAACCCATATACGTTGCATTACCTTGTTACCGGTAAGGAACTGCCACGCGGTTATTTTTTCACTTGGGTATCCAGGAAGTTAGCCAAGGCGGCTTAGGGCTCGCGCAAAAATAACTTCACAGAATTCGCGCCCGAATTTGGGTTGGATTTGGACGATCCGATGGAGTAAAACCGCAGTACTAGCAGGGCTGATATGAGGATTTTGCGATTGAGGATCGTTCAAAGATGGCCCGAAGACGGGATGTGAAAATGGGAAGTTATTTTTGCGCGAGCCCTTAACACGCAACTTTCCCAACGTCGTGACCGCGGGTTCCCCGTCAAGGACCCGAGTCAAAATCACTTGAGGGTACCTCAATTAATAGAGGTGCCCTTGGATTTATTCGGTACTGAAAATGAAGGAAATTCTTGAGCTCGGTGACCTGGAACGTGCGGTTTACCTTATATTCGAAGAAAAAGTACCATTCAATCGGCTTCTGGGTGTCAAGGTAGACAGCATCGAAGAGGGTTGCGTGCGCATGAAAATCGAAATGCGCGATGATTTCGTCGGGCATTTCGTGCACCGTGTGTTGCACGGTGGCGTTACTGCCTCCGTGTTGGACGTAACAGGCGGACTCGCGGCTTTCGCCGGGACCTTGGAAAAAATCAAACATCTACCGTTCGATGAACAGGTTCAGCGCTTCAATAAGCTCGGCACGATTGACTTGCGGGTCGACTATTTGCGTCCGGGGCAGGGTCAATGGTTTGTAGCAACAGGCTATATTCTAAGAATCGGTACCAAGGTGGCTGTGACACGCATGGAACTGCATAACCACAATAACAAACTGATCGCCGTGGGTACCGGTGCCTACACGGTTTCTTGACGGAGTTATTCATAAGCGCATTGATCGTCCTGCTGGTTCTTCCAAGTCTGCTCGCGTTGTATTGGCGTATTAGTCTACAACGGCTTAATCAAGGACCGCAATACCACAGACGAATCAAAGAGGCATGCACCTTTTCAAACGGATTCCCGCCACGTAGTGGTGGCGGGGGTGATAGCAACGTTCAGTTCCCGTCCGCATCGTCCGATGGCTTGTCTTCGTGGGGCGTCGCCACATGGGGAGCCGGTTTCTTCGAGGACGGTTCGGTGATCCGGCTTTGCCCGGCGGGGTCGACGGTTCCGGCATCCGCAATACCCGGTCCTTTGATGTGTATGTCGTGCTGCGGATAAGGGATCACGATACCCGCCGCACGGAACGTATCAGCAATGACAAACCGCAGATCACTCGCCGTAATCAGCATGTAATCGGCCTGCCGGATAAAAAACCGCAGCTCGAAAATCAACGCGCTGTCCCCGAACTCCCGAAATACCACTACCGGCGCCGGACTCTGCAATATGTCTTCCCGGTCCCTGGCACAGTGCAATAGCAAATCGTGGACCTGATGCGGGTCCGAGTCGTGAGACGCGCGAACCGATACGATTACCCGGGCGACCGTGCTTTTGTGGGTCCAATTCAGAACTTCCGATGACACCAGTTGGCTATTCGGTACGATCACCGCGGCGTTATCGAAGGTCTGAATCTCCGTCGCCACGACATTGATCTTTTTAACGTAACCCTCGTGCCGGCCGACAACGATCCAATCCCCGGCTTTGATAGGGCGATATATCAACAAGGTTAATCCGGACACGAAGTTATTGACGACGTGCTG
The DNA here is from genome assembly GCA_018263405.1 of Gammaproteobacteria bacterium. Taxonomy (GTDB): domain Bacteria; phylum Pseudomonadota; class Gammaproteobacteria; order Arenicellales; family JAANXG01; genus JAANXG01. The sequence goes on from JAANXG010000137.1 coordinate 3,981, forward strand.
CAGACCAAATCCGATACCTACCGACAAGGCCCCGAATACGATCGCCAGCTGGCTCAGCTCCAAACCCAGGCTGGAAATTGCAATCAACGCGGCGATGAATATACCGACGTAACCAAGCCCGGTAGTGAGGGCGTCTCGCACGCCGACATCCGGTACCGTTCGAGCCAGAACCCGATTGGACAAGAACCCCTGCAACAGTCTGACGCCGACAAACAAGATCACGAAAATGCCGAGCGCGACACCGATGTCCACAAGCGACAAAGTGAAGTTCCCGATATTGACGCCGTAGAGCAGCTTGGCCCCGGTACTCTGAATATCGGCTGCCCGCACACCCCAAATCAACAGCAAGAGAATGATGGCACTGACAACCAGAACGAGATCCACCACGAGCATCGCCCAGAACATCAACTGCATTGCTCCCGTACCGGAGTAACCCATCTTTTTACGCAGTAACGCCCCGACATCGGAGTCTTCCTGGACCGCTTGGTTGCAGGTTGTGGCGATCAATGCCCGGAACGCGTAAGCAAATGCGATCAGCAACAAGGACCAGACGATGCGCTGGCAGAGGAATAACCCCAGATTCACGTAGCCAATCAGCGCCGCCACCAGACTCAACACCAACCCCACCTTGGCAACCAACATGAACGTCCGGATCAAATTGCTGGGTGGGCAGAGGGTGGTTTGGCCGGAATCGGCGACAAATACCAGCCACCAGTTTTCCTTGCGCAAAATGTTGATTACGGACAGGGCGATTACAGCCAATGCCGCCGCGCCGAACAGTGTATGCAGCGCATCCCTCGTCATGTCCATCACCACGATTTGCGCAAACCGGCCCGTGCCCTCCGCGGCGATCACGATCCTCGCCAGGTTTACAACCACTACGATGGTGGCGAACAGGCGGATACTTTCATACAAGCGGTCCGCCGATTCATCGGTGAAGCGGCTGATACGCCATCGGGGAAATCCGGGGGACATGGCCGCGGCGGCTAAACCGGTAATTAGAAAATACTGGCACAGGGTCACCGTCAATAGCCATGTCATACGGTGCAGGGCGGGGGTCATTTCAGCATTCTCCAGCAACACCACGTACAAGCCGACGATGCTGACCAACGGCAACACGACATTGCCAAGGCCCACCGCCGTCATCACCTTGAACCGGCGGATATATGACGGACTATCGTCACGCCGATCCGGGCCGAATCGGCGCAGCACCCAGTTACGGGTCGGTACGATACCCGCGACCACCGACGCCAACAAAACCAGCCACCCAATCAGGCTGACGATTCTTTCGCGGTCGAATTCGATGCTCTGCCACCATTCGGTAAGGCGCCCGGTGAAGCGGTCGAGCTGCCGGGGCAGTTGAAACACCGCGTCGACGATCAGTTCGGGCGCAAGCGGTGTTTGCGTGCGCTGTCCCAGAACCTGCGCCACGACACCAAACTCCGCACGCGCCATTCGTGCCCGCAGGGTATCGCCCCGCGCCAGAATAACGTTGGCCGACTTGACGTACCCCCGATACTCGGCAATGGTTTCCTCGATTTGCTTCCGTTCGACCGCTACCGGCTTGGCTTCGGGGGGCTCGGACTTCGCCGGCTTGGGACCCAGGGCCTCGAACAACCGTGCTTGTTCTTCCAGTTTTTCCTCGGACGTTGCCCGGATTCGGCGGGCGTTATCCACCACAAATTCAACCTGCCGGCGAATATCGTCGATTTCCTCGTTGCTGATTCTGGGGCGCTCCAGGGCGACCTCTAGGATATCCAGAGAAGTCCGCAGATTCCGGATCAGATCGCCGGAGGCCTTCAAATCCTCGGGTTGCGCCACCACCGCTTGGCAGATCAAAATCAGGAAGGCGCAGGTAACCGGGCGTATCAGGGACAATGAGTTCAAGTCGAAGGTTCTCCGAGCAAAGGGTGTATTATCCGGTGCCGGCGGGTTTCGAAAACACCCCATCGCATGGAATTCGGCACGACAACGGAGTCGCCGGCATCTTTCCAATCTCACATCCAGGTGTACGGCGGCTTGTGGATAAGTCTGTTGATAATCCCTCGATACGAAGGAATGGCCTCTCCACAAGATCCGAGGGCGAATCGTTAAAACTTTGCAAACTTTCCATGTTTTATCAGTTATTTCAACATGTTACGTCAACATTTTACGTGTCGCAATAACTTAACGATCATAACTGTCTGGTTCCACAGGAAGTTTCGGGAGATGTGTACAACTTCCCCCCCGACAGTTCGATTCCGGAACACAAACCGACAGCAACGAAAACCCCGGCAATCTCGGCACGGCAGCCATTCGTCGTGAGCGAAGAGGAGGAGGAGCGCACCGTTCATCGGCGACGCAGCAACACCACACCAACGGCCAGGAATAAGAGTGTCGGTAACATCGCACCCAGCAGGGGCGGAATATCGAACACCAGAACAACGTATCCGAAGCCTTTATCGAACGCAAAATAGGCCAACCCCAGCATAATGCCGAAGAAGAGGTTGCGTCCGAAGCCGCCCGTACGCATCTGGGAAAACACAAAAGGTATGGCCAGAATCACCATCACAGCGGTTGCCACCGGCGTCATGATTTTGCTCCAAAAAGACAGTTCATAGGAGCCGGTATCCTGATTGTTTTCCCGAAGATGCGAGATGTATCGACTCAACTGCCAGGCCGACAGCTGATCGGGTCGAACCATGAACACTGACAGAATTTCCGGCGTCACGTCCGTCGTCCAGTAAGCCGCTTTTACGTCCTTGGATTCAGCCCCTGTGCGGTTCTCGTTAATAAGGGTTTGCTCGATACCATCGAGGCGCCAACGCTGATCGCGATATCCGCCATGATCCGCGTATACGAGCGACCGCAGCCGTCCTTCGTTATCGAACTCGAAAATCCGAACATTCAGCAGCGACAAGTCAGGCAGCACCTCGCCGACATTTACGTATGTCATATGATCCCGCATCCACAGGCCGAAATCGGTTTGTTGGCTTATCTCCTCCTGCATGGCTTCGGCCCTGCCCCTTCGCGCTTCGGTTTCACTCCAGGGTGTAAGTAATTCACCAATCAACATGGCAATGAGAGCCAGTATCGCGCCCACTTTCAATACCGATCCCATCAAGCGCACGATCGAGACGCCCGCGGTGCGGATAACCACGAGTTCCGAGCTTACCGCCAGGGAAGAGAGTCCGAGAATAGACCCGAGAAGCGCCGACATGGGGAAAACTTCATAAATGATTCTCGGGACCGAAAGAATTGTAAATTCGATCGCGTTGATCGCCCCGTAGCGTCCAGTCCCCACTTCGCCAACCTGCTCGATAAAAGTAATGAACATAAACAGGCTCACCAGCACCGCCAGCACGACGCCCGTCTGGTAAAGAATCACACGCCCAATATACAGATCCAGAATGCGCATTGTTGAAGGAGTACTAAGAACGGCGCAGTCTGAGGCTGGGCTTCCATGCGGGCATCGGAACCAACGGCAAATTTCGGGTCCGCCGGTAGAACAGCACGAATCCGATCACCAGGAACGTGAGATGTATCCACCATAAACCCACATCCCCGTTCAATCGTCCCCTGCTGATCATCGCAACGCCGAATCCGAGGAGGTTTGTATAGACGAAGTACATCAAAAACGCCATGATCATCCCCGGCAGGCGGTTCTGCCGCGGGGGCACGAAACTGAATGTCAAAGCGAACAGTCCCAGAACGGGTACCACCAGAACCTTGGCAAGGCGCCAATGCCATTCGCCAACCAGGGCCGGGTGGGGATCGGTAGCAATGACGGTTGTTGGTCTTGCCTTGACTGGAGCTATATCCGGTATCGCCTGTTCGAGTTCGATCCGCAGAGCATAAGTTTCGAAGTCAACGATACGATAATCCGGCTCGCCGGGCTGTCCCTCGTAACGGGTTCCGTTGGTCAACACGAGGAACTTGTCGCCCGTCAACTCGTCCGTACGCTGCAATGCGTATTTACTTACTACTACGCCTTCCTTACCAAAAGAAGATTTGTAAACAAAAATATCTTCATAGCGGTCCGCTTCCTTGTCGTACTGCTCGACAAAATACACACCTTGCCCTTTCCGTGTGTCCATGAACACACCTGGCATTACCCCGCTGATTTCGTCCCGGTTCCGGTATTCCATCTCTAGTTTCCAACCCATTAAGTTCGCTTTAGGGGTAAGGTAAAACGAAAAGGCAGCTACGATAGAACCCATTATGAACACAAGCACGCCGAGAGGTTTGAGGAAATTGAACAGACTGACGCCGCAAGCGGAGAGCACGGCCATTTCATTATCGCGACTCCAGCGACCCATCACCATCAAAATGGCGATGTACAGCATCAATGGCAGGATAACGTCAAAGTAAGCGATCAGCTTTAAAGCCAGCAAAATCAGCACGCTTTCCACGGGAAGATCGCCGCGGGCGGCCTGCTGCAAAAAGCCGAGGGCGCGCATAACCAGGAAGATCGTGAAAATCACCATAGTGACGGCACCGCTCGTCCGCAGTACTTCGCTCACCATGGCTCGGTTGATTATCATATGCGCGACGCGGGAACTCTCAAATTATGGAAAAGTGTGTATTTTTAACGCCGTGTGGCGACTTTGACAACCAATACACGACAACGGACAATTCAAGTTCCAGGTGCACTCCGCAAAACAACCGTGAAACTATCTGTAAAAGCATCTACACCCGACACTCAGAAAGCCCACTGCGTCGTAATCGGCGTGTACGAGGGACGCACTGTGCCGGATTTCGCCAAGCGTGTCGACGATGCAATGGGCGGCGCGCTAAAACAAAGACTAGCCAAAGGCGACATCACCGGCAAGAAGAATCAGGTCAACGTACTCTACGGTCCGGAGGGCCTCGCCTGTGACCGATTGATGGTGGTCGGATTTGGCAAAAGGCACAAGTTGAAACTTGCCGACTACCGGAAGGCTTGCCGCAGGGCAGCCGAAGCGATCAGGAACAGCGCATGTCGGGACGTCTTCCTGTGGCTACCGGAGGTGGAGGTTAAACAAGCGGGTGTCGAACAAACCAGCCGCCAACTGGCCGAAGCGCTCCTCGATGCCTGGTACACCTTTGGCGAGCTGAAAAGTGAACCGAACGGGGGCAAAGCACCGAAGCGGGTGACGATATGCGTGTCGGATAAAAGACAGTTGAAAAAGGCTCAATCCGGTGTACGGGAGGGCCAAGCAATCGGGAACGGCATGCAGGTCGCGCGCCGGCTCGCGGACCTGCCGGGCAACATTTGCACTCCGAGCTTCCTGGCCGGCGAGGCGCGCAAACTGCAGCGCAGTCACAAGCTGAAAGTCACCGTTCTCGACGACAAGGAGATGAAAAAACAGGGTATGGGCGCACTTCTGTCGGTCGCCCGGGGCAGCCGGCAATTGCCTAAGCTAATCGTCATGGAACATCACGGCGGCAAGAAATCGGATGCGCCCATCGCCCTGGTAGGTAAAGGATTGACCTTCGATGCCGGCGGGATTTCCATTAAACCGGCCGCTGGCATGGACGAAATGAAATACGATATGTGCGGCGCCACCAGCGTTTTTGGAGCGGTGATCGCGGCGTCCGAGCTCAATCTTCCAATCAACGTGGTGGGCGTGATCCCCAGTTCGGAGAATCTCCCCGATGGCAATGCCAACAAACCCGGAGATATCGTCACCAGCATGTCCGGGCAGACGATCGAAATCCTCAATACGGATGCCGAAGGACGCCTCATCCTGAGTGACGCGTTGACGTATACCGCCCGATTTAAACCAGTGACCGTCATCGATATTGCCACCCTGACCGGCGCCTGCGTAATCGCCCTCGGCCATTATGCGAGCGGCCTGATGGCCAATAATCAAAGACTCGCGGATCAACTTGTTAAAGCCGGCGAGCGCAGTCTCGATCGGGTCTGGCAACTCCCGTTATGGGACGATTACCAGTCCTCGCTGGACAGCAATTTCGCGGACATGGCCAATATCGGCGGCCGCTCCGCGGGCACTATTACGGCCGGCTGCTTTCTCTCTCGCTACGCCAAGGAGTTCAAGTGGGCGCACTTGGACATCGCGGGCACTGCCTGGCAGAGCGGTGGCAAGGAAAAGGGCGCTACCGGCCGCATCGTACCGCTGCTTTCCCAATATCTTATTGACAGTAGTCCCAAACGGCGTTGACATTAGAGCGCATCGATTTTTATCTGTTAAATCAAAGCTTGCCGGACGGCAAACTGAGGGCCGCCTGCCGCTTGTCACGGCGGGCACTGTCCCGCGGCTACACAGCGTATATTCATATACGGGACTCGGGTCAGGCGAGTCGCCTGGATGACTTGTTGTGGACATTCGATCAAGGCAGCTTTGTTCCTCATCGCCTCGGCGACAAAGGCGGCGATCCGGCACCAGTTACAATCGGTGGGGACCCTCCGGAACACGATCACCCCGAGGTGCTGATTGAACTAACGGACGAAATGCCCGATTATTTTCATAACTATAAACGTATCGTCGAAATCGTTGACACTACGGAGGCAGACAGGAGACTTGCGCGTCAGCGTTATAGGCTATACAGAGACAATGGATACCAACCCAATACCCACCGCATCGATCCCTGACTATGTGGTTTAAACGAGAAAAAAAGACCGAGCAGGATCATGCGCTTTCCGAATCGCTCAGATCCCTGCAAAATCTCTTGAATGAAACCGATCGCCGGGAGCCGCGGCTCGACACTGAACACCCTCAGTCGGATAGCGATGTTCCCGACGATAGCGAGTCGACCCTCGATGAAGCGGTCCGTACGGAGGAACTCTCGGCCAGGGTCCCGGAAAACCCCGCGGCACCCGAATCCGGCAACCGCTGGCGGAATTTGAACCTGAGCTTCGATGCCGACCCAGTGATTACACGAGGTAACCACAGTTCGGATGTGGACGCGAAGAACCTCTCACGGACGACGCCCGATGACGGCGCCGGACCCGGCGAACACGCAGCAGGCGACTCGAACAGTGAGGAATTCGAGTCCCCGCCCCCCGACCTTCCTCTCGAAAATGTTGAAGCTTCTGCGTCGGACATCGGGGAATCGGGCTCCCATTTAAAAGATACGGAGTCCCGGGGGACGGCTAACGACGAACGCGACAACGATTCCGAAGGCAGAACGACTCCGATGACCGATGCTGAAACCGAGGTCGTCAAGACATCGACACCATACAAGGAGCGGCACGAAAACCAGCTGCAACTCGAGCTGGAATCGGCCGAGGAATCCTGGGACGGCATTCCGACGCTTACCGATGCCGTCTACGTGCCGGATACCGCATCGGAGGATCCGCAGCCGAGTGAGCCCACCGATACGCCACGGGGGGATTCCTCGCCGATTGACTCAACTGACACGCCGGATAACGAGAATATCGATCGATGTATCGAAAATCTGCGCACACGTCTGCAGTCGACCGGTCTCGGCGCCCTGTCACCCGGACAGGAAAAAGAACTACACAATACTCTGGTCGAATTTTTCGACCCACGGGGACACAGCTGAACGAGCCTTGTTCCGTTAACCTCTAACGCTAGCGAGGACACATCGGCCCGTCATGGCACATACAGAACTCGGCACGACTTATCATCCCGGCGATCTGGAACAGGAAATCTACGAACAATGGGAGAAGGCGAACCTGTTCGCCCCCCGCGGGGATGGTGCGCCTTACTGCATCATGATTCCGCCGCCAAATGTTACGGGCAGCCTTCACATGGGACATGCTTTCCAGGACACGATCATGGACATCCTGACCCGCTACCACCGAATGCACGGTTACCGGACACTGTGGCAGGCGGGAACGGATCATGCGGGCATCGCCACTCAGATGGTAGTGGAACGGCAACTCGAGGAGGAAGGCAAAACCCGGCACGGTATTGGCCGCAACGCCTTTGTTAAGCGTGTATGGGAGTGGAAAACCCACTCCGGCGGCACCATCACCCGTCAGCTACGGCGAATGGGCGCATCCCTGGACTGGTCCCGGGAACGCTTCACCATGGACGATGGTTTGTCCCATGCAGTGCAGGAAGTGTTTATTCACTTGTACAACGAAGGCCTGATTTATCGCGGCAAACGTCTGGTCAACTGGGATCCGCACTTGCACACGGCCGTTTCCGATCTGGAAGTGGTGTCTGAAGAGGAAGACGGCCGCTTGTGGCATATTCGCTATCCACTGCTGGACAATCCGGACGAGCACGTAACCGTGGCCACCACGCGCCCGGAAACGATGTTGGGAGATACGGCGGTGGCAGTCCATCCCGATGATGAGCGTTACCGGCACCTGGTGGGGCGGACAGTTCGCCTGCCACTGGTCGAAAGGGAAATACCGGTGATTGCGGACGATTACGTCGATCCGAATTTTGGCTCCGGTTGCGTCAAGATTACCCCAGCTCATGATTTCAACGACTATGAGATGGGGCGCCGCCACGATCTCTCCATGATCAATGTGTTGACCCAGGATGCCGCCATCAAGCTACCGGGCAGCCCTTATCATGGCCTGGATCGATTCGAAGCCCGAGATCGGATTGTCCAGGACCTGGAAACCCTGGGACTCGTGGCATACACCGAGGAACACCGTTATGTAATCCCCCGGGGCGACCGCTCCGGCGTCGTGATTGAGCCGTATTTGACGAATCAGTGGTTCGTAAAAGTCGAATCACTCGCTCAAGCCTCGATCAGGGCGGTTGAAGACGGCCGTATCCGCTTTGTCCCGGACAACTGGCGTCATACGTTTTTCGAGTGGATGCATAACATTCAGGATTGGTGCATATCGCGACAGATATGGTGGGGCCATCGCATTCCGGCCTGGTACGACGACGAAGGCAACATTTTTGTGGCACGCGACGAACAACAAGCGCGCAAACAGGCCAGGGGTCGCCATGGTCTTGACGTCGCGTTGTATCGTGACGAGGACGTACTCGACACCTGGTTTTCCTCGGCTCTGTGGCCATTTTCCACGCTCGGCTGGCCCGAAGATACCGGCTTCCTGAAGACCTTTTACCCCACGAGCGTCCTGGTTACCGGCTTTGACATCATATTTTTCTGGGTCGCGCGCATGATCATGTTCGGGCTGAAGTTCATGGATGGACAAGTGCCGTTCCGCGAAGTTTACGTTCACGGACTCGTTCGCGATGGACACGGACAAAAGATGTCCAAATCAAAGGGAAACATACTGGATCCCCTGGACCTTATCGACGGCATTGACGTGGAATCGCTGGTGATAAAGCGCACTTCCGGTCTGATACGGCCACAAATGGCGGCCACCATCGCCCAGGCAACGCGCCGGGAGTTTCCGGACGGTATATCCGCGCACGGCACCGACGCACTAAGGATTACGTTCGCATCGCTGGCCACGACCGGCCGGAATATCAACTTCGACTTGGGGCGCATAGGCGGCTATCGCAATTTCTGCAATAAACTGTGGAACGCGGCACGGTATGTCCTGATGAACACCCGCGACGCGGACTGCGGCGGGCGATATATCGAAAAAGCGCATCTGTCCGTCGCGGACCGTTGGATTATCGCCAGGCTGCAGCAGGTTATCCATGAAGCGAAAGAAGCCGCCGCCACTTACCGCTTCGACAACATGGCCCGGTGCCTGCACGGTTTTCTCTGGGACGAGTACTGCAGCTGGTACCTGGAATTAAACAAGGTCGTGTTGTCCAGCCCCGTAACATCCAAAGCTCAGCGGCACGCGACTCGCCAAGCCATGATCCATGTACTGGAGGCGAGCCTGAGGCTGCTGCATCCCATCATGCCGTTTATCACCGAAGCGTTGTGGCAAAAGCTCGCGCCAGTGGCCGGTATCGCAGGCGAAAGTATCATGACCCGGAACTTCCCCGAGCCGCGTGATGCATTAATCGACGAACCGGCTCTCTCCGAAATGAACTGGGTCCAGGATGTAATCGGGGCCGTGAGGAACATCCGGGGAGAGATGAATATTGACCCCTCACAATCCGTTCCCGTGCTGCTGAAAGATTTGTCTCAAAGCGAGAAGAGTTACCTCAAGAACAACCGGGGGTTCCTGATGCGTTTTGGCCGGTTCAAATCCCTCGATATCGACTCCGACGGCACAAAGGCTCAAAGTTCAGCGACCGCGCTGATAGGCAGCGTGACGATACTGGTACCGCTGGGCGACGTGATTGACAAAGGAGTGGAACTTGGACGGCTGGAAAAAGAGTCCAAACAAACGGCTGGAGATTTGCAAAGAATCCGCGACAAACTCGGCAATCCGGATTTTGTACACAAAGCGCCGTTGGAAGTGGTCGAAAAAGAACGCGTGCGGCTTGCGGAGCTGACCCGGGCCATAGACAAACTTAAAAATCAGATCGAAAAAGTCGACGCCCTGCCGGACTAGTGTCCCCCGTCACACCAATCTGGCGCCGTTCGGTACATCGCGCTCGGGAACGGCAATTACCACGTGGTCGTCTTCTTGGTAAAACCCGGTAAGGAGAAATTCCGAGCGCACCGGCCCGATCTGTTTGGCGGGGAAGTTCACAACGCCGACTATCTGACGACCTTGCAGATCTTCTTTCGCATACAGATCCGCCACCCGTGCGCTGGTTTTCAATTCGCCAACCCGCGGTCCGAAATCAACGGTTACCTTGTACGCGGGTTTATGGGCCTCTGGAAAATCTTCCACATTGGTAATCGTGCCCACGCAGAGCTTAACCCGTTCGAAATCGTCCCAACTTATGGTGTCGTCAGACATTGCAGACCCTTATTTTTGTACAGTGTAACCCTGAATAGCCCCGTGCAAGAATGCGGGGGCAGGCAGAGATTCCGCCGGCTTCAGCGCGCCAGATCCGGATTATAACCAGAGCAGTCGACCCGGATCCACATTGCCCCCCGACAGGATCACACCAACACGCCGACCAGGTACTTGTATTTTGTTCATGCCCGGATTGGCTCATCGGTGTGAATGTCCGATCACCCACACGAATCCGGCGGGAAGCGCCGGCGTGGCGGGCCTCTTCCTCCTCCAAGCTGGTCGTTTTACCCACCGGCGGCAGGTCGCGGCAGTCAAAAACAGGGCCCGGTATCGTTTTTAAACTGCTCAGAACATGTGACAAACGTCGTAATTGACAAGCTTGCCGCTTATCACCTCATTGGGTTCGCCAAAAATAGGAGCACTGCAGTCGGGCCGCTTGACGACAATCCTTTTCATTGCGGCGACATCGGCGGCATCGAACAATCTGCGTTTATCCGGATCATCCCCGACCAGTTCCCGCAATAAGCGCATCGGCCGTTTAGCAAGTGTCGAAGCCCTGCGCTTGGGCGGGAACATTGGATCGATATACACGCAATCCCATTGATTTGGATAACCGGCAAGGAATTGAATCGCATCGCCGAGGACGATGCGCGGGACATTGCACCATTCCGAACGCCTTGCCCGCCAGGCTGCGTCTTTCAGTAACGCCGCCACGAAAGGATTGCGCTCGACGGCGGTTACCTTATAACCCATGGCACACATGGGTTTTGCGCCCTATGGCCCGCCCCTACCAACAGGGGGGAGTCCGTCAATCGCCGCCGGACAACAGATGACACGATGCGGAGTGCGAAGAGTTAAGGGAAGCCCGGCCCGGGTAGCGCTCGCGGCACACGGTTATGGCCTCCGGGCAACGCGGGTGAAAGTAACAGCCCTTGGGCGGCTCGGATGGCGAGGGCATATCTCCTTCCAGTCGAATCGCGCTGTGTTGCGCGCCTGTCTCGATGGTCGGCACTGCCGACAACAACGCCTTGGTGTAAGGGTGACTGGGTTGTGTCAATACCGTTTCCACCGGCCCCTGCTCCACGATGCGGCCCAGATACATCACGGCCACTTCGTGGGCGAGATAGGCTACCACCGACATGTTGTGAGTGATAAACAGATAGGACAGACCGAGCTTATCCTGTAGATTCCTGAGTAGATTCAGTATCTGCGCCTGCACGGAAACGTCCAGTGCACTGGTGGGTTCATCGCATACAATCAGCTTTGGACGCACGGCGAGCGCGCGTGCGATGCAGATGCGCTGCCGCTGGCCGCCGGAAAATTCATGCGGATACCGGTCGGCGCTGTCTTCCTGCAAACCTACCATCTCGAGCAGTTCCACTACGCGCCTCCGCCGCGCGTCAGGCCCACCTATATGCTGAGCCCTGAGCCCCTCCGCGATGATATCCCTAACCAGCATCCGCGGGTTCATCGAGGCGAAGGGATCCTGGAATATGATCTGAAACTCCGTCCGGCGGTGGCGCAAACTCGACGCCGACACAGCCGTCAGGTCCTCACCCTGAAAACGCACTCTCCCGCCGGTAGGTGCGATTAGCTGCAAAATGCCCTTGCCCGCGGTGGTCTTGCCGGAACCGGACTCGCCCACCAGTGCCAGGGTCCGGCCCGTCGGGATATTGATATCGACACCGTCAACGGCATACACATGGCCGACAGTCCGCTTAAACACACCCGCTTTAATCGGGAAATAGACCTTCAGGCCGGTCACATCCAACAGCTCCTCCTCCGACCCCATTTTTCGTCCGGAAACGGGTTCGACGGACTCGACGAGACGAACTGGTTCCGGAGCATGATCCGGGGAGTACAAGTAGCAGGCTACCTGTCCACCGTCCACGTTTATCATTGCGGGGGTTTTCTCGCGACACACGGGCATGACATAGTCGCATCGGGAAGCAAAACGGCATCCCTTGAAATCCGTTCGCAGCGACGGCACGAAGCCCTTGATCACGTAAAGCGGCTGATCTCGTTTGTTCAGGGCGGGCAGCGACTCAAACAGCTTACCGCTATAAGGATGTTTGGGATCGCCGAAAAACGACTCGCGGCCCGCCTGTTCAATAATCTGGCCCGCATACATTACGGCGACGCGGTCGGCCACTTCGGACACGACGCCCAGATCATGGGTGATCAACAGGACGGCCATGCCCCTTTCTTTCTGGAGTCTGCGAATAAGGGCCAGCACCTGGGCCTGAATAGTGACGTCCACCGCGGTGGTGGGTTCATCGGCAATCAGCAGCTCCGGTTCGTTGGCGAGGGCAATGGCAATCATTACCCGTTGCTTCATGCCGCCGGACAGTTGGTGCGGATATTCGTCGATGCGTCGCTCGGGGCTGGGGATACCCACCGACCGCAGTAAATCGACAGATTGCTTCCTCGCACCGGCACCCTTTACACCCTGGTGTGTCAGCAGGGACTCGCGTATCTGTTCACCGACGGTCAGCACGGCATTGAGAGACGTCATGGGTTCCTGGAAAATCATCGAGATGCCACTACCCCGGATCCGCCGCATGTCCATTTCGGCAAGCGTCAACAAGTCTTGTCCCATGTACAGGACGCGGCCCTGCTTTACTCGACCCGATGACGGCAGCAGCCGCATCAGGGACAACGCGGTCATCGACTTGCCGCAGCCGGATTCGCCCAGGAGCGCCAGTGTCTCACCTTCATTGATCTTCAGGTTAATGCCGTCCACGGCCCGGACCGGCATTTCGGCACCGCCCAGGTACATGCGAAGATCCTCGATCCGCAGCACGTTGTTTGTCATTCGACACCTCTCAAACGGGGATCGAACGCATCCCGCACCGTATCGGAAAAAAGATTGGCTGAAAGTACCAGCACAAACATGAACACGAAAGCTGCCAGTAACGACCACCAGACAATGGGCTCGCGGGCCATTTCCAACCGCGCGCTATTGATCATGTTCCCCCAACTGTTCATGGTCGGATCGACGCCGATTTGTACATACGACAGTATAGCCTCGGCCAGTACCAGACCGCTGAAATCGAGCACGACCGTGATCAACACAATATGCATCACGTTCGGAAGCAAATGACGGAACATGATCGTGGGCTGGCCCACGCCAAGCGATCGCGCCGCCTCCACGTAATCGATCTCCCGAAGTTTCAGCGATTCCGCCCGCAGGTACCGGCACAAGCCGGTCCAGCTTGTAATGCCCAGTATCAGGCACAGGAACAACAGGCGCAGGTCCGCGCGTTCCGCCACACTGGCGAACTCCTCGGAATTATTGTTGAGGTAAACCTGCAGCATTAGAATCGCGGCAGCGATAAGGAGCACTCCGGGTATGGAGTTTAAGGTGGTATACAGATACTGGATCACGTCATCGATCCAGCCACCGAGGTAGCCGGCCATGATCCCGAGGATCAGGGCGAAGGGCAGCATCACCAACGTGGTCAGGGTGCCGATCATCAGACCGGTCCGGATACTTTTCAGGGTCTGGTAGAAAACATCCTCGCCGACCTTATCGGTGCCGAAAACGTGATACTTGGCCGACAGTTCGGTACTGATCCACATCAGAACGAACAAAACGCCCAGGGTGATCAATGTCGCCCGCCACCGGAATTCCGTTTGATTCGAGGTGATCAGTGCCACGGCGCGCCCGGGCGAGCGCCCGTGCCGCCGTCCCCACACGGTGCAGAACACGGCCACAGCCGCTATCCAGACCAACAGGCCTTTCACTCCACCCCGGAGCGAACCCGCGATAATGTCCCCAGCTTTTTCGCCGGGGCCCGCCAGATGTGCACCACCGTATTCCAGTTTCGGATACATCCGTTTTTGTGTGCCGTCCGGCAATTGAACCGTTTCCTTGGAGTACAAGTGGGTCGCGAACGGTGCCGAGTAGGTTTTCTCGGCACGGCCCATTAGATCCGACGCCAACCAATCAAAAGCGCTGATCGCCTCATTGGAATAGACGAGCGATTTCGCTTCGCCGTCTCTATCGAGCGTAGGGCGGAAGTGAACGGAATCCAGCAACCCGATCGCCACGTACGCCAACAGGATCACCATCGTCGACATCGCGGCACGGCTGCGCCCGACCCGGCGCCAAGGCGAACGCAAATGTTCTTTCCGACGGGCGTACCAGGTGAAGAGCGCCACCATGATCAACAACAAAAAGATCAGTGCGTCGGTCCAGAACAGGGTAAACATACCGCCCTATCCCAGTCTCACCCGGGGGTCGACGACGGTGTAGGAGATATCCGTCAACAGCAGTCCCAGGATGTACAACACCGACCCCAGAAATACCATCGCCCGGACGATAGCAAAGTCCTGGCGCTGTATCGCTTCGATGGTATAACTTCCGAGCCCCGGAATACCGAAGAACGACTCCATGATCAAGCTGCCCATAAACAACAGCGGCAATATCACTACCACACCGGTGAGGATCGGAATTAACGCGTTTTTCAAAACGTGCCTGAACAACACCCTGGGTTCCGACAGACCCTTGGCGCGGGCAGTGCGCACGTAATCCTTGCCGATTTCTTCGAGAAAAATTGTGCGGTACCAGCGCGAGCCCTGCCCAATTCCGGTGATGATGCCGATAATCACCGGCAGTATTAAGAATTTAATGGCTTCCCAACCGGGGTCATAACCGGAAATGGGAACCAGATGGAACAGCTTGCTTAACACGTACTGTCCCCCGATGATATAAAATAAGGGGGAAATGGACAGCAGTATCACACACAACACCACGCCCCAAAAATCCAGAAAGGTACCGCGGAAAAACGCAATCAGCATGGCGAAGGTAATGTTCACCATCATACCTACCACCAGCGTCGGGACGGCAATGGCGAGGCTCGGCCACATCCGCTGGCTGATATCATGGCCGATGTCGCGCCCGCTGTCGGAGCGACCGAAGTCGAATGCAAACAGCTTCAGGGACTTCTCGAAGAAGATTGTCTCGGTAATGCGCGCCAGTCCCTGCTTATCCGCATTGAACACGACGGGTTTGTTGTAACCCCGTTCCGCTTTCCAGTTTTCGACGGCCTCCTGGGTTACCCGCCGGTCGCCCAGCTGCGATCGTGCAATGTTATCCGGTGTGTTGACAACAAAAAACAGCACAAAAGTAATCAGGTTAACGCCGATTAAAATCGGAATGGCATACAACACCCGGCGGATGATATAGGCAATCATCGCGCGGTGCTCCGCTCGTGACGCCGGTAGAAGTACACGGCCGGAACGATTGTCGCGACCACGATAAGCACGATCAGGAAGATGGGCCAAACGACCGGCTGATTCCATTTCTCTCGAAGCCGCGCGCGCCGCTCGGTATCGACTCGTTTGTACTTAAACGTGTTGTTGGCCATCAGATTGGGTTTCACGTTCTTGTACCAGGCGTGATACAGCGCGAAGCTCTTCGGATGGAAACCCCAGATCCAGGGGGCGTCGCGGCGCACAATCTCAATCATTTCATCGATAATGCGCTGCCTCTCCGGGTCATTTTCCATGTTCTTCATTTGCTCGAACAAAAGGTCGAACTCGGGATTGTTGTAGTTCGATGTGTTCTCACCGTTGTGCTCGGCCTTGGAATTGGGGCCATACAAAAGAAACATGAAGTTTTCCGGATCCGGATAGTCGGCATTCCATCCCCACATGTAAATCTGACCCGTACCCTTGATCATTTTTTCCCGGAAACGGTTATAATCGGTGGCGCGAACAATTAACTGAATCCCCAGCTTGTCGAATTGTTTGCGCAGCCATTTGAAACGCGCCTTGTCATCCGGTCCACGGGAAATGGCCTCGAAGTTCAGCGCCAGTGGCTGACCGGTGGATCGATCGATGCCGTCCCCGTACCCTGCTCCACGTAACAGCTCTTTTGCTGCGCTCAGCGGTTTTCTCTTCGGTTCGCCGTCGACCCAGTCGTACACATAGGGATTCGAACCGGCTTTACCGGTCCGGTCACCGAAGATGCCCGGGGGAACCGGGCCCTGCGCGGCCATGGCCCGGCCATTGGCGAAAATAGAGATATATTCCTCGATGTCCACGGCGATGGAGATCGCCCGCCTCAGTTTTCGGCCGCGCTCGGAATCGGCGCCCAGCGTCTCGTCCAGCATATTGAATCCAATATAAATAGTACTGGTCTGCACCGCCGTGGAAAGCTTTATGCCCCGGTCGCGCATTTCGTCGGTCAACCCGGCTTCCCCTTCGGTATTGAAGCGAATCGCCTGGTCGAAGCTATCCGAGGATATGCCGGAACTGTCGTAGTAGCCCTGAAGAAACTTGTTCCAGGAGGGAATTGCTTCCTTTTCGCGGCTGAAAAAGACTTCATCGGCAAATGGCAGCGGCTTGCCGGCATCATCCAGCAACCCCGAGGTGCGGTCGCCGGGTTCGCCTTCCACGGGATACTTTTCGCCGTGGAAATTGGAATTACGTTCCAGCACCATACGCAGGTTGGGGTTATTTTCCTTCAGCATATACGGGCCCGTTCCTATTGGATACCAATCCAGTGTCATGTTTTTTTCCTCCATACCCGGCTGTGCGTAAAATAGATCCGCCTCCCAGGGCATCGGTGCGAAAAACGGCATCGCTTGCCAGTACAGGAACTGTGGATATTTGCCCCTTATGCGGATACGCCAAGCGTACCGATCAACGACTTCCAGTCCTTCCATGTCCACGTTTCGCAGATCGATGAATACATCGTCGGCACTCTGGCGCCGTTGCTTCAGTTTCTTGGTCATTTCAGCGAACCCAACAATATATTGCGCCATGACGCCGGCGATCGGACAATGCCGGCGGGGATCCGCCATGCGCTTAATCTCGTACACGTAGTCTTTTGCCGTCAGTTCCCGCGTGCCTGTCTCTTCAAATTCTCCGACTGTGTGAATGTCTTCAATATCCCGGCGAGTCAAGTCATGATAGATGTATTCACCCGCCTCGTTCACAGCCAGTGCCGGGTGAGGCTGATAGCGGATGCCCGGCTCGATTTGAAACTCGTACTCGCTGAAGGCTATATCGTCTATGGGAGCACTCGCGGACAAAACATTACCCTGCGCGTTGTAGTAAGTAACCGAAGGCATGCTACGTACCGTTAATGGAACCAGTTTGTATGGCCGCTTCAGAAAGTGGTACTGCAGTGGCGGCTCATAGATTTGTGCAATAAAAGTATATTCGTCAGAACTGTAGGAGCGCACGGGATCCAGGTGTTTGGGCCGCTCGGAAAACGAAGAGTAGATGATGTTGGCTTCGGCTTCCGACTCCGGATAAGGATTATTCCACGCACCGAAAGCGTTCGATGAACAAACCATTACAGCCCCAGCCAGGGTGCCGAGCAGCACGGACATAAATTTCATAGCTTTGCCTTAGTACCCTTGGGCATAAATACACACACGTTCAGAGCGTCTCCAAAGTGCCAATGCAAGGCGCGCTTCGCAGGGAATGGCGAGCCCTTTTCAAGAAGCGCAACGCCGCAGTGGC
>JAANXG010000138.1 GCA_018263405.1 Gammaproteobacteria bacterium
GGTCGGAAAAGCCCCTCGCCGGCGTTACGCTCGCTTGAATTGACCGGGCCAGTCCTGCGCTCGCGTGCCTTGGCGATCGGCTTTTCCGATCCCGCTGAACGTGTGTGTATTTATGCCCAAGGGTACTAAGTCCGACAGGCTCCTAGTACTGCGGTTTTGCTCCATCGGATCGTCCAAATCCAACCCAAATTCGGGCGCGAATTCTGTGAAGTTATTTTTGCGCGAGCCCTTAGCCAACGGCACGCCGCCTCCGCCGGCCTCGGCGGCCACCGCCGGTCGCGGCTTCCGCCAAATGCGCCGGTGGGGGCTCGCGGTAAGCACGAATCCACCCTGCGCAGTCTTTGTCGTGACCCATCAATACGTCGGCGGCACGAATCGATTGCACGACCTCCGGATGCAGCGGATTGGTAATCGCCGATGTCATCCCCGCACCGGTTGCCATGGACAGAAACGCCCCGTTTATCCCGTTTCGGTTGGGGAGCCCAAAACTGATATTGGAAGCACCGCAGGTGGTATTGCACTTCAGCTCTTCGCGGATCCAGCGCACCAGGGAGAATACCTGTCGCCCCGCACTGCCCATCGCGCCAATCGGCATAACTAAGGGATCGATTACGACGTCGGCAACCGGTATACCGTAGTCCGCTGCCCGCTCCACGATCTTTTTGGCGACTTTGAATCGCACGTTTGGATCCTCGGAAATGCCTGTCTCATCGTTACTGATGGCCACCACCGCGGCTTCGTGTTTGGCGACTAGCGGAAGAACCGTCTCCAAGCGCTCCTCCTCCCCGGTAACCGAGTTCACCAGCGCCTTGCCCTGATAGACGCTTAAACCGGATTCCAGCGCGGCGACAATGGACGAATCGATGCAAAGCGGCACGTCGGTGATCGACTGCACCAACTGAATTGACTTAGCCAGAATTGCAGGTTCATCCGCCAAGGGTATGCCCGCGTTGATGTCCAGCATCCGTGCACCGGCCTGAACCTGCGCGACGGCATCGGATTCTACCCGCTTGAAATTACCAGTTTTCATTTCCCGTGCCAGCACCTTACGGCCCGTTGGATTGATCCGTTCCCCAATCAGCACAAAGGGTCGTTCAAATCCGATCACAATCTCTTTCCTGGCGGAACTGACTACGGTATCGGTCATTTTTATTCTCTGTTGCCCTTGGACCGGACCAGTCGAAACAAGTCTTCCGCGGTCATGGTCGTTTCAAACTCCGAGGCTACTCGTTCAACCTCAGCCTGCAGATCCGACGCCGCCACTTCCCGAGAATCACGGCGCCACTCGCTCAGATAAGCCTCGCTGCCGCCGCGTCCCGCACGCATCGCGGCTCGGTCGATGGCCTCCTGAAACCGGTGCGATAGCTGCTTTTTTAACGTCCTGCGGCCGGCTTTGCCGATGACCTGGGCGGGGATATCGCGCCAGTACACGATAATCAGTTTTGCCACGGCAAATTCTCCGGATCCATATCATGCAGCGCATGACTAAGGGGCTGCAGGCCCGTGAACCGATACTCGAACTCGAGATCCAGCCGCTGCGCGGCGGATCTCGCTTTTTCGAGTAAGGCCTCATCCCGGCGCTGCGCCAGGTAAACCAAACGCTTGTAATTACCGAAATACAGGGACCGCAGTTCCGGATGATCCGCAATGCCCATATCCCGCAGGATCAGGCGATCGAAGTGCCGTGCCAGGTAATCCGTCAAATAGAAAGTACCGGGCTCGGCTTCACCGATGGCCTCGAACACCGATGCGCCGGCAAAGAATTCGTAGCAGTGGTTGCCCCCGATTCGCTCAACGCCCTCTTCGTTCAGCATTGCATCCAGACGGCCACCCGTGCCGCAATCCGCATAGGCTACATATATATTTCGATACCGGTTCCGGGCGGCGTGGATTTTTTCCCGGACAGCGCCGGTAATCTTGTCCGGAGTGTTATGCAACCGGGCAGGCAGGCACTGAACCTCCAGATAGTCCCAACCGTTGTATTCGACCACAGCCATCAGCTCATGCACCATGGCCCCACAAGCGATGATCAAGTTCTTCGGACGATCGGCCATTACATCCGTCCCGAAGCTGAAACCGTCAGCCAGCGGCCTCCCGTGCCTTAACGAGTTCCTGGGCAGTTTCCACCGCCACGGCGGCGTCCCGGCAATATGCGTCGGCCCCGACGGCCTCACCAAACTCCTCGTTCAGCGGCGCACCTCCGACTATGACAATGTAGTCGTCGCGGATGCCCTGTTCGGTCATGGCATCGATGACTACTTTCATGTAAGGCATGGTTGTTGTGAGCAGTGCCGACATGCCCAGTATGTCCGGTTTGTGTTCTTCCAGGGCTGCCAGATAATTTTCCACCGGATTATTAATACCAATGTCGATGACCTCGAAACCGGCACCTTCCATCATCATGGATACCAGTTTCTTGCCGATATCGTGAATATCACCCTTGACCGTGCCGATCACCATTTTGCCTACTTGCCTGGTACCGGTTTCCGCGAGCAACGGCCGCAGGATTGTCATGCCGCCTTTCATGGCATTGGCGGCAAGCAGCACTTCGGGCACAAACAGGATGCCGTCGCGGAAATCGATCCCAACGATCCGCATACCCTCCACGAGCGCCTCGCTCAACACCTTGTCCGGTGCCCAATCCCGGTCGAGAAGGATCCGGGTACCCTCTTCGATTTCTTCCTTCAACCCGTCGTACAGATCCGCGTGCATCTGCTCGATAAGTTCGTCATCGGGTAGTTCGGAGAGGATGATGTCCTCTTCCTCGAAATCGTCTTGTGCTTGATCAGACTCGGCCATGGCGTATCGTCTCGTTTTCGGTTACAACAGCCTGTTTAAAAATGTAACAGTGCCCGAACCGAAGTCCGGTACTAGTGTACCCCGTCACTGATATTGCAACATACAGAGCGTGCCTAAGCCGCTGGTGGAAGGCGCGATCCGCAGTGAATGGACTAGTACTTCTCCAATATAATATTTAACATTGACAACAAATATGTCAGTGTTGTTTCAGGGGGCGCCTATTTACGCCCCGATTTAGTCTATATGCTGGCACACCCGCGACATGAGGTGTACGGAAAACGACACTACGGATACAAGGTTTTTCCCGCTTTGTCGATTCGGGGGTAGCATATGTCGCGAATACAGTTCACTCTGGGATACGCCCTTTGTTAGATTCTCGCGGTTTTTTGAGACGGATTTTGCAAGAGGTAGTCACCGGGCCGTGATTCAATGCAACGGTGTACGATGATCGTGCATCAAAGCAGGGCACAGAGGCAAGAAAAACACAAGCCGCCCGCCAAAAAGCGAGGTTGGCGATCAACAGAGGTGGGACATGGCTTACAAATCCGATATCGAAATTGCCCGCGAAGCGAACCCAATACCGATTCGACAAGTCGCGCAAGGTGTGGGTATCCCGGAGGACGCTTTCTATCCATACGCGTACAGCAAGGGGAAAATCGACCTGGATTATATTGCCGGCCTGTCCGAACGGCCAGACGGTAACCTGGTACTGGTGACCGCCATCACACCCACGCCGGCCGGCGAAGGCAAAACTACGACAACAGTAGGGCTGGGGGACGCCCTGAACCGCATCGGTAAAAAAGCCACGATCTGCATCCGGGAACCCAGTTTGGGTCCGTGCTTTGGTGTGAAAGGCGGCGCGGCCGGCGGCGGTTATGCCCAGGTCATACCGATGGAAGACATTAACCTACATTTCACGGGCGACTTTCACGCCATCGGCACTGCCAACAATCTGTTGTGCGCCCTGATCGACAATCACATTACCCACGGCAATTCCCTTGACATCGATGTCCGCAAGATTAGTTTTAAACGCGTCGTGGACATGAACGACCGCGCGTTACGCCGGATCGTGTGCTCGCTTGGCGGAGCCGCGAACGGATTTCCGCGCGAAGACGGCTTCGACATCACTGTTGCCTCGGAAGTCATGGCAATATTCTGCCTGGCGACGGATCGTAATGACCTGCAACGACGGTTGGCGAATATCGTGGTTGCTGAAAATACGGATCGCAAGCCGGTATACGCCCGTGACTTGAACGCCGACGGCGCGATGGCCGTACTACTCAAGGATGCGTTGATGCCGAACCTAGTTCAAACACTGGAGAACAATCCAGCAATGGTACACGGTGGTCCGTTCGCCAATATCGCCCACGGATGCAACTCCGTAATCGCAACGAAGGCCGGTTTAAAGCTGGCCGACTACGTCATCACCGAGGCCGGCTTCGGCGCTGACTTAGGGGCGGAGAAGTTTTTTGACATTAAGTGCCGAAAAGCCGGCTTATCTCCGAAGGCCGCCGTGATCGTAGCGACAATTCGCGCCCTAAAGATGCACGGCGGTGTGGAAAAAGCCGGGCTCGGCGCACCCAATGCCGACGCGGTATCCAAAGGCTGCGGCAATCTGGTCCGCCATATTCAAAACGTTAAAGCGTTCGGCGTTCCGGTAATTGTGGCCATCAACCAGTTCGTAACCGATACGGAAGAAGAGATTCAGGCCGTAAAGGATGCGGTGGCGGAACACGGCGTGGAAGCGATCGGCTGCAGCCACTGGGAACACGGCGGTGCCGGTGCCGAGGATCTGGCTCGCGGTGTGGTGAAATTTGTAGAAGCGAATACCGCCCGGTTCGCACCCATCTACGAGGATGGACTCTCGCTGTGGGATAAAGTGAAGACCGTCGCGACGCGCATCTATGGCGCCGACGACATCATAGCGGATAAAGTAGTTCGGATTCAGTTCAAAAAGTTTGAAAAACAGGGTTTCGGCCACTTCCCTATCTGTGTCGCCAAAACCCAGTACAGTTTCTCCACCGATCCCAATCTCAAAGGAGCGCCGCAGGGCCACGTCGTGCCAATTCGGGAAGTTAAGCTGTCAGCCGGTGCCGAGTTTCTGGTGGTGGTCTGCGGCGACATCATGACCATGCCCGGCCTACCCAAGGTACCGGCCGCGGACCATATTAACCTTGATCAACAAGGTCGGATCGCGGGCCTGTTCTAAGGGCTGTTAACACTTGCCCGTGCCGCCATTATGGCACGTCGGGCGGCAACGGTACCTTGTGCAGAATAATATCGGCGGCTTTCTCAGCCACCATAATGACCGGCGCATTGATATTGCCATTGGTGATTTCTGGAAATACCGAAGCGTCCACCACACTGAGGCCGCTGATACCGCGCACATTCAAACGCGCGTCCACTACGGCTTGTGCGTCCTCCCCCATCCGACAGGTACCACAGGGATGGTAGGCACTCTCGGCATGGCGGCGGACGAAATCCAGGATCTGTTCGCGGCTCTTTACTTTCGAGCCGGGTGATAGTTCGTTTCCACGATAGGGGTCAAATGCGGGCTGAGCGAAAATCTCCCGCGTCCTCTCCACCGCTTCCACCCACTCCCTCTGGTCCTGCTCCGTAGACAAATAATTAAATAAGATCGACGGTGGCTCCAATGCGACCGTACTGCGTAAGCGGACCCGACCGCGAGAATCCGAGCGCATCGGGCCAACATGGGCCTGAAAACCGTGTTGCCGTTGAGGGGTCCCGTCGTAGCGGATCGCCACAGGCAGGAAATGAAACTGCAGATTGGGATACGTGCATCCGGAGTTCGACTTAATGAAACCACCGGCTTCGAAATGATTGCTGGCCCCGAGCCCGCTGCCGAAAAAATACCACTGCACCCCGATCAAAGCCTGTCGCCACGGTTTGAGCGCCGGATACAGAGACACCGGTTGCGTACATGCCTGCTGCAGATAGATTTCGAGGTGATCCTGCAGATTCTCGCCGACCCCGGGGAGGTCCGCCACCACGTCAATCCGCATGTGACGGAGTAAATCCGCCGGCCCAACACCCGAAAGCTGAAGCAATTGCGGCGAGTTGATGGCACCACCGCAAAGCACGATCTGACCGGCACGAATAACTTCACCGGCCGTTGTCTCGACACCGACAGCCCGACATCCGTCGAAAAGGATGCGAGCGACTACCGTCCGATCCTGGATGTACAAGTTTCGGCGCCCTAATTCGGGTTCCAGATATGCCCGCGCCGTGCTCATGCGCCGGCCCCGGTAAACAGTCATATCGAACCGGCACACCCCCTCCTGGCAGCGCCCGTTCAGATCGTCGGTAAAAGGATGGCCCGCCTGCTGCCCCGCCTGCAGCCAGGTCTGGAATAAAGGGTTTTCACACGGCCCGACCGACACCTTGAGTGGTCCGCTATCACCCCGGAAAGAACTACGACCTCCCAGCCAAGTCTCCATTTTTCGAAAATACGGCAGGCAATGCCGATAGTCCCAATGATCGAGTCCGGGATACGC
>JAANXG010000139.1 GCA_018263405.1 Gammaproteobacteria bacterium
CGCTTCCAGAAAGTGCTGGTGGATGAGCCGAGCGTGGAGGATACCGTCGCGATTCTGCGCGGGCTGAAGGAGAAATACGAAGTCCACCACGGCGTGGATATCACCGACCCGGCGATCGTCGCGGCCGCGACGCTATCGCACCGCTATATCAGCGACCGGAATCTGCCGGACAAGGCCATCGATCTGGTGGACGAAGCCGGCAGCCGCATCCGCATGGAAATCGACTCCAAGCCGGAAGAGATGGACCGTTTGGACCGGCGATTGATCCAACTGAAAATCGAGCGCGAGGCGTTGAAAAAGGAAAACGACGAGGCGTCGCGCAAGCGCCTTTCGGATCTAGAGGGTCAGATCAGTGTGCTGGAAAAGGAGTACTCCGATCTCGAAGAGATCTGGAAGTCCGAAAAAGCCGCCGTGGCGGGCACCCAGCACATCAAGGAAGCGCTGGACCAGGCGCGTTCCGAGATTGAGACGGCCCGGCGTGCCGGCGATCTGCAGCGTATGTCGGAGCTGCAGTACGGCCGCATCCCGGAACTGGAGAATCAGTTAGAGCAGGCCGGCAGTTCCGAGCAGACCGAAACCAAGCTGCTGCGCAACAGCGTGACCGACGAAGAGATCGCCGAAGTGATCTCGCGCTGGACGGGCATTCCGGTCTCGCGCATGCTCGAGGGCGAGCGTGAGAAGTTGATGCGCATGGAAGAAGGTTTGCACGAGCGCGTCATCGGTCAGGACGAGGCGATCAAGGCGGTATCCGATGCCATCCGGCGGTCGCGGGCCGGCTTGTCGGATCCCAACCGGCCTTATGGGTCATTCCTGTTTCTCGGCCCCACTGGGGTAGGCAAGACCGAGCTGTCGAAGGCTCTGGCTTCGTTTCTGTTCAACAGCGAGGAAGCCATGATCCGTATCGACATGTCGGAGTTCATGGAGAAGCATTCGGTGGCGCGCCTGATCGGTGCCCCGCCGGGCTATGTTGGTTATGAAGAGGGTGGCCACTTGACCGAGCGCGTTCGCCGCAAGCCGTATTCGGTTGTCTTGATGGACGAAGTGGAAAAGGCCCATCCGGACGTGTTCAACGTGCTGCTGCAGGTGCTGGACGACGGTCGCCTCACCGACGGCCATGGCCGGACGGTGGATTTTCGCAACACCGTGGTCATCATGACCTCGAACCTCGGATCGCAGATGATCCAGGAGATGGCGGGCGAGGAGAATTATCAGAAGATGAAGTCGTCGGTCATGGAAATCGTAGGGCAGCACTTCCGTCCCGAGCTCGTGAATCGGATCGACGATATCGTGGTGTTCCATCCGCTCAACCGCGAGCAGCTGCGGAATATCGCCTTGATTCAAGTGCAGTATTTGCGCGATCGCCTGCGGTCACGGGACATGGATCTGGAGTTGTCGGAAGCCGCAGTGGGTAAACTGGCCGCCGTGGGTTTCGATCCGGTTTATGGGGCGCGGCCGTTGAAGCGCGTCATCCAAACCAGGATCGAGAATCCTCTGGCCCGGGAAATCCTGAGCGGTAAGTTCCTGTCCGGCGACCTGATTCGCGTCGAAGTGCAGAACGACGAGCTGGTTTTTGCCAAGTCCGACCGCGCCGCCGTGCAGGTGGCGTAAGGTAATCCGGTAGGAACGCGGCCTCAAGCGAAAACCGTAAACACGAGTCAGCGGTATTGCCTGAAGGATCGTGATGAAGCGATTGCCGTGGGCTTCCAATGCATAAATTCAGGAACCATTCACGCGGCGTTCAGCTTCGGTTCAGGCGTCGAGTTCTAGTCTTGTGGGCATCCGATCACAAGAGTAATGCCTGACGGAGGCAACCATGAAACGAATTCGATACACACTGCTTTTCGCGGTAGCGATGCTGTTATTCGGCGTTGGCGCGAACGCCCATGCCGAGCGCTACAATCTCTCATTCGGAGTTCACGGCGTCTTATTCGGCTACCAGTCCGGCCACGACCATCACGGGTATCAAGGGCATTTCAATCGGCGCCATTACTACAACCAGGGTTATCGGGGTCACCCTCGACGCTGGGATCATCCCGGATACCGGCGCCACCCCCGATACTGGCGCAAGTATCGTCATCGCCGGCACGGGCACTACGGCTGGAGGTATTAGGGCCTAGCAAACCGGCCATTCCTCGCATGGCACCTGGCGTAGGAGCGACTTCAGTCGCGATCGTATCCTCGTTATTTCCCCGGACCGGGATTGTTCTCGATGATCCCAACGGCCATATTCTGCTCATCCGCGCCCCGCGCTTGGTGCGACAGCGGCTATAATCGAGGATCCGCACAGCGCGAATCACGGTTTCATGCCCCTGTTACAAGATCTGCGTGACGTCCTTTGGGCGCCCACCCCCCCTGAACACAGCCGGACGATTCGCCGGGTTCTGCACGCCGCCCGGGTCACCGACCGTTTGATAGACGACCTATACGAGGGTCGGCTCAACCTCTACGCGATGAGCCTCGTCTATACGACGCTGTTGTCCATCGTGCCGGTGCTGGCGGTCAGTTTTTCGGTGCTGCAAGCGTTTGGCGTCCACAATCAATTTGAACCGGCGCTGCTCACTTTTCTGGCGCCGCTCGGCGACAAAGGCGCGGAGATAACCCACCAGATCATCGAATTCGTCGATAACATCCGCGTCGGAGTCTTGGGCGCCATGGGTCTTGGATTGCTGATCTATACGGTCATCACCTTGATGCAAAAGGTCGAAGAGGCCTTCAACTTTATTTGGAGCACACGGGCGGAAAGGACATTGAGCCGGCGCTTCAGTGATTATCTGAGCGTCATACTGGTTGGTCCGGTACTGGTTTTTACGGCGATTGGTATCACCGGTTCGGCCATGAACACGGAAATCATCCAATGGCTCGCGGCGCATGAACCGGCTAAGACATTGATAGCCGTGGGCAGCCGCCTGATTCCCTTCCTTCTGATCGTTACCGCATTCGCTTTCGTTTATAAACTGATTCCCTACACCCGAGTCAAAGTCAAAGCGGCTTTTGTCGGCGCCATAGTCGCCGGTCTGCTTTGGGAATTAGCGGGACTGGCTTTTGCCTCGTTTATCGCCTCTTCCACCCGTTACACGGCAATCTACTCAAGCTTCGCGATCGGTATCCTTGCGATCATCTGGGTATACCTCGCCTGGCTGATACTGCTCGTGGGTTGCCGCATCGCATTTTACTACCAGCACCCGGAACACCTGTGGCTGCGCGGGAGCGGTACCGATATGCCGCCCCGCGAGGTTGAAGCGCTGGCGCTACGGGCGATGATCCACATCGGTCGACATTTCAAACGAGGCGGGGGAGCTATCGACATTTGCTCGTTGGTGGGCGTTACGGGCTTGACGCAGCCGATGCTTAAGCGCGGGCTCGATGAGCTCGAATCGAATCGGCTACTCGTTACAGTGGATGCCGACGAACCGACTTATCTACCGGCCCGGCCGTTAGCGCAAATCACCGTCGAGGATATTTTTGAATCGGTGAGGGGGAAGTATCGTGCCGAGACAACGGATTCGTCGGTCGACCAAGTGGTGGAAACCGTCATCAAAGGTTTTGAGGCGTCGGTCGAGAAGAAGATCCGTTTACAAACTCTTGATGAATTGGTGTCGCGCTCCGATGCAGCGACCGACGCGTTGCGCGCATCCGTGTAGAAGCGATCTCAAAAAGTGGTCACGGAGCGGATGAGGCGGAAACAACACCCAACCAATCCATTTCGCCGCCAAATGCATGGATTACAAGTTATTCGTGAGGGCGTTTTTGCCGCGAGATATGTAGGGCACCTCTTGAAGGCTCGCATTGTCCTGGCCATCGTGCTGGCGGCAAGTGCAAGCGGAGCACCACTCTCCTCGATGGCGGGTGACCCACTACCGGAGGCAGAAGGTCAGCACACGAATCGACTGATTGACTCGAACAACCCGTACCTGCTGCTTCACGCCGACAACCCCGTGGACTGGTACCCGTGGGGACCCGAGGCAATCGCCAGGGCGCGCGCGGAGGATAAGCCGATTTTTCTCTCCATCGGATACAGTACCTGCTACTGGTGCCATGTCGCCGAACGTACTTTGTACTCCGATCCGGATATTGCCGCGGTGATGAACAAATGGTTCATCAACGTCAAGGTGGACCGGGAGCAGCGGCCGGAGATCGACGAAATCTACATGCTGGCGCGGAACGTAATCACGGGTAGCGGAGGGTGGCCCAACAACGTTTTTCTCACTGCGGACCTCAAACCGTTTCACGCTGGCAGCTATTATCCGCCGGAGCCCGATCAATACGGGCGCCCGGGATTTACCGAGGTCTTGGCTGCTTTGCACCGGGCGTGGCAGTCAAACAGAGGCGAGGTCCTGGGCATGGCCGGCCGGGTATACGCGGCAATGCAGGCGGCGCGAGAGCGGATGTCGGCGGGCGAGCCGGTGGCGCTCGAGCCCCGCGATTGGTTAGCGCAGGCGCGTCGGAGATTCCTGCAGCAGTTCGATTCCGAATACGGCGGACTGCGAGCCGGCCGGAGTACTACTAAATTCCCGCAAACCCCCCTGCTCGGGCTTTTGTTGATCGATTATCGATTGACCGCGGAGCCGAAAGTGCGCCAGGCCCTGGTCAAAACATTGGACGCGATGGCGTACGGCGGGATCCACGACCATATCGGCGGCGGATTCCATCGCTACAGCACGGACCGCGACTGGTCGGTACCGCATTTCGAAAAGATGCTGTATGACAATGCCCAGCTCCTGCAGCTTTATGCCGAAGCGTTCGAGACCACGGACGAAGTGCTCTACCGGTATACGGCCGAGGATATCGCCCGGTATCTGACCGCTGACATGATGGCCGCGGAGGGCGGATTTTATACCGCACAAGACGCGCAGATCGGCGGCGTGGAGGGCGCCAGCTACCGCTGGAAGCGCTCGGAGATCGAAGATATTCTGGGCGGCCGGTCGGAGGAATTCTTTCGCGTGTACGAACTCAAGCGCGTTCCCGAAATCCCGGGCGCTACGGGCCGCGAAGGCGGGGACATCGGGGGTGTAGTACGGGTACGCTTGCCGATCGAGGAAACACTGGCGCGTTTCGGCTATGCCACGCCGGCCGGAATGTTGGCCGCACTGCAACCGCTGCGGCAACAATTGTTGGCTGCGCGCAACCGGCGGCCCCAACCGCTGCGCGACGAAAAGCTGAACGTCGATCTCAACGCCCTGGCCATCGAGGCATTCGTCACGAGCGGAGAAGTGCTCGACGATCCCCGGCATCTGCGGTTCGCAAAGCGGGCGGCCGAACGCCTCTGGGAACGAGCCTACGATCCGAAAACGGGCCGGTTGATGCATCAGATGTTTCGAGGCCGCGTGCAGACGAAGGGTTTTCTCGCGGATTACGCGTTGTTCGGACGCAGCCTGATGGCCCTGTTCCGGGCCACCGGCGAGGCGGTCTGGCGGCACCGCGCGGCAGCGCTTGCGGACCGGATCATCGAGCGTTTCATGGCAGACGACGGCGCGCTCGCGATGACGAGTGAAACGGAGCATCTGCTCATTTCCCTGGATCCCGGCGGGGACGATGCCTATCCCTCCGGGGTATCGGCCGCAATCGATCTGTTTCTTCGAATGAGCGAGGCGAACGACGGGGATCGATACGCGCTCGCCGCCGGGCGCATTCTTCGCGAGTACAGCGCCCGGGTGGACGGGCTGCCGATCAATTGGCCGACGGCAATCGCCGCGCTCGTCGCGAATGACGTGGAAAGCGTGACCGCCGCCGGTCCCGCAGTGGTGGAACCGCAGCGGCCGCAAGTTAACCATGCATACAGCACCCCGAAAACCGCGGATTACATCCGGGTCTCGGCCGAAGTGCGGCGGAAACAATCCGGCGATACGATTGCCGTGACGTTAGCGATCGACGATGGATTTCACATCAACGCCAACCCGGCGAGTCTCGATTATCTCATTCCGACGCAACTCCTTTTCCCGGGCATGACGCCTGAGCGTATCCAATACCCGGAGCCGGCGATATTCGAGCCGAGCTTCGCGGACCAGCCCCTTGACGTCTACGAGGGGACGCCGGTCGTGCTCGCCGAGTTCCCGAAAGGCGCGTTCGACAACCGGGCAACGATCAACGGCATCGT
>JAANXG010000014.1 GCA_018263405.1 Gammaproteobacteria bacterium
TTCAGGAAGTTGCGAGTCTCTTTGGTAATTTCTCAATAACCCCGTGCAAGAATGTGGGGGCAGGGTTGTCTTTCAGGGCTGTCGAAAGCACGGAGGCTTTCGCCAGAGCGTACAGGGAGGTATTTACAGCGTCCCTGAAAGACAACCCTGCCCCCGCATGATCGCCGACATTGCACGGACTTTTTGAGAAATTACCGTCCGGGCCGCGCGGACGCCACGAGTCGCAAAATACGTGATCGTCCACGGATTCGAAGACCACGGTCATCACAAGGGCGAACGCGCTGTAGTAAACAAGATAACTTGAACAGATCAGTTTTACGATCCCGCAGGCGTGGATCGGGATCCGACATTTTACCAATACCAGGAGGAAGCTATGTCCGAAGTGAAGACGTACCCTGTACCGGCAGAGGTTGCTAAGAACGCATGGATCGATGGCGACAAGTATGAACAAATGTATCGACGCTCCGTCGAGGATCCGGAGGGATTTTGGGCCAAGCAGGCCGAGGAATTTCTTGCGTGGTTCAAAAAGTGGGACAAGGTTCTGGATTGGAGCTTCGGGGAGGATGATCTGCATATCAAATGGTTTGAAGGCGGCAAACTGAATGCATGCTACAACTGCCTCGACCGTCATCTGGGCTCCCGCGGCGATCAGACCGCCATAATCTGGGAGGGGGATGATCCCGATACGGATAAAAAAATCACTTACTCGGAGCTTCACCGGGAAACGTGCAAATTCGCCAACGTGCTGAAATCGCGGGGCGTCAAAAAAGGCGATCGAGTGTCGATTTATATGCCAATGGTACCCGAGGCGGCGGTAGCGATGCTTGCCTGTGCCCGCATCGGTGCGATTCATTCGGTGGTGTTCGGCGGGTTTTCCCCCGATGCATTGCGGGACCGTATTCTCGACTCCGATTGCCAGGCCGTTATCACTGCCGACGTGAGCATCAGGGGTGGCAGGCAGACGCCATTGAAGGCGAATACCGATGAAGCACTGAATGGGTGTCCGAACGTACATTCCTGTATCGTCATACAGCGCGGTGACGGCTCGGTGGAATGGAACGAAGGCCGGGACTTCTGGTACCACGATTTGATGGCGGACGCTGACACCGAATGCCCGGCGGAAGAAATGGATGCCGAGGATCCCCTGTTTATCCTTTATACGTCCGGGTCCACCGGTAAACCGAAGGGCGTGTTGCATACTACGGGCGGCTACCTGCTCCAATGCGCGGTGACTCACAAATATGTCTTCGATTACCACGACGGCGATGTGTACTGGTGCACCGCCGACGTGGGCTGGGTCACCGGGCATTCCTACATCGTTTACGGCCCCCTGGCGAACGGCGCAATCACGCTGATATTCGAGGGTGTGCCAACGTATCCTTCCCCGTCCCGGCATTGGGAGGTGTGCGACAAGCATCGGGTCAACATCTACTACACCGCTCCGACGGCGATCCGCGCCCTCATGGCATCGGGCGACGAACCGGTGAAGAGGACGTCGCGCAAGTCCGTGAGACTGTTAGGCACCGTTGGCGAGCCGATTAACCCGGAAGCCTGGGAGTGGTATTACCGCGTCGTTGGCGACGGGCGCTGCCCGATCGTGGACACTTGGTGGCAGACGGAAACCGGAGCTCAGTTAATCACCCCGTTGCCGGGCGCCACGGACCTCAAACCGGGTTCCGCTACTAAGCCGTTTTTCGGCGTCCAGCCGGCGCTGTTTGACGACCAGGGCATCGAGCTGACGGACAATCCGGCGGCTGGAAACCTGGCGATAAAATTCCCGTGGCCCGCGCAGATGCGCACGATTTACGGCGACCATAAGCGCTTTTACGAAACCTATTTCCAGTTGTACAAGGGCCATTACTTCACAGGCGACGGTGCCCGCCGGGACGAAGACGGATACTACTGGATAACGGGCCGCGTCGACGACGTATTGAACGTATCCGGCCATCGCATCGGAACGGCCGAAATCGAATCCGCCCTGGTGCTGCATGACAAAGTCGCTGAAGCGGCCGTGGTCGGCTATCCGCACCCGGTTACCGGACAGGGAATTTACGCTTATGTGACCCTCATGGCGGGTGAAGAAGGTACCGACGAGCTGCGTGAGGACCTCATCCAACTGGTACGAAAGGAAATCGGTGCGTTCGCTAAAATCAATCTCCTGCAATGGGCACCGGCTCTGCCTAAAACGCGATCCGGGAAAATTATGCGCCGAATTTTGCGCAAGGTGGCCGAGGATGAATTGGACAATCTTGGCGACACCTCGACACTGGCGGATCCGACGGTTGTGGACAACCTGATCGAAAACCGGATGAATAAATAGATCGGCGGCGTAGTGGGGACCTGACGCCTGGGAGGCGATTGCGGTCCTGTGCGCGGCGCCGGTTACCGGTTACCGGTGGGCGGGGGCGCGCCGGCGTTCTATGATCGTCCGGGCCGGCGTCAGTATTGGTTTCTTTGGTCGAGCCATACGTTTATACCCTGAGCATTCAGCTTCGCATCCATGGCCAGGCACATGCGTATTTTGTCGTCGGCAAGGGGAGAGCCGTGGGTTTTGACTTGTTTGAAAAGATACTTGGCCAGCTTGTCGATCAGTACCGATTCCCTGTTTGGTTCGTTTTCGATCTGCATTGCGATATCCACGAACCGGTCGGTGTGTTCGTGGAGGGACTCAAAAATGCATTCCGATAACTCGATGCGGCCAAAATGGGCCAAATAGCCGTATGTTAGATCGAAATCGGCTATGCGATTCAATGAATCGTGAAATGCTTCGGGTTCGAATTGCACGGGTGTTGTTGAGGGGAACACAAATGGACGAAGTCCATTGTCGAATATACGATAGGAAATCCCGAGCATGTCACCGGCAAAGACCGCCCGCCGCTCCCGGTCGATAACGCAGAAATGATGACGCGCGTGTCCGGGCGTATCAATGAATAACAGTTTGCGCCCCTGAAAGTCGATTTCGGTGTCGTCCTCGGCAACAATGACTCGATCCTTCGCAACCGGCACAATTTCGCCGTACAATTGGTTGGCCCTTTTTTCCCCGTATACCGCGACGGTGCTCCGCCAGAGTTTCGTGGGGTCGATCATGTGCCGGGCGCCCTTGGGGTGAACGATCATTTGGGCGCGAGGAAATGCACGCATCATGGCACCGGCACCGCCGGCGTGGTCCAAGTGGACGTGCGTCGGTACGACGTATTGAACATCGTCATTTGACAGTCCTTTTTCCTTAAGAACGGCTTTGGCATTGGGAAGCGATAAAGAAGTGCCCGTGTCAAAAAATGCCGCGCGTCCGTTTTCGATCATTAAATGAAACCCGGCGGTGTCGGGCTGCACGTAGTCGGCGTCGATGGTGCTCGTATAATCCTGATAGTCGATGTAATTCGAAGGCATAATTCAGCAGCGTTGACGGACGTTAGTGGGAAAAGGGTCGAATTAAACCGGCTTCGAAGCGTTACCTGAATACAATACTTGCAGAAACTGCCGTCGTTCGAATTGCGGTTTATTAGAAAGGCGCGTGTGTATCGGTGTCAATAGAGTACGGAGATTGATCAGGGTCATTGCAGCAGCAGCCGGGCGGAGCGCTGGAATGTCGATCTCGGTACGCCAAGCGCGGTTTTCAAGGCAACATCCCGATCCCATGGGTTTTTGGTTTTCTGGATCGTCTTGGCTTGGCGCAAACCGATATCCGGCCAGTGAAAAAAAGGGGAAACGAGTGGGAAAAACTGCAGCGGCCAGTCCGAACCATACAGCAGTCTTTCCCTGACGCCGGGCGCTTTCAGTGCTTCGACGAGATAACCCACCTTGTTGATCTGGGTGAGGCTTGAAATATCCGCGTAAAGGTTCGGAAACTCCTGAAACATCGATAATAACCGCTCGTGGCTGGGTTGACCCTCGTATTTTCCCGTCGTGGCGATGTGTGCCGCGATGACCGTGACCCCTTCTTTAAGCGGTAAAGTAAGTTTTCGCGGATCTCCGAGTGTGTCGTTCGCATCGCTGAACGCGCGCTCGGTGCCGACGTGTACCAGGAGCGGGAGTCCGAGCTTTACCAGGGTCCGGTAGTACGGTATATGGCGCGGATCGGACGGATCGATATCCATGATTGCAGGCAGCCATTTTACCAACACGGCCCCTTCGCCTTTGGCCCGTACTAGTCTTTCTCGCCAATCGGAACGATCCGGATGAACACTGGCGCCGAACTTAAGGTGGCGGTACTTGCGTGCCATCCGTGAGACAAATTCGTTCGGTACGTATATCTGCGTTATGGACCGATCGATGGCGTTGTTACGGATAACTCCGTCCAGCGCCAGGATAACGGCGTTTCGAACGTATTTGGAATTGGCAATCAATCGGTTCATATGCCTCGCAACAAGTTCGTCGCCGTGTTCCTTCAGGTCCGCCCGCGTCACGCCGAAACCGCGCAAGTAAAACTTGAATTTGTAGCTGTCCGCCAATGCCGCATTCACGAAGCATCCGCTTCCCCCGGCGCCGATTCCGGCGATGTGCGCGTGAGTGTCCAGATACCCGATACGCGGGGCCGGTAATTCCAGTGCTGCCTGCGGTGTCAGGAGATAGATCCCCGCAAACAGCAGCATCGCCAGGACGGGTGTGAGTAATAGGGCACGGATCATGCCCATATTACCTTGCTTTCCGTTTTCATTGTATTCTCACCGGGTTGCTTTCAGGCGAGCGCGAGTAAAAATCCGAGTCAAGTCAGTCGTTCACCTATTCCTATAGTAAGTTCTCAATAACCCCGTGCAAGAATGTGGGGGTAGGGTTGTCTTTCAGGGCTGTCGAAAGCACGGAGGCTTTCGCCAGAGCGTACAGGGAGGTATTGCATCCTTAGCTCCGTAAACGGCACTT
>JAANXG010000140.1 GCA_018263405.1 Gammaproteobacteria bacterium
AGCAATGGCGGCGAGTGCAGGCCGGAAAACAGAGCCAGTGCCTGGTCATCAGCAAGAAAGGCTTCCAGGTTTTTTTTGCTGCGCCGGCTGTTACCGCGATGATCCTTTACAACAAGTTTAACATCCCGCCCCGCCAGTTTGTTGTCGACTTCGCTTAAAGCAGTCCGGATACCCTGTTCAATGGAAACTCCTGACGCCCTGTTTACTGTCATGTCCGCATCCAGATAGATATGCACGACACCAGGTGACGTATCAGCTCCGTAAGATGGTACGGCAAAACTCACTAATGCCAGAAGCAGACACCATATAGATGGTTGCTGTTTTTTCATTATGTACTCTCCAAAGTCTCTAGCCCGAATTATTCATAAAAAAGGGCGATCCTCGTTCAACCAATTGATATAATTGGTGTTTCGCCAAAAACGCTTCGGAGAAGCTAAACGAGGTCACCCTATGTCCAAATCTACCCAAGAAACGGATAAGAAGGATAAACGGTATTCGTGGCGGTGAAAAGTCCCCCGCTGGGTGCCTGTCGGGTTGGCCGTAGCGGAATGATACGGGGTGCGGATGGCCGAGACGCGGTGTTCACGAGGGGCGTGTGGGCCGAATGTATCGATACCCAGACCCGACCCCACCATATCGGCGATCTTCTGTGGGGTGATGCTCAAAGTGATGGTGGCGGTTTCTGCCCGGACGAGACGTCATTGCCGCCATAGCGAAACTGCAATGCGTTCAACCATTGCCAGTTCCAGACTGCCTACAGGGCGGAGCTGATCTTCAAGGTCCGCAAGGAGGTCCTGAAAATCATCCGCGCTTTCACCGGGCAATAGATTTATTTATGATGAGCTTGATCATATCGATCAGTTGGAAGTGGTTTTATTGGTTAACAACACTGCGACGAATAATTTGAAGATTCATCAGGACATAATCATTAGATTTGGTTTTTTCTTGAAAAGGTATGTCAATGATCTGACTATGAAGACAGATGCCATGAGTATAGGGGGTACTGGGATTTGGTTCTTACCTGATTCATTGAGTATTTCCCACCTGACCTGATACAGATTCGCCGAATGGTCCCGGCTTCGGGAGGCGGTAACGCAACCGTTCGCTCGGTTTAATCCATGTAAGTCGTTCGGCGGCGAATAAAGGGCGGGTACAATAGCGCAGCAGGTGCTCCTGCAACACCCGATAGACCACCGTACGCTCCGGCACATATGCGGGGCGATGGCGGTCATGATCGTGCTGCCTGATGCAAGGTCTCTCCCGCCCCCGCAATTTGTGCCATGAGACGGGGGGTGGCCTGGAGATACCAGTAGGTGTCGGAGACATGGACATGACCCAAGTACGTACTCAGTGCGGACATGTGGTATTTGATCGCTTGGGGATCGCTACCGCATTGTTCCAGAGAGCGAACGGCGAAAGTGTGGCGCAGATCGTGGAGGCGCGGACCGGGATGGCCGGGTCCGGCCCGTAATCCAACAGGTGTCGATGTCTTGTATGTCAATGTGCTCGTTTTGGAGCCATGTGCCGAAGTGGGCAATGGAGTCCAAGTAGCCGCTGACACTCAAGGCCGTATACCCGGTTGAAGCCAGCTCGATAGTGAATTTATCGAGGTATGGGGCGAGATATCCGGGAGTGAGAAAGTGAAGTGGGGCCGCAAAGCCCTGGTTTTGTTGAGTCATGGTTTTCCTCCGTTCACCGCCGACATGGCGGTTTCTGGAAGAAGGTATAGTTATGCGCAGTCGCTTTTGTCCACCCGGCACGTAACCTTAAATGGATTCATGTCCTTTTAGCAGTTCACCCTCACCAACTGCACATAACGGTAAACTGCGCATAATTACGAAAATCCGTGGGCCATTCTGGCCCGGTACCACTCGCCGGCCGCGTCGAGCGCGGCCCAAACCAGCGAAAACGAAAAATGGTGGGCCGTGCAGGGATCGAACCTGCGACCACCTGATTAAAAGTCAGATGCTCTACCAACTGAGCTAACGGCCCAAGGACAGCCTGCACACAGGGCGCGGAATTATCGCGAGGCAACAGATGAGTGTCAATTGTCGATGCACGCGACGGCTTTGTTGTGACGCGGCATCCGGCTGGTCCACTCAACCGTCCAATCGGGGCCAAGAATTGGTTAGGCTAGCGGATTTTACTCAACCGAGTTTCCGCCGATATTGCGACGCGACTTCCGGGATATTGGGATATGACCTGGTTCAATGTCTGCCGCGCCTGCGGCATTTGCCCCAGTTCATATTGAACATAACCCAACTTCAATAATGCCTCGGGTACTCGCTGACTGTCCGGGTACTGGTTCACAACGGTATCGAAGGCCCCTCCTGCACTTTCAAAGTCCCGGGTTACATAATACGCTTCCCCGATCCAGTACTGTGCATCGTCAACTAACGCGCCATTGGGAAACCTCGTAATCATCGAGCGAAAATCGATAATCGCATCGTTGTAACGGCTCTGTTTCAGCAGTTCGAAGGCATTGTCATAGGCTGCTTGTTCCCCGACACTTGCTACGGAGATCTGTTGATTGGAGCCCTGTTGCGTCGTCCCCGGAGATTGCCGATCGTATGCAGCTTGTTGTTGACCCTGGCCACTACTCTGGCTTTGTTGAGACGTCTGCTGCTGTCCCTGGGTGTCCCCTTGTTGTCCATAGGCCTGCTGCGCTGCCTGACTGGCACCTTGCGCTTGCTGGCCGTATGCGGGTTGCTGACCCTGTGCATCGTTTTGGGCTTGGTCGGAACTCTCCTGCTGACCTTGTCCGTACGAGGTCTGCTCTTCGCTCTGGCGCAAACGATGGTCCAGGTCTCCGTACAATTGGCGTTGGCGTTCGCGTAGTTTCTTTATTTCATTGCGCTGCACTTCAATTGCATCCCGCAATACCGCCACCTCCCGCCACAGCTCCTGTACTCCCACGGTCTTTCGGACCGGATCGCTCGAAGTTTGTATCGGCGCCTTTGGCGTTGACCCGCAGCCGGCAATGATCGCCACTGCCAACACTGCCAGCGCCGAATGCGCCTGCCTTTTGATTCGAAAAAACATTACCGCAGTATAACGACACGCCGGTTAAGTTGCCATGCGCTCGCGTCGCTGCCGAGGGCCGCGGGGCGCTCCTCGCCGTATGAAACGGTCTGAATTCGCCCAGGCGCCACACCGTATGCAATCATAATCTCTGCCGCCGAGTTTGCTCGTCTTTCACCCAATGCCAGGTTGTATTCGCGTGTACCGCGTTCGTCCGCGTGTCCTTCCAAAACGACGTTAACATTCGGATTCTCTATAAGAAACTGGGAATGCGCTTCTATTACCCGCTGCGATTGCCGATCTACATTGTAACTGTCAAATTCAAAATAAATCTTGTTGGTATTGAGTAACTGCTCCATCTCCGCTCCCAGCTCGCTGCCGGAGGTATCGGAGCCTTCGCTCAGACCACTCGCGGTAGCTCCTGTGGCCCCTGCATCGCCTTCTTCGCCTATGACTCCCTTGTCACCGCCGCAAGCAGCCAGCATCAGGCTCAACACTGTTGCTAACACAAAATGGCTTCGCTTAATCATCGTTTTCACTCCTCTAGAGTTTCTGGTTGTAAGGTGACCACGCGGGTTCGCGCACGTCCCCCTTCTGGAATCGCAGCGTTTGTTTCACGCGACCGTCCGACGAGACCGCCGCTAATACTCCACGACCACCTTGTTGGGTAGCGTACAGGATCATCGCGCCGTTTGGCGCAAAACTCGGGGACTCGTCCAATGTCGTGTCGGTTAATACATGCAACCCCCGGCTGTCAAGGTAAAACACCCCGATTCGATACCCATTGCCCTGGTTGGTGACCAAAGTCAGACGCTCGCCGTTCGGGTCGTAAAACGCCCGTGCATTATACTTGCCTTCGAAAGTCAACCGTTCGAGACCGGTTCCGTTGCGTCGGATACGATATATCTGCGGCCGCCCGGAGCGGTCCGAAGTAAACACAAGGTGCTGTCCGTTAGGTGACCAGGCGGCCTCGGTATCGATACCGTGATGCTGAGTTACGCGCGTAATCAATCTCGTCTGCGTGTCAAACAAATAGATTTCAGGATTACCGTCCTTCGACGACGTGAATGCCAGGGTGCGGCCGTTCGGCGACCAAGCCGGCGCGCCATTGATACCATCATGGGACGCCACCAATTCCCGAGAGGCGTCCTTAAGCCGTTGTACGTATACCATAGACCGCTTTTTTTCGAACGACACGTAGCTCAGCTTCTCGCCGTCAGGCGACCAGGACGGGGATAAAATCGGTTCGTCGGATTTCAGAATAGTCCGTGGATTGTATCCGTCCGAGTCGGCCACCCGAAGCAGATAGTTGCGTTCACCGTCGATAACCTGCAGCGTTACGTACGCAATGCGCGTATCGAATGCACCTCGTTCGCCGATCAACCGTAGATATATGAAATCGGCGATTTGATGGGCGATCTTGCGTAGTTTGTTGCCGGACACGTCGTATCGAAAGCCGCCGAGCTGCTGCTCTTTGAATACATCGAACAAACGAAACTCGACCCGGTACTGGTCCAGCGCCATACGAATGACCCGTCCGACAACCAATACCTCCGCCTTGATAAGCCGCCAGTCTTTGAATTCAACCTCGGTATGGTCGTGGGGACGGTTCAAAAAGTTCTCGTGGGCAATGGTTTCAAAACGGCCGCTGCGACGCAGGTCCGATCCCACCACCTTACTCACTTCGTGAGGCGGCGGGTCGCTACCCCGGTATTCGAAGGGTACAACGGCAATCGGAATTCCCGCCGCCACGCCTTGGGTTATGTCGATTTCCAGGACCGCGCCCGCGGACCTGATACTCAAGACCGCAGCCATCAACACCACAAAGAAGCTGATTTTTTGTCTCGTATTTTTCACGAAATCATTTCTTCCGGTTTAAATTTTAATATCAAACTCCGAAATTCCTCGTTCACACCACGCTCCTGTGGGATCGGAAGAGGCGAGGCTTTCAGGACCGCATTTTCAACGGAGCGGTCGAAAACCGAATTGCCACTCGATTTGGCTATACGCGCCGATAATACCTCACCGGCCTGGCTTAAACGTACGTTAATATGCGCCTCGATGTTGGTCCGGAGACCGACCGGCTGGTTCCAGTTACGGCTGACTTTCTGTTTGATAATCGGAATGTACTGAGCCAACGCGGTGTTAACATGACGTTGCCGGCGCTCGCGTTCGAGTTGCTCTTGCAACTCTTTCTCGCGCTGCCGCTTTTCAGCCAATTCCTTCCGGTGTCGTTGTTCTTCTTCCTCGCGTTTACGCTCTGCTTCCGCTTGCGCCTGTTTGCGCTGCTCCTCTTCCCGCTCCTCGAGCTTCGCCAGCTCCTGCTGCTCCTGCTGTTTCTTTTCCGCGAGTTCCCGCGCCTTTTGTTTCTCCTTCTCCTGACGTTTTTTTATCTCGGCGAGTTTTCGCTCTTCCGCTTTTTTTCTGCTTAATAGCTCCTCGAGCTTTTTTTGGACTTCCAATTGTTTTTGCTTCTTGGCTTCTTCTTTTTGTCTTATCGACTCCATTTGCTTCTGTATTTCCGACTCGCTAACTACGTTGGCCTGGACGGGCGCGGGTGTTCCTGCCGACGAAGACACGGCCTGCGTCGGCCAGTCCAGGTTCAACACCACCAGGAGCCCTGCGATAACGTGAATAACAATCGCATAAAATAACGACTTGGCTGTCAGGCTAAACCGATGCACTCTTGACTTCATAACATCAGCCTTCGTCGGGTTGATCGGTCACCAGCCCGACACTGGGTACTCCGGCTTGCTGGAGCAGGACCATGGCATTGACGATATGCCCGTACGCCGCATTTTTGTCACCCCGCACCATAAACCTCGCCTGCTTGTTCCGATTGCGTATAGCAACTGCTCTGACGTGTACCTCTTCCGGTCCTTTCAACTCTTCATCTATATACAGATCACCGTCTACTGTAACACTCAACACTACGGGCTCCGTATCCTCCGGCATCGGATTCGCGCTTGCCCGGGGAAGATCCACCTCGACTCCCTGCGTCAGCAATGGCGCCGTGATCATGAAGATTACCAGCAACACCAGCATCACATCGATATACGGCACGACGTTGATCTCGGCCATCAGTTTTTTTCTTCTAAGAGAGCGATAACCCCGCATGGTCAGGCGGTCTTCGATGACATGGTTTGTCGATTCACGATACTCAAAAATTCATCCGCGAACGCCTCATAGCGCGACAATAACCGCTCAATGCGATTGGAAAACCGATTGTAGGCAATGACCGCCGGTATCGCAGCGAACAGCCCCATCGCGGTGGCCACCAGCGCTTCGGCAATTCCAGGCGCAACACTGGCTATCGTCGCCTGCTGCGCTACCCCCAGCGATCGAAAAGAATTCATTATCCCCCAAACGGTTCCGAATAATCCGACATACGGGCTGGTGGAACCTACTGTCGCGAGAAACGACAGATGCGTTTCCAACTCGTCCGTCTCACGCATCAGTGCAACCCGCATCGTCCGATGCACCGCGTCCAGCATGTCCTGCCGCCCCACGCTTGCCTTGCCACCGAGCCGGGTGTATTCGCGGTAACCCGCCACGAATATGGAAGCCATGCCCTCGGGGTGCCGGCCGCGGCCGGCCCAGGTGTGGAACAGCGTGTCCATGTCGCCTCCCGACCAAAAGTCGTCCTCGAAATTGTCCGCGTCTCGCGAGGCGGTTTTGATATTGAAGTATTTGGTAAAAATCATGGTCCACGAGATCACCGACGCAAGCAGCAAGATCAGCATGACCAGTTGGACCAGCAGACTCGCCTCCATCACCAGCGCCATGATGGATATAGTATCCTTGGGTGCTGCAAGATTTATGGCATTTTCCATCACCGATTGGCTCCCCGTTTTTGAAATAATTCAATCATAACGTCGGACGACCGATCGGGAAACATCGCAGCCATCGAACGGGGCGTATCGGTCGGTCATGGGGTACGCATTTATTTCCCATCGAACAGCGCCGACTGTCCGGCCGCCCCATCCTTGGGAACATTAAGGCCGAGGTGCTTCCAGGCGGATTTGGTTGCGACCCGCCCCCGCGGGGTACGCATTAAGAACCCTTGTTGTATCAGATACGGTTCGATTACGTCTTCAATAGTGCCGCGCTCTTCGCCGATAGCCGCCGCCAAACTGTCAACACCGACCGGCCCGCCGTCGAATTTCTCGATTACCGCGACCAACAGGGCTCGATCCAGCAAATCAAGCCCATGTTCGTCCACTTCCAACATGTTCAGGGCGCGCTGCGCTATGGATTCGTTGAGACTACCCTCCCCTTTTACCTCGGCGAAGTCACGCACTCGACGAAGGAGGCGATTGGCAATCCTGGGGGTTCCGCGCGAACGTTCCGCTACGGCCCGGACGCCGCCCTCGTCGTGGTGCACGTTTAGAATATCCGCGGAGCGGGCCACGATATCGGCGATCTCGTCGTGGCTGTAAAACTCCAGCCGGTGAACGATGCCGAACCGGCCGCGCAGCGGGGACGTCAACAAGCCGGTGCGGGTCGTCGCCCCGACGAGGGTAAAAGGAGGCAGGGACAACTTCACCGAGCGTGCAGCGGGCCCCTCGCCAATTACAATATCCAGCGCGTAATCCTCCATGGCCGGATAAAGGATTTCTTCCACGACCGGACTTAATCGATGAATCTCGTCGACGAAGAGCACGTCGTGGGGTTCCAGGTTGGTCAAGATCGCCGCCAGGTCACCCGGCTTTTCCAAAACCGGTCCCGAAGTCTGGCGCAGCTCAACGTTCAGTTCATTGGCGACAATGTGGGCAAGAGTGGTTTTACCCAGGCCCGGGGGACCGAATAACAGGACGTGATCCAGCGCTTCCCGGCGCGCCCGCGCGGCGCTTACGAAGATCGTCAACTGTTCCCGAATCTTGGGTTGACCGACGAACTCCGCGAGTTGCTTGGGTCGTAAACCACGGTCGAAGCCCGCTTCCGCATCCACCCGGGTATCCGGCGATACAACACGATCGTTCATGGGCGCGCCCCGGCCAACCGGCGTAACGCCCGGCGAATCAGCTCCTCACTGGACAAACCTTCGCTGTCCATGTCCCGTATAAC
This sequence comes from Gammaproteobacteria bacterium, assembly GCA_018263405.1. Lineage (GTDB taxonomy): Bacteria > Pseudomonadota > Gammaproteobacteria > Arenicellales > JAANXG01 > JAANXG01. The sequence goes on from JAANXG010000140.1 coordinate 8,089, forward strand.
GCGACTGGCTTCCACCGGCTTGTAGCCCAAGGTCGTCAGCGCATCCACGGCATCTTCCGCTGCATTGTACTGACGAGTTACGGCGGTGGCCGATGAATCTCCCCTTTCCTCGAGCTGTTTCAGTACACGATCACGCATTTCCATCACCAGGCGTTCGGCGGTTTTCCGACCGATACCCGGCACCCGGGTCAAACAAGAAATGTCGTTGTTGGTCACCGCGTCAAAAAAATCCTGTATGGGTAGAGTGGAAAGAATGGCCAGCGCCACCCGCGGCCCGATACCGCCGACTTTGAGTAAACTCCGGAAGACGTCGCGTTGGGGCGCATCGCTGAACGCAAACAACAACTGCGCGTCTTCCCGGATCACCAGATGCGTATACACGCTTACGGCCTCGCCCGCCGCCGGCAAATCATAGAATGTCGTCATTGGGGCATCGAGTTCGTAGCCTACACCCTGCACATCCAGGACCAGGGTCGGGGGGCGCTTATCCAGCAACGTACCCTTAAGATAACCAATCATGGCAAAACCCCGGCCGCCGATTCGTAGCGGGCACGGCTGCGGGCGTGGTTGATATGGCAAATGGCACAGGCCAAGGCATCGGCGGCATCCGCTTGCAACGCCTCGCGCAGCCCCAACAGAACTCTAATCATGTGCTGAACCTGAAACTTATCCGCTCGCCCCCGACCCACCACCGCTTTCTTAATTTCCAGGGCACTGTATTCATGCACGTGACTATCCACCTGCCCGCACGCCACGAGCGCGGCGCCTCGTGCCTGACCCAGGATGAGCGCCGAGCGGGCATTGCGCGCCATGAATACCTTCTCTACTGCAATCGCGTCGGGCTGGTTCTGCCGAATAGCGTCACTTATTTTCTCGTAAATCAACCCTAAACGCGCACTGGTACCGGTTCTGGGAATCCGTATGGCGGCACTCGCGATATGGTGCAATCGGGCACCTCGGGCCTCCACCACACCGTAGCCGGTGACTATGGAACCCGGGTCGATGCCCATTACCCGCAACGTATCGATCAATCCGCCCCCGCAAAAAGCGAATCCGGAAAATCCGCGTTGGAATACACATCCTTCACGTCATCCAGATCCTCAAGCGCATCGAGCAGTGTTAGCACTTTGGCGCCGTTTTCTTCATCGACGTTCACTTCGGTATGAGCCCGCTGCGCGATATCGGCCCGCTCCGGCATCAGACCCGCCACTTCGAATGCTCGCTTTACGTCGTGAAATTCCGCCGGCGCGCTCGTAACCTCGACATAGCCATCGGAATCCGAACTAACGTCCCGCGCCCCGGCATCGGCCGCCGCGTCCATAATCGCGACTTCGTCGCTGCCCGGCCCAAAGGTAACCACGCCCAGGGATTCGAATAGATAGGCGACCGAGCCATCCGTGCCCAGGTTGCCACCGTGCTTACTGAAGGCGTGCCGGACTTCACCCACGGTGCGATTGCGATTATCGGTTTGGCACTCCACCAGGATCGCAATGCCTCCCGGCGCATAACCCTCGTAGCGGATTTCTTCGTAGTTGCTTCCCTCTTCACCGCCCGCACCGCGGTTCACCGCCCGTTCCACGGCTTCCTTGTGCATGTTCGAGGCGTATGCCTTGTCGATGGCCGCGCGTAACCGCGGGTTGGCGTCCGGGTCGCCTCCGCCTTGCCGTGCCGCCACGGCGATTTCGCGAATTAGCCTGGAAAACAGCTTTCCCTTCTTGGCGTCCCGTGCCGCCTTGCGGAACTTGATATTGGCCCATTTACTGTGACCTGCCATGAGCGAGCTTCGATCTACCTCTGGTTTTCGGCTGCGTGCCGAGTCGTACGTGTGCCTTGAAGCCGGGCGATTCGAATCGTCCTGGAGTGTATCACTTGACACGATATTACCCCAATATATTGGGCATATCGGGTACGCACATCGAATATATGGTAGAAATTACACCATAACAGCACGATATCCGGAATTGCCCGGCGATTAGTCCAGGATCGAACGGGTTCCGCCGCTTCGACTCGGCCCAACCCTTCGTCAAGTGGCCTTGTCCGGCTCCGGTTTTTTACGCAGACGTATATTTAATTCCCTCAATTGATCGCTCGACACATCACTCGGCGCTTCGGTCATCAGGCAGGAAGCTTTTTGGGTTTTCGGAAACGCGATCACGTCGCGAATGGACTCCGCACCGACCATCATGGCGGCAATGCGATCCACGCCGAAGGCGATCCCTCCGTGAGGCGGCGCACCATATTTCAAGGCGTCCATCAAAAAACCGAATTTCTCGCGCGCCTGTTTTTCATCGAGACCCATCACATCGAAAACCTTCTGCTGAATCTCCGGATGGTGAATACGGATCGACCCACCACCGATTTCCACTCCATTCAACGTCATATCATAGGCCCTGGATAATGCAGCGCCGGGGTCCGTGGCGAGAAGGTCGATATGATCGGTTTTGGGTGCGGTAAACGGATGATGAAGGGAGTGCCACCGCTTTGCCTGGGTGTCGTATTCGAACATCGGGAAATCCACGACCCAACAGGGTCGCCAGCCGGGCTCCGCCATGTTCAGATCGTTTCCCAGCGCTACGCGCAACGCGCCGAGAACGTCATTAACCACTCCGGCCTCATCGGCTCCGAAAAAGATCAGGTCCCCGGTGTCCACGGCCGTGCGCGTGATCAGTTGCTCGATTGCATCGTCCGGCAGGAACTTCAATATAGGGGACTGCAGCCCTTCGCGTCCTTTGTCGACATCGTTGACTTTAATGTATGCGAGACCCTTGGCGCCGAACTGTTTTACGTATTCCGTGTAGCCGTCAATCCGTTGGCGCGTCAACCCCCCCCCGCGGGGAACCCGCATGGCGGCGACTCGGCCTGTCGGGGAATTCGCCGGTCCCGAAAATACCTTAAATTCCACCGAGCTCATCAAATCGGCGACATCGGTCAATTCCAGGGGAATTCGCAGATCGGGCCGATCGGTCCCAAAGCGGGATATGGCTTCCCGGTAAGTCAAGATAGGGAAAGGTTCCGGCAAATCGACACCCAACACCTCATCAAACAGGGCCCGCATCATGGACTCCATAATGGCCATGATGCGGGCCTCGTCGAGAAACGCGGTTTCGATGTCCAGCTGCGTGAATTCAGGCTGCCGGTCGGCCCGCAGGTCTTCGTCTCGAAAGCAACGGGCAATCTGGTAATAACGCTCGAATCCCGAAACCATTAAGATTTGTTTAAACAGTTGCGGCGATTGCGGCAAAGCAAAAAACCGCCCCGAGTGCGTGCGACTGGGAACAAGGTAGTCGCGGGCTCCTTCGGGTGTAGAGCGAGTCAATATGGGGGTCTCGATTTCCACGAAGTCCCGCTCCTCTAAAAACGCCCGCAACTGTTTTACTACGCGATGCCGCAGCTTCAGGTTGCCCTGCATGGATTCACGGCGCAGATCCAGGTATCGATGCTTCAGGCGCACGGCCTCGCCGACGTCCTCTTCGTCCAACTGGAACGGCAGGGCGTCCGCGCGGTTCAAAACCGTGACATCGTGCGCATAGACTTCAACGTTACCGGTATTGAGCGCGGGATTTTCGGTGCCCGCCGGTCGCCGGCGGACCCGGCCGCTCACCTGCAAAACAAACTCGTTGCGCACCCGATCCGCCGTTTGAAACGCCGATTCCTCATCCGGGTCAGCAACCACCTGCAGCAATCCCGCCTGGTCGCGCAGGTCGATGAACACCACGCCGCCGTGGTCGCGCCGGCGATGTGCCCAGCCACAAACAGTCACCTGTCGGTCGACTAAAGATTCGTCAATTGCTCCGCAATCGTGACTGCGCATAAAAGTCTTACTCGAGTATGTTCTTTTGCCTGCCGGGCCAGTGAAGGGTTGGTATCGACTCGCCTGGAAAGAATCAGTCATCCTGGCCGCCGGCGGCAGCGGCGGATTTCGACTCGCCGCCGGTCGACGAGCCCTTATCGTCGCCGGCACTACTAGTCTGGCCTTTGTTGTCCGCCGCTTTGGAGTCTTTTCCCGGGCCGTCTTTTTTGCCCTCGCCATTCGCACCCTTGTCCTGCTCGTCGGTTTTTTTTCCTTTGCCGCTATTTTTGAAATCCGTCTCGTACCAGCCTGTGCCTTTCAAATGAAACGCCGGAGCACTCAGGCGTTTCTTCAAACCGGCTTCACCGCAGGCGGGGCAATCCGTTAGCGGTGCGTCACTGATTTTTTGCAGCGTATCGAAGTCGTGGCCGCACGCCGTACAGACATACGGATAAATAGGCATCTTTAGCTACCTCTAAAGAACTGTGTATGAAATCTGGCCAAGAATGAGTCTACAACCAGGCGAGCGTGCGGATTATACCGAGATGAAAAAGCGATGTGCATCGGCTCGCCGGCGGCTCAGGATCCCGCTACGGCGATATCGTCGATCAGCACGGAACCCGTCCGCAGGTTCCCGCGCATATCGACGTCCGAACCCACTTGCACAATTTTCTTGTACATATCCTTCAGGTTCCCCGCAATGGTAAATTCCTCCACAGGAGACTGAATCAACCCGTTCTCGACCCAGAAACCGGCCGCACCCCGCGAATAGTCGCCGGTGACGGTGTTCACTCCCTGTCCGATCAACTCGGTCACCAGTAAGCCGGTGTCCATCTCCTTGAGCAGCCCGTCGAAATCAAGTCGACCGGGTTCTAGAATGAGGTTCCGAACTCCACCGGCATTACCCGTCGTTACCATCCCGAGTTTTCGGGCCGAGTACGCATCGAGCACGTATCCAGCCAGTGTCCCGTCGCTGACCAGATCCCTTTCCCGCGTCCGAACACCTTCGGCGTCATACACGGCACTACCCGTACCGCGCGGTAAGTGGGGTTGTTCATGAATACGGATTCCCGGACTGAACACCGGTTTATCCAGTTCGCCCAAAAGAAATGAGGCGCGCCGGTACAAACTGGGGCCGCGCAGCGCCCCGACCAGGTGCCCCAACAGGCTGCCGGCGACGGGGGCTTCGAACATCACAGGGCACTGGCGCGTTGAAATTCGCTGAGCTCCCAACCGGCGCACCACACGCTGTGCCGCGAGCCGACCAACACGCTCACCCGACTCGAGATCTTCCGGGTGACGGGCGCTCGTGTACCAGTAGTCGCGCTGCATGCCACCGTCCCGTGACCCCAGCACGACACAGCTCACCGAATGGCGGGAGCCCTTGGTATCGCCGAGGAATGCCAAACTGTTGGCATAGACTTCGCGGCCGGAATACGAGGCCACGGTAGCCCCTTCGGAGTTCGTAATCCGCGCATCTTCATCCCTAGCCGCTTTTTCGCAGACCGCCGCCATGTCTATTGCTTGGCTGACTTCCAGATTCCACGGCGCATACAGATCCAGATCGGGGAAATCGGTAGCAAACAGGCCCGGATCGGCAAGACCGGCGTGGGGGTCTTCGGCGGTATAGCGGGCGATGGAACATGCTGCACGAACCGTATCCTCGATAGCCACCTTGCTAAAATCCGAAGTACTGGCGGAGCCGGACCGTTGTCCGAAATATACCGTCAGCGACAAGGATTTGTCCCGATTGTGCTCCACGGTTTCCACCTCGCCGAGCCGCACCGTGACGGTAAAACCGCTGGATTCGCCAACAGCGACTTCTGACTGGCCGGCTCCCCGGCGTTCAGCCAGATGGAGAACGTCCCGGGCGATATCCCGCAAGTCGACATCCATGACGGCGCCCGCCGCGGATACTCGGTTCATATCTGGACACCCCCCACCGTCAGTTCATCCACCAGGAGCGTCGGTTGACCCACGCCTACCGGGACTGCCTGGCCTTCCTTACCGCACGTGCCGACGCCGGTGTCGAATTCCAGGTCATTGCCCACCATCGATACGCGGGTCAACACATCCGGGCCGTTGCCGATCAACGTCGCGCCTCGAACCGGTTTCGTGACCTTACCGTGTTCGATCAAATAGGCCTCGCTGGCGGAGAACACGAACTTGCCGGAAGTGATATCGACCTGGCCGCCACCGAAGTTGACCGCGTACAAGCCCTTGTCCACGGTTCCGATAATTTCCGCCGGCGCATGACCGCCCCCCAGCATGTAAGTATTCGTCATTCGAGGCATCGGCAGATGCGCATACGACTCCCGCCGTCCGTTGCCGGTCGGTCCCACACCCATGAGCCGGGCATTAAGAACGTCCTGCATATAACCTTTCAATATACCGTTCTCGATCAACACGGTATTCCGCGTTGGAGTGCCTTCGTCATCCACTGTCAAAGACCCGCGCCGGTGGGGCAAGGTGCCATTATCCACTACCGTACATTGGGAGTCGGCGACTTTCTCCCCGAGCCGTCCAGAGAATGCCGAGGTACCCTTGCGGTTAAAATCCCCCTCCAGCCCGTGGCCAATAGCCTCGTGCAGCAAAACTCCCGGCCAGCCGGGACCCAGGACGACTTTCATGGTTCCCGCGGGCGCATCCACCGCATCCAGATTCACCAGTGCCTGGCGGGCCGCTTCACGCGCATAGCCCAAAGCCAGCCGATCGCTGAAATAACGATAATCCCGACGACCTCCACCGCCGGCGCTGCCTTGTTCACGCCGCCCGTTTTGTTCCACGATCACCGTAACATTCAACCGAACCATCGGCCGGACATCGCTCGCCATTTGCCCGTCGCTCCGGACGAGCATGACTACTTCATGAACTCCAGAAAGAGAAACGATCACTTCCCTCACTCGGGAATCCTGTTTACGGGCTTCGGCCTCAACGCGCTCGAGCAAGGAAATTTTGGCACTATCTTCGAGCGACGCAATCGGGTCGGAATCGGTGTATACGGGTTCAACGGTCACAGCGTCGTGACCAGCCGCCGACACCGTTCGATTCCGGCCCCGTAGAGCGATGGTGCCCGCGGCGTCCGCGGCCTCGGTCAATGCCTTCAACTGCAATTCGTCCGAATACGAAAATCCCGTTTTCTCTCCGGAATTGACGCGCACGCCGACACCCTGCCCGATGTTGTGGCTGCCATTCTTAACCTGACCTTCTTCGAGCACCCATGATTCGTGACGCGCATATTGGAAATACATATCCGCATAGTCGATATCCGGATGGGCGAGACGTCCCAATACACGGTCAAGATCCGATTCGTCGAGTCCACCGGGCTCCAAAAGCGTTTGTTTCGCCAGTACCAGGGAATCTGTCAACTGCTCCTCCCGAGACGTGTTTCGGCAAGGTTGCTACAGGCTCTCCTGCCCAATCTTCTGTGACTCAGTGCTGGAAATTCCTTTCGGATATTTTTTAACTGTCTTAGATCGATATCGGCAACGATGACATCGTTACCGGTGCTTTGCTGCGCCAGAATCCGCCCCCAGGGGTCAATGATCATGGTATGCCCGTGCGTTTGCCGGCCACTTGCATGATCGCCCCATTGCGCCGGGGCAACGATGTAAATCTGATTCTCGATGGCCCGTGCACGCAGCAAGGGCTCCCAGTGGGCCCGCCCCGTTGTGGCCGTGAATGCCGAAGGCACCGTAACGATCTCGGCACCCTCGTCGACGAGCCTGCGGTACAGTTCGGGGAATCGCATGTCATAGCACACGGAGAGGCCGACGCGGCCGACCGGGGTATCGACACATATCAAATTATCATCATCCACGGCACCGGGCTCGAACGCATCGGATTCCCGGTAGGATTCCGTGTCGCTCACACGCACATCGAACAAATGTATCTTGTGATACCGCGCCACCCGTCGGCCTCTATCATCGAACATCAGGCAAGTCGCCTTGATACGAGCGTCATCGGCGGCGGCGCGTATCGGCGCGGTCCCGCCTACGATCCAGACCCCGTGCAGGCGGGCCTGGTCGCTTAGAAACAACTGCACCGGACCATCGCCACAGTGCTCGGCGAACGACGGGCGATCCTTCTCCCTCGCGGGCATCACGGAGAAGTTTTCAGGCAGCACGACAAACGATGCGCCTTGTTGACGGGCAGCATCGATCAATTCCGCCGCCACCTCAAGATTCGAGGCCTGATCGGCCGATGAGTTCATCTGTACCGCCGCAATACGTGTCACGCCGCCTCCTACTTAAAGCCCTGCTTTTCCACCTGAAGTCCGAGCGAGCCGGGGACACCCGAGCCGGGTCTTAACGCGATCTTACGGCTGGCGATGCCCAGGGCCACGAACCAGTTGCGTATCTCGACCGCCCAATTGTGACCGGCTTTACCGCCCGGGTACAAAATGACGATATTGGCGTCGGGGGACCTGTCGAACTCGTCTACGATTCCGGCAAGTTTAGCGTACTGGGTTACCTGGATCCCTCGCTGTATATCCGGCCACTCTCCCGGGGAGATGTACTCGGTGCCCCACGCGGACATCGTGGTTACAGCAAAGCAAATTGCCGCAACGACGCGGTACCGGATCGGGTTAAGCGGCATCGAAGTTAGTTTCGCCCGAGCTGCTCGGTCGCGTCCGTGGCAGGGTGCTCAACGGCTTTCACCCGGGGGGCATCCCAGTCTCCGGTGACGCGATACTTGTGATTGATGAGATTTGCCATTTGTTTCTTGAATAACTTTTGCACCAAGAAAATCATTGCCCCCGCGGCGGGATTGACGATCGCACCCGCCAAGCTGAGATTACCGCCCAATTGCGGCGCCACTGCCACATTCAGGTCGTAGGTTTCTTCCGCTAGACTTGTGGAGCCACTCAATTCTATCAGTGCCGCCGGACCGATTATAAAAATACCGTCCGTACGCAACCGGCCGGTAGTGATAGCGGCGTCACCGTCAATTCGATCGAAGGCCAAGCCATCATTGAATATGTCGGTAAAGTCGAGCTTGAGTCGCCGCGTCAAGCTTTCGGCGTTAAACAATCCCAGCAACCTACCGGAGCCGGGCTGCAGTTTCAAAAACCGACCGTCTTCAGCGGTGAACGACAACTCCCCGTTGAGCTTCGCCAAATCGAATTCCCCGACCCCGCCCGGCCAGCTCAGATCAGCCGTCATTTCGGCCTTGCCTTTGGCGACCTGATCCTTCAGCCCCAGTTGCGCCAACGATTTCCCGAGATGGTTCGAATCGATCGATACATCGACCCGGGTGCGGTGCGCTCCGAACCGATCCGATGACCACCTGCCTTTTGCGTCGATCCGCATTGCCGGCTGTTGCAGCGACATTCGTTTTATCCGCCATGCATGCTCCGCGGGCCCTCCCTGGAAATCCAGCCGGCCAAACCGCATTTCCCCGTAACGAAAATCATCGGCACGGATCGATAAATGCGCAAATTCGGAGGGTTCCGGCGATTGCTCATACGTGGTGGCGCGTTCGATGTTTTGCAAGCGCGGCCAATGCAAACGAGTCAAATTGAAGTCGAAGCGTTTGGGCGTCCGGCCCAGCCACATGCGTCCCGTCCCCCGCAGACGGGGTCCAACGAAACGAGCCGCCCAGCGCCTGTTGCCGTCGGTTGTGGCGTGGATTTCCACCGGGCCCAAATTACGATTCAAGTAGCGGAAACGATCTACATCGACATCCAGCGAGCGAAGATGATCGAACAGCGCGTCCCGCTCCGGCTCGCTGCTATCCGCTTTGTCCGCCCGCCGGCTCAGTGTATCGATTTCCTCGATCCACCGGTCCATATCGATGTGTTCGCCTTTCACAGCGACCGACAGTCGATCTTCCGGTAAACCCCGATCGCTTCCCAAATTCAAAACACCGCGAACCAGGACCTGCTTGTCGTTTTTTCGTTCATAGTGCAACTCGCCGCGCAACCGGTCTTGAAAATCCATTGCAATACGCCGGCTGTCGCGATCGAAATCGACTTGCACGTCGAGCGCACTCTCCGTTCGTTTGGGTTTCCACAACGGGTCCGGCAGGAGCACATCCACTCCGTTCAGGTTGCTGCGCACTTCAAGCTTGTCCAGGCCCGGCCGGGCCACGAATCGCCCCTCCCACTTCGCCCGGCCCTGCAGCCGCGACACCAGCACGGGCCCGACAACAGGCGTCAACCGCGACAC
>JAANXG010000141.1 GCA_018263405.1 Gammaproteobacteria bacterium
GGTCGGAAAAGCCCCTCGCCGGCGTTACGCTCGCTTGAATTGACCGGGCCAGTCCTGCGCTCGCGTGCCTTGGCGATCGGCTTTTCCGATCCCGCTGAACGTGTGTGTATTTATGCCCAAGGGTACTTAGTGTACCCCGTCACTGATATTGTAACGTTCAGCGGCCCACAAAGCGGTGAGCCGCAAGGCCTGTCTCGCCGGGAATGGCGCGCCCTTCTCAACAGACATAACGCCGCGGATGACCGCCTTCCGGGTCGCCCGAAGGGAGCGCGCCTGAGCCACCTGTTGGCGCGATTCGCCCTAAAACCGTACCACGGGGAAGTTCCGGACGATGGGAATTCGCGAAGCATCGGTATTCGGTTTGAATATACCGATTTATTGGCGGGATAATGTGGACGACCCGATCGAGGTAACATGCAGATGAAAAAGAAATCGAACAGACGACACGCCGTGGTATACGCCCTGGGCATGACCGTTGCGTTCTCGGCAGGCGCCCTTGTCGCGCAGGACGACGGCTCGGACCCCACACCCCCGGAGCTCGCGAGCGGTGAAGGGGGCCAGGCAACGGAACTTTCCACGCAAAGTTCCGGAACGTCCGGAGGGGTTCCGCCGACGACTCAAGTGCGTCAACACGAGGAGTTCGGCCAGAAGATCACGGAGTACGGGCGGCAAGGCAATGTTTTCCTGATAACGGTGAAACCGCGCATCGGCCTGACTCAATACTGGAATGACCTGGATGGAGATGGGCAGTTTCAGCGCCGCGCCAGCGATAACATCGACGAGAACGTGAACCTGCCCAAATGGCGGCTGGGCGGATGGTAAGGCGAACGAATAACCGGAAACACGGCGATGCAAAGCAATTATTCTATTTACAGCGCCTATCGTGGAGTCTTTAAATGAAGCAGTGTATCGCCGCGTGTCTTGGGCTGATCTTGTACGCCACGTGCGCTTCGTCGTGGGCCGCGGATTTTCGGATTTATCGCGTCAACGACATTATGCACCAGGACCGGATCCTCGCCCTGAACGAGGATGAGCCCGGCTGTCATAACCTGCTGTTGCGGGTCACCGTGCACCGGGTGGCCCAGATCGGGTTTGAATACTGCACGGTTTACGCCGAAAAGGACTGCGCAGCCGGGAGCGAAATACCGGTCACCTGGAAACACAAGAAAGCCCCCGTCGCGCAGTTTACCCAGGGTGCCCGGTGGTTTCTCGTGAGCGATGACCCCCAAGGCAAGAAGATGGGTTCCTGGCACTGCAAAGCGCGGTAAGCCATGGTCACGATTTATTTCGGCGACGAGCTCAGCCGCTATGGATTCGGAGATGCTCACCCTTTCGGTCCGGATCGTATTTATGCGTTCTGGAAACAGACCGTTGAACAGGGATTGGATAAACAGGTCGAGATCGCCGCTCCGGTGCGCTGCGACGAAAATGCCCCCACCCGCTTCCACAGTCCGGACTATGTCGAACGGGTCCGAAAGCAATCCGAAACCGGCCGCGGGTTCCTGGATTACGGCGACACGCCGGCATTCAAAGGCGTATTCGAGGCCGCGTCCTACGTAGTGGGCACCGGTCTCGACGGCATCGAACGGATAATCAACGAAGACCGCCGCCGCGTGTTCGTGCCCATTGCCGGCCTGCACCATGCCCGCCGCGAACAAGCCGGAGGGTTTTGCGTATTCAACGACGTCGGAATCGTCATTGAAACTCTACGCGAAAAATTCGCTATCCAACGTATCGCTTACGTAGACATCGATGCCCACCACGGGGACGGGGTATTTTACGCATTCGAACACGACCCGGACTTGATTTTCGCCGATATCCACGAGGACGGCCGTTTTCTGTTCCCGGGAACGGGTTGCGCCGAGGAGAACGGCACGGGCGCCGCCGAAGGCACGAAGTTGAATATCCCGGTGCTGCCCAACTCCGATGACGGCGTTTTCTTCAAACACTGGCCGCGTATCGAGGAATTCGTGAAAGCCGGTAAACCCGAGTTCGTTCTCCTGCAGGCAGGCGCGGACAGCATCGCCGGAGATCCCATCACCCACATGGCTTTTACGCCCAGGGCGCACCGCCACGCGGCGCAGCGCCTGTGCCGGCTCGCCGACGAGTTCTGCAACGGTCGGTTTATCGCCATGGGCGGCGGCGGCTACAACCGCCGCAATCTGGCAGCCGGTTGGAACGAAGTCGTCCGGGCAATGCTGGCCGCTTAAACGAATAACTCCGACACCGACTCCCAACGCCCCGAATGGCGGGGGTCGTACCCGCTGAGGCCGGCCACGCGCCGGCGGAACGCGGAGCCGGCAATAACTGAGACCAAGGCCTGTACCGCCGGGTTTGACTGCACGATCCGCCCGCCCACCGCAAAGTAGTAGGTCTCGGTGACCAGCGGCACAAATTCCAGATCAAACTTCACTGCGGCGGCTTCCACGCCAAAACCGACATCCGCCGCTCCCGAGCTCAATAGCGCGGCAACGGCCGAATGCGTGAATTCTTCGTGCGTGTACCCGTTGATCGCCGATGGCTCCACGCCTTCGTTTTTCAGCATGCCATCCAACAATACACGAGTCCCCGAACCGGCCTGTCTGTTGACGAATCGGATCTCCGCGCGGCCAAGATCGGCCACGCCGCGAACCGATCCTTCTACATTGCGCCGCAGCATGAGTCCCTGGCGGCGGGACGCCACCCGGATCAGCCTGTGACCGGCGCCGTCCAGCCAGCGCCGATAGAGGGGGGCGAGCTGACGGCGTTGTGGGCCTTCCGGCACATGGAACCCCGCCAGCCCGCAATCGCCCTCTTTCAGGCCACGCAAACTGTCGAGACTGCCGTGGTTGTGAAAATCCAGGGTTACGCCGGCCTCTCGATCCGCCAGTTCTCGCAGGATATCCTGGGCCATGCTGTGACTGGCATACACCGTCAAGCGACGCCCAGCGGCGTGCAGCGGCGTGGACTCCAAGGTGTCGCGGATTTCTTCGGCCAAGCGCTTCAACGCCGGCGCGAGTTGCTCCCGGGCGGTTCGATCGGCCCATAACAACTGGCGGCCGAATTCGCTCAAGACCGCGCCGCGCCCACGGTGCATTGTCACGGGCGCTCGGCCGAGCTGCTCGGTCCAATCGCGCAACAGTCCCCAGGCGGCGCGGTAGGAGACGCCGACCGCCTCACTGGCCCCGCGCAATGAACCGCACGCGTCCACGGCACGGAGCAACTCCAAGAAACGGCCGTCCGCTTCGGACAACTCGCCCCGGCCGAGCGACAAACGCAGATCCAGTTCGACGTCCATACGATATCGCCCTCAGCGACCGGCGTTGGGAAAGAACGCCTGCTGGCCCTTGATCCGGTATTCGGCGATGCTCCGCTGACCGGCGCCCGACAACAACCAGTCGATGAAGGTCCGCCCCATCTCCCCTTTAACATGCGGATAGCGCTCCGGGTTGACGAGGATGACCCCGTACTGGTTGAACAATCGCTCGTCGCCCTCCACCACTATCCGCAACTCTCCCTTGTTGCCGAACTGCAACCACGTCGAGCGGTCGCTCAGCACGTACGCATTCATGCCGGTGGCGACGTTCAGGGTCGCGCCCATACCGGATCCAGTCTCCCGGTACCATTCGGCTTCGAATGCCCGGGCATCGAGCCCCGCCTCGCGCCACAAACCCAGTTCTTTTTTATGCGTGCCGCTGTCGTCGCCGCGGGAAGCGAAGGGAGCCTGCGATTCGGCGATGGATTGCAACGCCCTCAAAGCATCGCTACCACCCCGTATACCGGCGGGGTCGTCGTCCGGCCCAATGAAGACAAAATCGTTGTACATCAAGTCGTATCTCTTGACGCCATAGCCGTCCGCGACGAATTGTTCCTCGGACGGCTTGTGATGCACCAACAGAACGTCGGCATCCCCGTTCTCCGCCAGACGAATGGCCTGGCCCGTGCCCACCGCGACAACCCGGACTTCGATGTCCGACTCCGCCGTGAACCGGGGCAGTATGTAT
>JAANXG010000142.1 GCA_018263405.1 Gammaproteobacteria bacterium
AAGTGCCGTTTACGGAGCTAAGGATGCAATACCTCCCTGTACGCTCTGGCGAAAGCCTCCGTGCTTTCGACAGCCCTGAAAGACAACCCTACCCCCACATTCTTGCACGGGGTTATTGAGAACTTACATCAAACCTTGAAAAACTCGGGTATTGTCGCCGCAACGGGATAGCTCGGCAAAGGCTCAGCGCCGCGATCTGTTGAACACCGGACACCGTTCGTTTGTCAACTACGGGAGATCACTGCGGTCAATTTGTCGACAAGGTTCTCTGCGGGCAGTTCCTGTTCGTCTTGCTCGGCTCGTTGTTTGTATTCCACCGTACCCTTTTTAATGCCGCGTTGGCCGATGACAATTCGGTGCGGCACGCCAATCAAGTCTACTTCGGCAAATAGGACGCCCGGTCGCTCCTCCCGGTCATACAACAGGACGTCGAACCCGGCGTACATGAGTCTTTGGTATAAATTGTCGGCGCATTCGGCGACCTGTTCGGATTGATGATAGCCGATCGGAACGATGACTACTTCGAAGGGGGCGATAGCATCCGGCCAGATGATGCCATTTTCGTCGTGACCCTGTTCGATTGCGGCGGCGACGACACGTGTGACCCCGATCCCGTAGCAGCCCATTGGCATCATGACCGGCTTACCATTTTCGTCCAGGCAAGTCGCGTTCATCGATTCGCTGTATTTTGTGCCGAGCTGGAACACGTGGCCGACTTCAATGCCGCGTTTGACGACAAGTCGCCCCTCCGGGTCCGAAGCTGCCTCTTCCCGCGGGCAGGGGTCGCCTTCGACGACCTGCCGGAGATCGGCTGTGCGTGGTTCGAAAAAATCGCGTTCCCAGTTCACTCCGGTAAGATGCTTGCCGTCCTTGTTTGCACCGCACACAAAGTCCGACAGTTGTGCCGCGCTGTAATCGACAAACACGGGTATATCCAGCCCTACTGGCCCCACGGAACCCGGGTCGCAGCCAATGACCCGTTTGAATTCAGATTCGTCCAGGAACTCGAGCGGTTCGGCGACTTCCGTTAAGCCTTCGGCTTTCAAGCCATTCAGATCGTGATCGCCCCGCAAAACCAATGCGATCGGCCCGTCTGTGCCTTTGACCACCAGCGTTTTGATCGTTTGCGATGGATCGACACCGAGAAACCTCGAGACACCCTCGATTGTGTGCCGGCCGGGCGTGTCCACTTCTTCGAGGTCGGCATTCGGGGCGGGTCGTGGTTCCGTACACGGCAAAGTTTTTGCCAGTTCGACGTTAACCGCGTAGTTGTATTTCTCGCACACGGCGATAGCGTCTTCCCCCGAATCGGCGAGTACGTGGAATTCGTGGGAGGTGCTACCGCCGATCGTTCCCGAGTCCGCTGCCACGGCACTGAACGCCAAACCACAGCGCTTAAAGACGCGCTCATAAGCGGCGTACATTTGCCCGTAAGTTTCCTCAAGGGACGACTGGCTGGCGTGAAAGGAGTAGGCGTCCTTCATGAGGAATTCGCGGCTGCGCATGACGCCGAACCTTGGACGTACTTCATCCCGGAATTTCCACTGCATTTGGTACATGCTCACCGGCAGTTGCCGGTAACTCTTAATCTCGTGCCGTATCATGGCCGTGATTACTTCCTCGTGGGTCGGCCCCAGGCAAAAATCACGTTCATGTCTGTCTTTGAAGCGAAGCAGCTCGATTCCGTATTCCCGCCAACGCCCGGATTCGCGCCAGAGTTCGGCGGGTTGAACGCCGGGCATGAGAATCTCCAGGGAACCGACTCGATTCATTTCTTCGCGAACGATGTTCTCCACCTTACTGAGCGTACGCCAGCCCAATGGCAGCCAGCTATAAATACCTGCGGCCACTTTTCGAATCATCCCCGATCTGAGCATTAGCCGATGGCTGACGATTTCGGCATCCGCCGGCGTTTCTTTCAAAGTTGGAATATAAAAGTGGGAGGCGCGCACGAGTTACAAATCAGTTGATAAGCCTGGAGACATCGAACCGCGTATCATAACCGTAAGGACCGTCGCGTCGAAACCAATGCGATCATTGGCGGAGTACCGGACGGACGAACCGAAATTTACCGCACGAGTGCCGTAATGGGGTTGTTCAGGCGTAAAACAGCCGCTAAAAAGACTCAGCGATCTCCGTGACCGCTTTCATCGCCTGGTCGATATCTTCCTCGTCGTTGAAATAACCCAGCGAAAACCGGACCAATCCTTCGTGTTCTATCATCTGTGCGTCCCGGTGTACCAGAGGCGCGCAGTGCAAGCCGGGTCGGACGCACAAGTGGTAGTCCGCATCCAGGATTTCGCCGGCGCGGGTGGGCGGGAGTTTGTCAAAACCGATGGACAGGGTCGCGACGCGGGGTTGATCGCCTCGCGGTCCGTGGACGGTGACGTTTGGGATCGACCGGAAGCACTCTTCCAGTTGACGAACCAACGCCACTTCGCGACCATAGATCGACTCCATGGCGGCCAGACAGGCCTCCGCATGTGCCAGTGCCGGTTTTTTCGATTGTTCCCGGCCGAGGTCCGCGCACCATTTCTGGGCGGCATTCAGGCCGGCAATGCCCGGTATATTCAGGGTACCGGCTTCGAGACGGTGTGGGTACTCGGCGGACGGCTCCGGGTTGTTTGAATCCACGCCGGTGCCGCCGACGCGTACGGGGTGTATATCCACGTGCTCCGGCACGATCATACCGCCGATGCCCATGGGTCCATACAAGCCCTTATGGCCCGTGAATGTCAGCACATCGATATGCATGGCCTCGCAGTGAACCGGTATTGCGCCTGCGCTCTGGCAGGCGTCTACGACCAGCAGGGCGGGGGTTTTGGCCACGATCCGGCCGATTCGACGCAGATCCTGCACTGTGCCCAGGACATTGGAAGCGTGATTCACCACAACCAGCCGGGTGCGAGGCCGTACGGCGGCCCCAATCCGGTCGGGATCGACGTAGCCCCGTTCGTCGTGCTCGACGTAGGTCGTCTCGATCACGCCTTGTTGTTCGAGCGCATGGAGCGGGCGCAGCACGGAATTGTGCTCGGTCCGTGTGGTGACGACATGGTCGCCCCGGCGGAGCAGTCCATGGAATACGATGTTCAGCGAATCCGTTGCGTTCTGTGTAAACACTACCCGCTGGAAGTCCCCGGAATAACCGAAAAACGTAGCGAGCAACCGGCGGGTTTCCACTACCATTTTTTCGGCCTCGATCACGAGCTCGTAGCCGGAACGACCGGGATTCACGCCGTAGCAGCGAAAGAACTCGTCCATGAACCGGTATACGGGTTCCGGTTTCGGCCAGGTGGTGGAGGCGTTGTCGAGATAGTAATACTCTTTCATAACTCCAGCGCCGGATCGAAGTCAGTCGCGAACCCGTCCCCGGGTCTAATTTTCGGTGGCCCGCGAGCGCATCGGTGTCAGGCAATGCCTCCCATACACAGATACTTGATCTCGAGATACTCGTCGATCCCGTACTTGGAGCCCTCGCGGCCTATTCCCGATTCCTTGACGCCACCGAACGGTGCGACCTCGGTGGAGAATATGCCTTCGTTGATGGCCACGATGCCGTATTCCATCGCCTCGGCGACCCGCCATACCCGGCCGATATCGCGACTGTAAAAGTACGACGCCAGGCCGTATTGCGTGTCGTTGGCCATGCCGATGGCCTCGTCTTCATCGCGAAACGGCAGAAGCGGCGCGACCGGTCCGAAGGTTTCTTCGCCGTTGAGCACCATTTCACGGTTTACGTCCCGCAGTACGGTGGGTTGATAGAACGTTCCCCCCAGCTCGTGGCGGCTGCCCCCGATCATGACACTAGCGCCTTTTTCCTTCGCGTCGCGGACGTGCGTTTCCACTTTGGACAGCGCTGCTTCATCGATCAACGGTCCCTGCTGAACGCCTTCCTCCGTGCCGGCGCCCACCTTGAGTCTGCCCACGGCTTCGGCCATGCGTTCGGCGAACGCGTCATAAATACCTTCCTGGACGAGAATCCGGTTCGCGCACACGCAGGTCTGGCCCGTATTGCGGAACTTAGAGGCCATGGCGCCTTCCAGGGCGGCATCCAAATCCGCGTCGTTAAAAACGATAAATGGCGAGTTGCCGCCGAGCTCCATCGACACTTTCTTGACGGTCGATGCGGACTGCTCGATCAGCAACTTGCCCACTTCCGTCGAGCCGGTGAAACTGATTTTCCGGACGATTGGGTTGCTCGTCATCTCCCGGCCTATATCCTTGGGGTTGCCTGTAACCATGTTCAGCACGCCCCCGGGCAGACCGGCGCGCTCGGCCAATTCGGCGAGAGCCAGTGCTGTTAAGGGCGTTTGTTCCGCGGGTTTGATAATGGTGGTGCAGCCGACCGCGAGGGCCGGTGCGCACTTGCGGGTAATCATGGCCGCCGGGAAGTTCCACGGCGTAATGGCTGCCGTCACGCCCACCGGTTGTTTCAAGACTACGATGCGTTTGCCGGGCAACGGGTGTTGCACAGTGTCGCCGTAGACCCGTTTGCTTTCCTCGGCGAACCATTCGACAAACGAGGCAGCGAAAGCGATTTCGCCTCGGGACTCGGCCAGCGGTTTGCCTTGTTCCGCGGTCATGATCCGGGCCAGGTCTTCCTGGTTCTCCATCATCAAGTCGAACCAACGTTTCAGAATGCCCGCACGCTCCTTGGCGGTATGCGCTTGCCAACCTTCCCGGGCGGCGTTGGCCGCGTCGATGGCGCGGCGGGTTTCAGCGCTCCCGCAATCGGGTACCTGTGTGATTACCTCGCCGTTGGCCGGGTCGGTCACATCAAATTCCTGACCGTTGTCCGACCTCGTCCACTTGCCGCCGATGTAGCACGAATCGCGTAATAACGTTGAATCTTTCAAATGCATTCGGATAACCCCTTCATCATTGGATTGCCACGAGTAATTGTTCAACTATACAGGGGTGGTCAGCCTTCGCCTCGACAGTGAACCGGGATTGCTCTATTGGACGCCGAGCGCCTTCAGGTTGTTCCGTGCGATGTGGTCTCCTTGCGCCGCGGCGCGCCGGAACCAGAGCACGGCAGTCTCGCGACTAGGCGCCACACCCTCGCCGTTCGCGTACATCACCCCCAGATTGGTCTGGGCGCCGGCGTAGCCCTGTTTCGCGGCCAAGGCATACAAGCGTACGGCTTCGTCGTCGTTCTCCGCAAGCTCTATGCCGTCTGCGTAAAGTGAACCCAGGTCCGCCTGCGCCCAGGCAGCGTTTTCGGCAACTTTATCCCGAATCTGCGGCAGTGCCTCGCGAACGAGAGTTTGTGCGAGGTTGCGATCCCGGACGACGCCGCGCCCGTGGTAATACATCATCGCCATGCGAAACTTGGCGCGCGGGTCTCCGTTTTCGGCGAGAGGATTCAATAAACGAAACGCGGCGTCATAGCTGCCGCTGTAGTAGGCGGCGATGCCTTCCCTGAGGGTCCGAGCGTCGGGCGCTGCTGCGGATCGCCGGGTGGCTGCTCGCTGTGCCCGGGATCCTTGCATTTCCTGATCTTGCCGTCGCACGCGGACAAGCCGTTCCTGACGGGCCTGTTCGGTTTGGTAGATGCGGGTCCGTTGTGCCTTTTCGGCAAGGTGCTGTTCTATCTCTCGTTTTAGTGCTCGCGCACGGCCGCTTTCCTTGCGGAGTCTGCCTGCCCGATCCAGTAAGTGATTGGCCTTATCGATGTCCTTGTCGGCAAATGCGGCTTCCGCCCAGGCGATGAATTCAGACTGAATCGCGGAGATGCCGAGCTTGGCATCCGTGTTATCGGGTTCGAGCGCCAGTACCGACCGGTAATTTGCCAGGGCGTTATCTCCGACCGGGGAAACGAGACGCCCTTTCTCCATGTTCCGTTCGGCCGCGTTGAGCGTTTGTTCAATCTGTGCCGTTTGACGTTCCAGGCTTCGGTATTTCGCGGCCCGCTCGTCGTCCTCTTCGTGTCCGAAATTAACCTCCTCCGGAAGGTCGGGTGGTGGATACGCCCCGTCACCCGGCGATGCGAACGACCAGTTTTCCGTTTCCGGTATGGCTTCACTGGTGGTTGCGGTTGGCGATAGCCCGGGCCTGGAAAACGCCAACACGATCAACAGCGATATACCAGTCAGTCCCGCTAATACCGGCCAGAACCCGACGGTGTCCAGATTTTTTATCCGTTTAAGCGTCCGATATACGTTTGCCCAAAGTTGCAGGGCGATCGCCGGTATTGCACGAACTTTTTGAGAGTTGCTTATTTGACGAGTAAGACGAATGGGATTTTTCATCACAAACCCGGGGACTTCAGTATCCGCGATACAAGTCGATCGCCGCTGCCCGCCGACAGGGTCCACCCGAGGGTACCGTGTCCGGTATTCAGCCATAAATTTGGGTAACGCGATCCGCCAAGGTAAGGCACGTTGGACGGCGTGGCGGGCCGCAGATCGGTCCAAAACCGGCTGTGATGAAAGTCGCCTGCGTCGGGAAAAATTTCTTTTACCCGTTCGATAATCCCCCGACAGCGATGACGATCGAGGTCGCGTCGGTATCCGCCGAGCTCGCCGGTTCCAGCGACCCGCAGGTGGTCGCCGAGATTGCTGTACACGAGTTTATAACCATCGTCGATCAATGCCACAGTCGGTGACCCGCCGGAATTGCCGAACGGAATGGATACCGAATACCCTTTGACTGGGTAAAGATTGAGATCGATTCCGTAGGGCCGTAGAAACGGCGCCGAATCCACACCCAGACAAATTGCAATATGGCGGGCCTCGATTTCGTCATAGCCATCGGTCGATCGCGTTTCCACGGCGCGGATCCCGTCACTGGCGGTCTGTAACAGGGCGGTTGCTCGGGTATTGTAGAAAAAATCGACGCCGCGTTGGCTGCAGTTCGCCGCGAGTTGTTGCGTAAACCGGTGCGTATCGCCACTTTCATCTTGCGGCGTATACACGCCGCCCGCCAGTTGATGGGCATGGTTGTGGAACGTAGGCTCGATCTCCAGAATCCGCTCCACACCAATCACCTCGCAGGGACAGCCGTGATTCTGAATGAGGTCCGCGGCCCGGCGGACGCTGTCGAGTTCCCGTTGGCTGCGATAAAAGCGTATGATGCCGAGTTGCCGGTGGGCATGGTCGATGTGCTCTAATTCGCGGATTTCCCGTAGCTTCCGCCGGCTGTGCAAAGCCAGCTCCACGATCCGGATGAGGTTGCGTTCACTGGCCGAAGCCCGGCACTGACTCAAAAAGCCCGCGATCCAACGCCACTGTTGCCAATCCAGCCTCGGGCGGAAGACCAGCGGCGAATCTTTACTAAACAGCCATTTAAAGATCTTTGCCGGCATCCGGGGGTTGGCCCAGGGCTCGGCGTAACCGATGGAAATCTGTC
Source organism: Gammaproteobacteria bacterium (assembly GCA_018263405.1). Lineage (GTDB taxonomy): Bacteria > Pseudomonadota > Gammaproteobacteria > Arenicellales > JAANXG01 > JAANXG01. The sequence goes on from JAANXG010000142.1 coordinate 7,351, forward strand.
CGCCGTTGGCGAAGCTGGTTTGCAGCGCGGCGTGCGGATGCCGGTCGATCACCGCCACGGATAGACCGGCACGCATGGCCCAATAGGCGGTCGTGATGCCCACTACGCCGGCACCCAGCACGATCAGATCGTAGGGCTGCGAGTCGTTCACCAGGAAGAAAATCGTCTGACGGTGGTTAACATGAATTCTTTATTGTACCCGCGGTGGATATTCGTTCCGGTACTTGATCCGCCATGGGGCGGCGTCCAAAACCGCCGGCCTGTTTTACCTGGTGCCAATCGGTACGACAATCCCGGGTTACCTGATCTTCGACGAAGTGCTCTCGCTTAGTACCCTTGGGCATAAATACACACACGTTCAGCGGGATCGGAAAAGCCGATCGCCAAGGCACGCGAGCGCAGGACTGGCCCGGTCAATTCAAGCGAGCGTAACGCCGGCGAGGGGCTTTTCCGACC
>JAANXG010000143.1 GCA_018263405.1 Gammaproteobacteria bacterium
TCGTGTGTTCGAAACGGCGACCACAGTAATAGCACTCCGCGACCCCATCGTCGTCCACCGCGAGATAAACGCGCGGGTGACCAAACGTCTTGCCCCCGTTGCAGGATACTTCCTCTATTTCATCATCGATTTCAACGATTTCCGGCACGGAACAATACCTCTTTCGGTTTATGTATCAATACGGCAACCGGGGGACCGGATTTCCCGGCACGGCATCCGTTTCACCCATCGCCGACCCCAACGGTATCAACAAGATCATTATATCTCAACGGATGGGTGGACTGACCCGGGGGTGGACCTTTTCGGGAAAATCCGGTTCACTAAACGTCCCGTACCGATCGCGAGAACACACCCATAAGCCAAGACCGTTCGATAATCGTCTACCCAGCCGTCCCGCGGCGTTCCCGGCATATGGATCGGCGAGAGTTTCTATGGCTGATGTCCGCGGCAGGGGTAGGCTTAAGCACCGGCGTGATGCACGGCTGCGCCACGGATCCGGTGAGCGGCAAAACAGTGCTAGTGGGAATGTCACAGCCCCAAGAGATCAGCATCGACCGACAACAATCGCCGCACCAGTTTTCGGCCGACTACGGGCCGGTTCAAGACGCCGGGGTCGGCGATTACTTGTCCGGCGTCGGACAGCAACTGGCGACCGTCTCCCATCGCCCCGACATGCCGTATTCGTTCCGGGCCGTCAACGCCAATCACGTCAACGCCTATGCGTTTCCCGGTGGAAGTATCGGCGTGACACGGGGAATCCTGGTGGAAATGGAGAACGAGGCGGAGCTGGCCGGGCTGATGGGCCACGAAGTAGGCCACGTTGCGGCCCGGCACGCCGCCGAACAAGCCGGCAAAACACTGGTGGCGCAGGCGGCGGTGGTGGGGGGCGCCATTTACGCTGAGAGTCAACAAGCCGGATTAGGCAACGTGATTGGAGGGCTCGGCTCATTCGGCGCCGGCGCACTGCTGGCCCACTACAGCCGGAACAACGAACGCGAAAGCGACAAGCTTGGGATGGGGTATATGGCCCAGACCGGGCACAACCCCGAAGGGATGGCCGGACTCATGGACGTGCTGCGGTCCAAGAACAAAAGCAGGCCTTCGGCCATGGGCCTGATGTTTTCCACGCACCCCCCGGGCGAGGAACGCTATCGAACCGCACGCCGGCGGACGACCGAGGAGTACTCCGCGTATAGCAATGCACCTTTTAATCGCGAGCGTTTTATGGACGAAACCGCACCGATTCACCGGCTCAAACCGACCATACTCGAACAGCAGGAGGGTGAAAAAGAAATGAGCCGGCAAGCCTTTCAAGCGGCGGAGAGCCATTTTCGCTCGGCCGTGGCGATGACACCGAGCGACTATACCGGTAACGTCCTGCTTGGTAAGAGCCTGATGGCCCAGGAGCGCATCAAGGAAGCAGACCGTTTTTTCGAGCGTGCCAAAGGAATCTATCCGCGGGAAGCGCAGGCGCGTCATTTGAGCGGTATAACGAAGCTTTACAGCGGGAAGTACGAGGTTGCCCACGAGGAATTCGACCGTTATGAACAGATGCTGCCCGGCAATCCCAGCACGATCTTTCTGAAGGCCGTGGCACTCGAAAACATGCGGGAAAGGCGTGCCGCCGCCGAGGAGTACTACCGGTACCTGCAGCAGGTAAACCAGGGCAAGGCGGCCGAGTATTCGCACCAGCGTTTGCAGCAGTGGGGATACCTGTAAGCATGGCGGCGGCCCGCTTATGAGCGCTCGCGTCATCGCGCCCTTTCATGGCGGTCATGATCACGAACGGTGCCTGGCGCGGGCTTTGGAAAACGCAGAGCGCGTATGCCGGTCCCAGGGTCTACGGTTCACGGCGCTGAGGCGTCACGCCCTGGAACTCGTTTGGCGCAGTCACAGGCCGGTCGGCGCCTATGATGTCATGGATGGACTTCGAAAACTCGGACACCGGCCCGCACCGCCGACGGCTTATCGGGCGCTCGAATTCCTCCACCAGGCGGGCCTGATCCATCGAATCGAATCGCTGAATGCCTTCGTCGGCTGCGCCGACCCGGAGTACTCGCACGCAGGACAGTTTTTCATTTGCGATCAATGCAACCGGGTTGCTGAAATCGACGATGCCGTCCTTATTCATCAGATCTCGCAACATGCGAACGAACTGGGATTCACGACACGCGAACAAACCATCGAAATCCATGGCCGCTGCGCCGACTGCAAATCCGATCGGATGTGATTGAAACCGAGCTCAAAAATGGGAGTTCACGTCTACCCTGCCCCCATATCCTTGCGCGGAGTTATCGAGCTACACGAGTCGTTCGAAGTCGTATATTTATCCTTGTTCGAGCCGCTGCGCGCAATCCACGCAGTAGTCCGCCGCCGGGTCGATCTCCAATCTTGCGACCGGGATCCCCTTGTCGCATTCCTCGCACCGGCCATAATCGCCTTCATCGATCCTGGCCAATGCGGAGCGAAGGCGAATGATCTCCGCCCGATTACGTTCCAGCGAAGCGATCGACAACGCCTGGGATTGCAAAGCGTCCTGACGGCTCAACCGGCCCACCCGCGTCTGGTCCAATTCCACCGGCTGGGCCTCGTCACGTTTTGACGCTTCGGCGGCCGTCAATTCGGCTAACCGCTCGCCAATCAAGGCGCGAAATCTGGAGATTTGTTCAGAAGTCATCGGCACAATCTTTCACTAACACTCGTATGGGAGCAGGGTTGTCTTTCCACGCTTCGCCTCTCGCGGCAGCAGCATAGAGAAATACCACGTTATATTCTACGCGCCGGTGCCGGCGCCCGTTGCGTTATGATCGCCCTCGGATATGGGCACACGAAGCAAACGTATTCTGATCGCGCTGGCTGTTGTCGGCGGCCTCGTCGCTGCCGCCTACGCGGCGGCACCGGCACTACTTGCCGCCATCATCGTGCGCACCCTGAGCGGGTTTGTCGGAATCCAAAAACTGGAGATCGAATCCGTCGGACTGAACCGCATCGACGTCGCTATCGTTCGCGCAGGCAATGGACAACTGCGCTTCGAGGCGCAACAAGCCATCGTTCGATTCGATCCGTGGCCGTTCGAGATTCAGGCAATCGACATCGATCGAGCGCATGTGGCGATTTCGGATCTATCGTCCGGCTCCGAGCAGGCGACATCAGCACTGATCCTACCGTCTTTCCCCTTGAGCATTGAAGAGCTGTCAGTTCGGGTGTCCATGCCGTGGGGGCCATTATTCATTCCCGTATCAGTCAGAACCGGGCGCGGCGCAGCCGGCGGCTTGGAAGCCGAAGTCAAGAGCCACGAGTTTTCAGCACGCCTCGGCAATCCGGGAAAACATCGATATAAACTCGATGTGCATGATTCGGATAACGCGGAATTATTGTCACTGGGCGCCCGATTCCACGGCGGCTCTCCCTTCGACTTTAACGGCAGTGTCGACTTGCCAAAAATAACACAATGGATTCGCGCGAGCGAGGCGTTACCAACGGCTTGGAAAACCGCACTGGCCGCATTTGACCTCGACAGCGACGGTATTCGGTTCACCGGCACACTGGAACGGGATAAAGATTTTTCGGCGCAAATACTGGGCAATGTTATTGTGCACGACAATCGACGTAAATCCGAACGCCTGTTTGAACTCATGGAGTTCCGGTCCGGGACAGGTTATGAACTTGTCCGTTCCGGTACATCATGGTCCGGTTCAGGTGACGCCGCGTTTCGGGTTGGACTCGATCCGGAAACGACGATGACCGGACGGTCCCCGGCGTGGCGTTGGGTTGACGACAACTTCGCCGTGAGCGCAGCGGACCCGAGTCTGATCCAGCTCGGATTAAAAGCGGACAAGGTCGAAATTTCCACTCCCGGATTATCCACGGTCAATGCGACCGGTGACCTCCGTTTCCAAGGTGTGCGCATGGCCGGCTGGCCGCAAACGCTGCCATACTATGAAGTCGATGGAAATTGGTCGTGGCGGGACAATTCGTTCCAGGCCGAAGGAACCGGCACCGGGCCGGCTCTGCCGGACTTGATCTGGAAGCTCAAAACCGGGGGCGATCGGGGTAGTGTTGAAATAACCAGCCGGCACGCGCTCGCGCCACTCGCCCCCAGCTTGAAACAATACACCCAGGTTTTGGCCCGGGAGTCGAATATCAAAACCGGGGAACTCGACGGCCAATACCGTTTCGAGTGGACCGCCGATCATCGGCAAACGTCACTCGCCGTGACTGTCGAACCCGTGGATGCCGACCTCGACGAGATGCAGGTCCGCGGCTTAACGGTCCAGATAAGCAACGAGGGAGACAGCCTTGACGAATTGAGACTCGCCATATCGGCACCGACGCTTAAACTGGCGGCGGGCGCGGTGGCTCAAGATTTCAAAATGAAGCTGCGTCTGTCTCCTCCGGAGCTCCGGATCGATGCCGCACGCACGCGTTTGCTCCACGGCACCATATCGATCCGCCCCATTTCGATTAACCTGGCTGACGAGAAGTTCGAGTTGTTCGCGGATATCGACAATTTATCGCTCGAAAAACTCATGGCGCTATTCGAGCTGGACACGATGGAATTGACGGGTGAAGTCTCGGGTCCGGTGCGCCTTGTTTACAAGCGTAACCAAGGCGTGGAAATCAATAAAGGACAACTGCACAGCGTGCACCCCGGGGTCTTGCGACTGAGCGTGAACCGGGAATCCAAAACGGCCGCTCAGTTCGACAATATTGCGCTTCGTGCCCTTGAAAATTTCCAGTATGACGATCTGAAGGCCACATTGCTGTACAAACCCGGTGGCGAGTACCGGATCACCGCGCGAATCGTCGGGGAAAACCCGAAGGTTCTCGATGGACATCCGATTGCTTTGAACCCCACCATCCAGGGCCGGCTTCCAGCTCTTTTCCGGGCGTTTTTCGTAAGCGGCGATTTCAGCCGATCTATTATAGAAACACTCCAGAAAGAACGTGCCCTGTCAACGCCGGGGGAGACATCGACGTTAGAAAACAATTAAAATGGCGGTTATCCGCCCAATCGAGTCTAAATGGTATGAAACTGCAACTATGCGGCACGGCCGTCTTGGCCCTCTTGTGGATTACGGCGTGCTCCCCCACTGTGAGGATGGAAGCGCCGGAAAAGCCGATCGAGATCAACATGAACATCAACATCAAGCATGAAGTTCTTGTCAAAGTCGAAAAGGACATCGATATGATGCTGGAAGAAAACGACGAATTGTTTTAAGGGCACCTCTATTCATTGTGGGCAAGAAAGGTTGAGAGACGAAATATCCAAGATCAAGGCGAAATTCGCAGGTAATAGCCAGCTATTGCGAAGGATTTCAACGCGGATATTGGATATATTGGACTCAAGATTTCCGGCCATCAATAAATAGAGATGCCCTTAAGCGCGGAGCGAATAGAATGTCTAGCCAAGAATTGATTAAAACCGTGACAAAATCCCTGATCCTGGGAGCATTGTTTATTTTTTCCTTGACGGCCGTCCATGCAGTCAATGTCGGTCAAGCCAAACAGCAGGGAATGGCCTGCGAATTGCCCACCGGTTATCTACAGGCCAGGAATAATGCCACCCCCGAAGTGAAAGCGATGGTGGTCGATATCAATGCCAAGAGGAAAGCGGAGTACACCAGGATTGCCAACGAAAATGGTGTCAAACCCGAAAACGTCGGCCTCTTAACCGCAAAAAAGCTGGGACCCAAGTGCCCATAGTTACGTAGTTTGCATCCGAACGAGCGCCTCGTTAGGCATTCTGATGTGCACTAAGCCGCCCATCTCTGGTGATTGATCGCCAAATCAAGCGTCAATTCAAATACTTTGTCACGCTTCTGGATAAACAATTCTTTGTCGTAGCTCTCTTCGGGGAGATACTCATCCAATACGGCGCCCATCTCATCCCGCACTGCAAGCCGGGTTTGACTGTCCTTGAACCAATCCTGGACAAGTACTTTCGGCTTTTGTTCGGTCAGGCGCTTTAATAATGCCTTGGCGGCGAGCCGGACTTTTTTCTCATCCGATTTGGTCATTTTATCTTTACTTAGTACCCTTGGGCATAAATACACACACGTTCAGAGCGTCTCCAAAGTGCCAATGCAAGGCGCGCTTCGCAGGGAATGGCGAGCCCTTTTCAAGAAGCGCAACGCCGCAGTGGCGCTTTGGAGGCGCT
>JAANXG010000144.1 GCA_018263405.1 Gammaproteobacteria bacterium
GGGAGGTATTGCATCCTTAGCTCCGTAAACGGCACTTCCCTATGCCACTTCTTACAGCGTCCCTGAAAGACAACCCTACCCCCACATGATCGCCGACATTGCACGGACTTTTTGAGAAATTACCAATTAAGGGCGAATCCCGTACTGTATGAGATGGCCTCTAATAGGTCCGTTTGGTTATTTGGAGAGCAGTTGGCGAGGAAACCCGCACAACGCAACGGAGCCTTCCTCGGTGATGCGAATTGTTTCGCTGATGGATATTCCCCAGTCCTCCATCCAGATTCCAGGCATAAAATGAATGGTCATATTTGGCTCCAGAACCGTCTCGTCGCCGGCCCGCAAACTGACGGTATGCTCGCCCCAGTCGGGTGGGTAGCCGAGTCCAATGGAATAACCGCAGCGGGACTCTTTGTATATGCCGTGTCTGTTGATGACGGTGTTCCAGGCCGCGTGGACGTCCCGGGCGAGGGCCCCGGGCGCGGCGCTGGACAGCGCTCGATCGATTCCCTCGACGACGACATCCGCCGTGCGCCGGATCTCGCTGGGTGGGGTGCCGAGGTATAGTGTCCGGGTCAAGGGAGCATGGTAATGGTGCCGTACGCCGGAAATCTCGACCACGGAAACGGTTTCGGCTTGAAACGGAATATCGCGCCAGGTCACATGAGGACAGGTGGCGGTCGGGCCGCTCGGCATCAGCGGCATAATGGCGGGGTAGTCACCACCGAACTCGGCGGTGCCGGCCACCTGGGTTTTGAGGATCTCGGCGGCAACATCGCATTGACGCACGCCGGGTTCGACCATGTCGATGGCTTGTTGCATCGTGAGGTCCGAAATTTGCGCCGCTTGTTCGATGTACGCGATTTCGCGGAGTGATTTCACCGTCCGAACACGGTTGAGCAACAGGCCGACATCGACTACTTTCCCCTCGGTTTGTGCGCGCAGGATACCCAGACTCTTGCCGGAGAAATAATAGTTGTCGGCATCCACACCGATAGAGGCTTTATGCAGCCCGCGTTCACGCAGTAGGGTGCATATGAATTCCATCGGATGCTGTTCCGTGGATTGCACGAACTCATCCGGATAGCCGATCAGGTTGGCTTCCGGCAGGACCGAGGTAAATCGTGCGCCGTTGAGGTCTTGCGCACGGCCCACCCAAAGTGGCCATTCCACCTCCTGGATCAGCATAATCGACTGGTGCACGTAGAAGGAATACCCGTCGTAACCGCTTAAATAATTGATACTCGCGGGGTCGCAGGCAAGGAGAACGTCGATGCCCTGTTCCAACATCTTTTCCCGCGTGCGTGCCACCCGCTGCCGGTATTCGTCTTCGGGGAACGGGGTATAAGGCGTTCCGTTGAGTTGCGTCGTCGCCATTGAAGCCTCGCGCTTATCGAACTTGCAAATCCTGGGGCGTGCGGCAGGTCAGGATTTCGCAGCCTTCTTCGGTGAGCAGGGCTGTGTTCGATACAAAGTAATCGCCGCGCCCGGTGTTGGTGAACCACGAGTGTAGATGAAAAACCATGCCGGTTTTCAGCTTCAGCGTACTGCCCGGCCGCAACGATGTCACCATGCTCCCCCCGGTCCAACTGGGCGGGAACCCAATGCCGACCGCGTATCCACAATGGTGCCTGCGATAGTGATCGAGTCCGGCTGCGTCGGCGACCCCCTGCCAGGCTTGGTAGACTTCGTTGCCGGTGGCACCGGGTCTTGCGGCTTCGCAAATCGCCTGCATGCCGCGGATGGACAGTTCGGCGGCCTGCTTCGCGTCTTCCGGAGTGGTGCCGACAAATACCAGTCGCCCCATCGGGGCCTGATATTTCCGGTATGCGGCGCCGATTTCCAGAAACACCGCATCCCCGTGAAGAAATGTATCTCCGCGCCACGTGGTGTGCTCTTCCCCCAGTCTTCTCGTTGGCCGGATAAACGGCCCGAATCCCGGATACTCACTGCCAGCGAGGATCATCGCCCGATGGCATTCGGCCGCTATTTCGTAGTCGGAGGCGCCGTCCCGAACGGCGTCTATGGCCGCCAGGGTGCCGGCATCCGCCGCGCGGGCGGCCTTGCGCGTATAGGCCTGTTCCAGCGGCGATTGCTCGAGCCGGATGCTGTCGAGTAAACCCGAGGCGTCCGTCCATGCGATGTCCGGCGTTTTGTGCCACAGGCTTTCGGCGATGCGCAAGGTGAGAAACAGGCTGTTTTTCTCGAGGCCGATCCGGGCCTTTCCCAGGTGCAGTTGTTTGAGTCCTGCCACCGTGGCGTCCGCGGGATCGCCGTCGTCACTGAAACCGATGAACTCAGCGTTGCTCACCTGGTTCTCGCAGGTGATACGTTCGATTGCCCGGGCGACCAAAATCATGGGCCCGTCAACAGGCACGAGTAGCATGTGACAGGAGAAAAAGCCCCAATGGTCGAGCCCCGTGAGATAATAAATATTTTCCGGCACCGCGATCGCCAGGCCGTCAAGTCCGCAGTGTGTCATTGCGGCCGTGAGCTTCGCGCGACGCGTGTTCAGCTCTTGCGGGGGGAAAACGGGGTGTGAGGCGTCCTCAATCACGTTTGACCTCAGTTTTGTGTAGGGTGAATTCCACCAAAGGGGGGTGGAATTGTATACAATGTACCTTTAATGTTTTGCAAAGGATTGACCTTTGTTTCCTTATTTTTAGTTAAACCAAATAGTTATATACAAGTGGCAAACTCGACAGGACTGGCGGTATAATAAATTTGTGTACAAACTACAGAAAAATCCGAGTCGGGGTCTATTCCGGTGGAGCTAAATTGAGCACCGCCTCTGCACCACGGTCACTGACCAAACCCCAGGCGCGCATCGAACGGATTTTTCAGTCTATACGACGACAAATTTGTCTGCTTGACTTCCCGCCAGGGACGATTTTGCGGGAACAGGATCTCGCCGAGCAGTTCAAAGTCAGCCGGACGCCCATACGCCACGTGCTGAACCGGCTGGCAGTGGATGGGTTGGTGGAAAGCCGCCAGGGTGTGGGGACGACTGTGACCACCATCGAATTTAAGGATCTGATAGATATTTACTATCTGCGCGCGACGCTGGCGGAGGCCATCGGTGATTCGGAACCGCTTACCCCGGCGCCGGACGTATTCAAAGCGTTGGACGAGCTTGCGGCAAAGTGTGAGGAACTGGGCAATGCCGTGGATTTGCGGGGATTCGGGGAGATCAACATTGGATTGCACACACAGATACTCAGGATTATCCGGAGCCGCCCCCTGCGCGACGTGTCGGATCGACTGTTTTATCAAACCGTCCGCGTCTGGTTTCAGATTGTGCCGCGGTTCTCCTGGGAGCGGGCCGTTTTGGAACTGTGCCAGGAGATTCAAGAAGTCCGCCAGGCCCTGGCCCGAGATGATTTAAAAGCCGTTGGCTTGGTGCATCGCAACCGCTTGTCCACGGTCATGATCCTGTTGCATCGGACCCTGGACGAGGAATCCGCCATGGCGTACCAATTGGCCTAAGTACCCTTGGGCATAAATACACACACGTTCAGAGCGTCTCCAAAGTGCCAATGCAAGGCGCGCTTCGCAGGGAATGGCGAGCCCTTTTCAAGAAGCGCAACGCCGCAGTGGCGCTCGG
>JAANXG010000145.1 GCA_018263405.1 Gammaproteobacteria bacterium
AACAGTGTAGAACCGCCGCCCGTGGTGGCACTTGCAACGGCATCGAAATATCCGGCGCCCACTTCACGCTGGTGCCTGGCGGCCGTATAGCCGCGATCTTCCGAGGCGAACTCTTTCTCCTGAAGTTCCACATACGCCGTCATACCGGCATCCCGATACTTATCCGCCAGGTCGAACGCCGAGTAGTTAAGGGCGTGCCAGCCCGCCAATGTAATGAACTGGAACTTGTATCCCATAGCGCCGAGCTCGCGTTGGAACTTTGCAATGGTCGAGTCGCCGAGGTTTTTCTTCCAGTTGAAAGAAGGTGAACAGTTATACGACAGCAGCTTGCCGGGAAACTGTTTGTGAATCGCTTCGGCGAACTGCCGGGCAAACTCAAGATCCGGCTTGCCGGTTTCGCACCACACCACGTCGGCATAGGGCGCATAGGCTAGCCCGCGCGTGATGGCCTGGTCCAGGCCGTTACGCACCCGGAAGAATCCCTCACTCGTGCGCTCGCCGGTACAAAACTCCTTGTCCCGATCGTCGAAATCGGACGTCAAAAGACCGGCGGCTTCGGCGTCGGTGCGTGCCATAATAAGGGTCGACACGCCCATGGTATCCGCCGCCAGCCGGGCGGCGTTCAGTTTCTGGACCGCCTCCCGGGTAGGAACCAACACCTTGCCGCCCATGTGACCGCATTTCTTGGCGGAGGCCAGCTGGTCTTCGAAATGTACACCAGCCGCGCCCGCTTCGATTATACCTTTCATAAGTTCGAAGGCATTCAACACACCGCCGAAACCCGCCTCGGCGTCTGCCACAATGGGCAGGAACCAGTCGATGCTGTTGTCCCCTTCGGCATGATGAATTTCATCGGCACGCTTGAAGCAATTGTTTATTTTGCGCACCACCGTCGGTACGGAATCGACAGGATACAAGCTTTGGTCCGGATACATAGTTAAACTATTATTAGCATCCGCCGCCACCTGCCAGCCGCTCAGGTAGATTGCCTTGAGACCGGCTTTAGCCATCTGCATGGCTTGATTGCCCGTTAGTGCCCCCAGGGCATTGAGGTAGTCCTCCCGACACAGGCGTTGCCACAGTTTCTCGGCACCCATCCTCGCCAACGTGTGCTCAATATGAACGCTGCCGCGCAACCGGGCGACGTCAGCGGCGTTGTAATCTCTCTCCACACCATCCCAGCGCGGGTTGGAGGTCCAATCTTGCTCCAACTCCTGAATTGTCTGCTCGCTCATGTACGAATACCTCACCTCTGTATTAACGCCAAATTCATTCTACGGACGGTCAATGGCCCTCGCGGCGTCGCTTTGTCAAAAAGTCCCGTCCGATGCCGGGGATCATGTGGGGAGTAGGGTTGTCCCCACATTCTTGCACTGGGTTATTGAACTTACCTCGCGGCTTTGTGAAATTCGCGGAAATGTGACGCGAAACATTGTGGTGCGGGGCACTATATTTAACAATTCAATTTGCTCAATATTTATTATAAGTTTAATTAATACTTTCGAGCGCACCCGAATCGAGGAAACCATGGCAAAAAGCGATGCCTTGTACTATAAGCAGAACCGGCTAAAACAACTCCGGGCATTCTGTTTCACGGCCCAAACGGGTTCGATCTCCCGAGCCGCCGAAAAGCTGTTTCTGAGCCAGCCCTCGGTTTCGCTGCAAATTCAGGCTCTGGAACGGGAATTCAAAACCGAACTCTTCGAGCGACGGGGCCCGAATATCCGCCTCACTCCGGAAGGCAAGATCCTGCACGAGATCGCCCGCCCCATGGTGCGGAACATCGACACCTTGCCGGAAACCTTTGCCGCACACTGCGGCAATCTCGAATCCGGGGAGCTCAATATCGCGGCCGGGGAATCGACGATCCTCTATATTCTGCCGCGGATAGTCAAACAATTTGCCGATACCTACCCCGGCATCGGGCTGAAACTGCACAACGTCACGGGCCGGGACGGCATGGAGATGCTGCGCGCCGACGAAGTGGACTTCGCGGTCGGATCCATGCTGGAAGTCCCGGAAGATATTGCCTATCACCCGATTTTTGTCTACCAGCCTCTCCTCATCACGGCCCCGGGCCACCCTCTGGCCAAACAAAAAACCGAAGTCACGCTCGAAGACATCGCGGAGCACGGCCTGATCCTGCCTCCGAGGCATCTAAGCACCTGGCGAATCGTCGACCTGGTATTCCAGCAACATAACCTCAACTACCGAGTCGCCCTCGAAGCCGGAGGATGGGAAGTCATCAAAAAGTACGTGGAACTGGAACTGGGTATATCCATCGTCACGAGCATCTGCATAACAAAACAGGACGCGTTGGCGAAGATCCCGTTGGATCGGTACTTCCCCGAGCGCAGTTACGGCGTCGTACTGCGCCAGGGCAAGTTCCTATCGCCTCAGGCGAGAAAATTCATCGAAATCATGGCGCCAAAATTTTTTGAAGAATCCCCGGTAACCGAAAGCCGGGCAACATGATCCACCGGACTGGTGGAAGATGTATTTCCGCGAATCTTTGTTATCATCCACATTCGAGGTCCCGCCACCCTGCGGGCGAACCCGATGTTCGATCAACCGTTACAAGAATCTTCGGAGAATTCATGAAAAAAATTATATTCCTGATCTGCGGTCTGGCCATAATAACGATGAGCCATGCCTCTTTAGCCGCCAAACCCGTCCTCGGCGTGGCCGAGTTCACCAATACCGCCACAGGCACGTACTGGTGGGGCGGTGGCGTTGGCTGGGAATTATCCAGCATGCTCAGCAATGAACTGTCCAATACCGGCGATTTCACGCTCGTCGAGCGGAGTAAGCTCGAACCCGTACTTCGGGAACAGAATCTCGCGGCGTCGGGGCGGATCTCCCAAGGGACCGCCGCTCAGATCGGGCAAATCACCGGGGCGCGGTACCTGGTGATGGGTACGGTTTCCGCGTTTGAAAGCAACACCTCCAATACCGGTGGAGGCATCAGCTTTGGCGGCATTTCGATCGGCGGCAAAAAAGGCAGCGCCTACCTGGCGATCGACCTGAGGGTCGTCGACACCACTACCAGCGAGATCGTCCATTCCCGCACCGTTGAAGGCCGCGCGAGCAAGAGCGGCATCAGCTTCGGAATTTTCAAAAGTGGATTCGGCGGGCGCTTGAAAAGCGAAAAGAAGACACCGGCCGGTAAAGCAATACGCGCCGGTGTCGTAGAAGCCTCGGACTACCTGGTATGCGTAATGGTAACCAAGTCTCAGCGCTGCATCGACGAATTCGACGCCAAGGAGCAAAAACGCCGCGACAGCCTGAAAGACGCTATCGACTTGGACTGAGTCGTTAAGGACTCGCCGCGGCATGCATAGCACGCCGTCCAACTGCCGCTGAGCGTGACCGCAGCTCGTTGCTCGAATTCCGGCGGTGAGTTTGACAGGTTATCGGCGTTTCTTTACCGTAGGCCCTGCCTCAGGTGCCCCGTGTGTCGATGACTAACGATACAAGGGTGAAATGGGAAGTCGGTCGAAAGCCGACGCTGCCCCCGCAACGGTAGGTGATTCAGCGATCGTCAGGCCACTGCTTTGGTGAAAGTGGGAAGGCGATCGCGGGGTGTTTCAGACCCGTCACGAGCCCGGAGACCGGCCTGGAGGCTACCAGCAGGTGCCGCGGAGGGCGGTGGTCCGGGTGTAACAACCCCTGAAGTTCGTTCTCCATACGCACCGTGAACGTGCGGGTGAGCACATCCTCTGAATAAGGAGAACGAAACATGTCTAAGTCACACCTGGTCATGCTGTGCATGATCGGTACAGCGCTTTCTTCCACCGAGATTGCCGCAATCACAACCCCGGAAATCGTCGTGACGGCAACCCGTACGCCGGTGGATACGGGTCGGATCGCGGCATCGACAACGGTCATTACCCGTGAAGACATCGAAGCGCGGCAAGCCGACTCGGTACCGGAATTGCTGGATAGCGTTGCCGGCGTCGATGTAGCTCGAAGTGGAGGCCCGGGTAAAACCACAACTTTTTTTCTGCGCGGGACTGAATCCGATCATGTTCTGGTTCTCGTCAACGGCATTCGGTTGGGGTCCGTATCGGCCGGTATTACGGCATTCGAGCTGATTCCGGTAGAACATATTGACCGCATCGAAATCGTACGTGGCCCGCGGGCAAGCCAATGGGGATCGGAAGCCATCGGCGGGGTGATTCAGATTTTTACGCTTAGCGGAAAAGGCCTCGAAGCCGGCGAGCCGCGTTATGAAGCCGGTGTTGGCGCCGGATCCTACAATACCTACAAGGGAAGCGCTTCGGTGGCCGGTAGCGACGGCTCGAGCCACTATCAGGCATCCGTGGGGTATTTTGACACCGAAGGCTTTGACGCCCGGGAATCGACACCGGGTCCTTTCGACTTCGACCAACCGGACGACGACGGTTACGACAACCTGTCGTTCCACCTCCGCGGCGGGCATCGGTTCAACGAGCGGGTCAACATCGACGCCTTTCTGTTGCGCGCCGAGGGAACCGCCGAGTTCGACGGTTCGTTCCAGGACGAAACCGATTTCGTCCAGCAGGTTCTGGGCGTCCGGGCGGATTGGCGGTTGACCGACAATGCGTCCCTGCGCTTCCGGGCCGGCGAAAGCCGGGACGAACAAGAGAATTTCGCGCCGGACGGCTCATTTTCATCGAAATTCGATAGCAAGCGCGAAGAACTGTCGCTGCAGGCCGACGTAGAGCCGACTCCGGGGCAGGTGGTGAACGTGGGGGTGGACTACCGGGACGACAAAATCGATTCCACCAGCAACTTCACCGAAACGTCGCGCGACAACACGGGCGTGTTTGCCCAATATCTCGGCACTTTCGGGCGCCACAACCTGACCGCATCCGTGCGCCATGACGACAACGAGGCATTCGGCAACGAGACGACCGGCGGCCTGGGCTGGAGCAATTTTCTTCCGGTGGGCCTCAAGCTGTACACGTCCTACGGCACCGCATTCAAGACTCCGTCTTTCAATGAGTTGTTTTTCCCTGGATTCGGCAATCCGGAGTTGGGACCGGAAACCTCCGAGTCCGTTGAATTCGGCATCGAGGGCCACCCGGCATGGGGTTGGTGGAGCCTGCGCGCGTACCGGACCGACGTCGAAGAGCTGATCACGACAGTATTCGATCCCGGCACCGGCGTGGCATTTCCGAGGAACGTGGACGAAGCACGCATCGACGGCATTGAAGCCGAAATCCGGATGTCCGTGGCCACCTTGGACGTCGGCGCGTCATTGAATGTCATGAATCCCGAAGACCGAAATACCGGCAACCAGCTGCCGCGGCGGGCCGAGACCACTTTGTCGCTCGATGTCAGCCGCGACTTCGACCGCCTGCGCGTCGGCGGCCGGCTCATCGCCCAGGACGATCGATTCGATGACGCCGACAATACGATCGGGGTGAACGGCTTCGTGACAGTGGATCTGAACGCGGACTATGAACTGAGCCCGGGCCTGTTCGTGCGCGGCAAGATCGGTAACCTGTTCGACGAGGATTACGAAACGGTGGCGACTTTCAACTCGCCGGATCGCCATGCGTTCGTATCCCTGCTGTATCGGAACCGACCGTAGCGTCGACGCCGTTCGGTGGAACCGGATTATCCCGTGGTGACGCCGCTTTCTTCTACTGCTCGGGTCGCGGGGTGGACCGTTTTTATTCCATAATTACAACATGGCGGAACGATTGAAAATCTTGGTGGGCATGTCCGGCGGCGTCGACTCCTCCGTGGCCGCTCTGCACTTGCTTGAAGCGGGCCATGATGTTCGTGGATTGTTCATGAAGAACTGGGAAGAAGACGATAATCGGGACTACTGCGCCGCCCTGGTGGACCTGGAAGATGCTCAGGCTGTCAGCAACAAACTGGGCATTCCCCTGCACACGGTCAATTTTTCCCACGAATACTGGGAACGGGTTTTCAAGCGTTTTCTAAAGGAATACGAGACCGGCCTCACCCCCAACCCGGATATCCTGTGCAACCGGGAGATCAAGTTCAAGGAATTCCTAGAACACGCCGTTGCGCTGGGCGCGGACGCCATCGCCACGGGTCATTACGCGGGCATTCGAAAGGAAGCCGGTGGCTACGTCTTGCTGCGTGGCAAAGATGCCAACAAGGATCAGAGTTACTTCCTCTATACACTGGGTCAACATCAACTTGGCCGCGCTATGTTTCCCCTGGCCGCGATGGAAAAGTCATGGGTTCGGGATGAGGCGCGGCGTGCCGGACTTGGCACGTCGGGAAAGAAAGACAGCACCGGCATATGCTTTATCGGCGAGCGCAAGTTCCGGGAATTCCTGAGCCGATATCTCAAACCGAACCCAGGCGAGATCCGCGACGCGGACGAACGCGTTCTGGGCGAACACAACGGCTTGATGTATTACACGCTGGGACAGCGACAAGGCATGGGCGTCGGCGGCGCGGGCGAACCGTGGTATGTGGCGCGCAAGGACCTGGCGAACAACGTGCTGTACATTGCCCAGGGGCACGACCATCCTGCGCTGTTCAGCACCTGGCTCACGGCCGGCGAGCTCTCATGGGTTGCGGAAACCGCCCCGTCCCTACCTTTCCAGTGCACCGCCAAGACCCGCTACCGCCAGCCTAACCAGAACTGTACGATCGAATCGCTCGATCGCGGTGCGTGCGTCGTGCGTTTCCGGACGCCGCAATGGGCGGTCACACCGGGCCAGTCCATCGTGTTCTACGAGGGAGAGAAATGCCTTGGCGGCGGCGTCATCGCGGACTGCGAGGCGCTGGCGATATCGCTCGTATCCGCCGCCTGATTGCCCCTATATCTCAGCCCCACCATCGCCGACATTACACGGACTGGTAAGTTACTTGTTCGACGAGAGTGTGAACAGTCCCCGGGCGACATTGCGGATGCCGATACCCAACCGTCTGATGGCGCGATGCAGGGGGGATCGATGGCGCAAGAGATGACGCTCGTCCGGAGTCACGAGTTCCGGCGCCACGATAGACTTGAGCTTGATCACCGCTTTCTTATCGACGCGGCAAAATAAATCGAAAATCCGGATCGAGACCGGATTCCAGGAACGTCCGCGCCGCACACTTGCCACGAAATCCACCAGCACCGGCTTGCCGGCTTCACCAACAAGCGTGTTGTTCGGGCTGCGTAAATCACAGTGCGCGATTCCCTGTGTATGCAGGGTATCCAACAGGCACTCCAGCGCCGCAAAAAATTCCGGCCAGTCATTATGCGAGGCCCTGGTAATCGGCGTCGAGGGAATATATTCCATCAACACGGAACGCTTATCGGGTCGGCCCAGCAATGCCGGCACACCCGGTACATCGTCAAGCCCGCGAAGCGCCCTGGCTTCCCGGCGTGCCAGAAGCGGACCGAGCAGCCTCGCGAAAGCACGATCGCAGCCATTTTGATCTTTCAGGACAGCTTCCCCGTTGTGACAACGGACCCGTAACACATCCGGGCGCGAACCGCCGCCGCGACGCATCGCTTCGATGGTGTCAGCGCGCAATTCCGATAGGCTTACAGACATTCTGCTTTCCATACAACATATGGGCACCTCTCCCGAACAATAGCCGAACATGATTAATGTTGCACACGCTGTGTTAGTATTTCCAGCATCAACCCTACCGGCCTTATGCTCGCGTATGAGTCTCAACTCAGCCACCGATCCACTTTTGGCCATCTCTCCGCTGGATGGCCGCTACGCCGGCAAGCTTGCCGAGCTTAGACCCCGGTTCGGGGAATTCGGTTTAATACAACACCGCGCCCGCGTCGAGGTTGAATGGTTAATCTGCCTTTCACAGCACGAACATATCGAGGAAATTCCCACGTTCTCCCCCGTGGCCATCGATACTTTACGCAAACTTTATACAGATTTCAGCCTGGCGGACGCGAAGGTCGTCAAGGAAACCGAAGCGATCACGAACCATGATGTCAAGGCGGTTGAATACTACCTCAAGGAACGGTGCACGGCGATCAATGAGGTTAAACCTTTTACCGAGTTTGTCCATTTTGCCTGTACGTCCGAGGATATCAACAACCTCGCTTACGCACTGATGCTTAAAGAAGCGCTGGACGAACTGGTCCTTCCGGCCATGGAGGAAGTCCAACAGCACTTGCTCGGTCTTGCCGATGCCAATCGAAGTGTCGGGATGCTGGCCCGAACCCATGGTCAACCCGCCTCGCCGACGACGCTGGGCAAGGAATTTTTCAACTTCAGCGAACGCCTCGCGAGACAAATCAATCAAACTAAAAAACTGGATATGCTGGGCAAGCTCAACGGAGCCACCGGCAACTTCAATGCCCATCTGGCCGCCTATCCACGTGTGGACTGGATGGCACTGTCACGCTCGTTCGTGGAAAAACTCGGACTGCGCTGGAATCCGCATACCACACAAATCGAACCCCATGACTACATGGCGGAACTGTTTCATGTCCTGTCCCGCTTCAACACGATACTGCTGGACTTCAACCGCGATGTTTGGGGATATGTATCGATCGGTTATTTCGGGCAGCGCGGTATCGGTGGAGAAGTGGGTTCGTCTACCATGCCACACAAAATAAATCCCATAGATTTCGAAAACGCGGAAGGCAATCTCGGCCTCGCGAACGCTGTATTCGATCACTTAGCGAACAAATTACCGATCAGCCGGTGGCAGCGGGATTTGAGCGACTCGACAGTCCTGCGCAATATCGGGGTCGGTTTCGGCTATACACTGCTGGCTTACCAGTCGACCTTAAAAGGACTGAGCAAACTCGAGGTCAACCGGCAACGTATCGAGGAGGATCTCCAAGGCAACTGGGCCGTTCTGTCCGAGGCCATACAGACCGTTATGCGCCGCTACCGCGTATCCCAACCTTACGAAAAACTCAAGGAATTGACACGCGGCAAGGAAAACATTTCCGCCGGCGATCTGCATCGATTCATTCGGTCGTTGGGTCTCCCCGAGCAAGCCGAGGCCGAACTATTGGCGTTGACACCCGAACGGTATACCGGTAACGCCGAGGCGCAGGTCCACCGATCATGACGGAAGGCGCCAACGAAGTTTCCGTCGGACTATCCGACTCACCCCACCTCGTGATAGATGGTACCACGGCCATGAACGAATGCATCGAACGCGTGTTCCTGGCGTGCCGACGGTCTTTGATAATTCGTGCGCGAAGACTGGATTTCGCCTTTTACTTTTCCGAATCCTTTACAGAGTGTTGTCAGTCAGTCGTTAAGCAGGGCCTGCGAAACGAAATACTGTTCCTGGTTGAAGACGAGCAATACTTAATGAGAACGAATACTCGATTGGTAACGCTCGCGAGGCAATTCAGCTCTTACATCAAGATCCGGGCCATTCCCGAGGAATACATTGAACATCAGGAAATGTTTATCGTGTGCGATGATATCGCATACGTGCATCAACCGAACATCGAGCATCCCAAAGGCTTACTGAACACGTCGGACCGTGGCACCGCCCGGAAACTCGGCCTGCGGTTCAAGGATTTGTGGCAACGCAGTATACCGCCGCCGGAGCTTTTCTCTATCGGCTTATAAGTAAAAGTATCTGAAATAATCACGGTTTCACACTAGTGAACCCCGTCACTATTTACCTGAGCGACCGGCATTCCGGGCAATTTTTCGTGCCGACAAGGCGCGGCGAGGAGTAATAGTCATTCTACTGCGACGGGGCGCAACGAAGTCAGCGTGGAAAAGGGCCGCAAGGCCGCCGTGAACGGTAATTGTTAATAGCCCGGTGTGTTTTTAAAAGTTCGACTATCCAAGCTCATGTCCGAACGCGGGATATGTTCCCGGCGTGAAGCGGACCGTTATATCGCCGATGGCCGGGTCCGCGTGGACGGCGAGATCGCCGACACATTGGGAGTCCGGGTCGATCCGCAAAGCACCATCGACCTCAGTCGTGAAGCACGGCAACAGAGCCGACGGAAAGTGACGGTGCTCTTCAATAAGCCCATTGGTGTTGTGTCGGACGCCCAGGACGGCTATTACCGCCAGGCCTCGTCGCTGATTGGACCGTCTTCGCGATATCGGAATGACCGGTTCCCATTGCGGTTCAACAACGCGCATTTGCAGGGCCTCGCACCAGCAGGGCGCCTGGACATTGAATCCCAAGGTCTTTTGGTCCTGACGCAAGACGGGAGAATCGCAAAGCAATTAATCGGCCCGGACTCGATGATCGACAAAGAATATCTGGCCCGCATATGCGGAGTCCTGGACGGTGACAAGCTCGATCGCCTGCGATTCGGCCTCGAATTGGACGGCCGCGCGCTCAAGCGAGCCGAGGTGAACCAAATTAACGACCAGCAACTGCGGATCACGTTGACTGAAGGACGAAAACGGCAAATCCGGCGCATGTGCGCCGAAGTGGGCTTGGAAGTCACGGGGTTGAAGCGGGTGCGGATCGGGCGGGTCCGTTTAGGTGGACTGCCCGAGGGCCAGTGGCGGTACCTATCGCCGCGGGAACAATTCTGATCGGAGCATCCATCGATACTGTTGGTAACATCTCAAAGAGTCCGTGCAGAACTCACTGCCGATGTATTCGCTGATCAAGCCTCTACTGTTTCGGTTGGAACCCGAACGAGCGCATAACATCGTTATCGACACACTGGCCGCCTTGTCGGGGTCCGCTATGGGTATGCGGGCGATGCGGGTCCGGCGCCCGCCGATATCGAAAGCGGGGGCCGTTTCCTTTATGAACCTGACAGCGAGCAATCGATTCGGTCTGGCGGCGGGTCTCGACAAAGATGCGCGGGCATTTCCCGCCCTGCGGGCACTCGGGTTCGGTTGGATAGAAGTGGGCACGGTCACGCCCCGGCCTCAGCCCGGCAATGAAAAACCCCGATTGTTCCGATTAACGAATGAACGGGCGCTGATCAATCGCATGGGTTTTAACAGCTGCGGCATGGGCCAGTTCATTCGCAATATCGCTTCCCGGCGACTGCATTATGACTCGATACTCGGGGTCAATATCGGCAAAAACGCCCGGACGCCGATAGACCGGGCGGAGGATGACTACGTGTACGCACTGGAAAAAGTCTATCCCTATGCCGACTACGTCGCCGTCAATGTATCGTCTCCCAACACGCAATCACTCCGGGATTTACAACACGTCGAACGGCTCAAGACCTTGGTCGGCGCTCTGCTCTCCAAGCGCGAGAAATTGCGTGGCATCGATAATCGCCGCGTACCGATCGCCATAAAGCTGGCGCCGGACCTGCCCGGCGAAACGTTGGGTCCGATATGCGAAATGCTGCGCACCGAGGGTGTCGACGGCGTGATCGCCACGAATACCACGGCAATGCGACCGAAAGCCCTGACCGGCCCGCATAAAGGCCAAACGGGCGGACTGAGCGGCCCGCCACTGGAAGCACTGGCGACACGGGTAATCGCCGGATTGCATGAACATCTGGGCGAAGATTTACCCATCATCGGCGTGGGCGGCGTCGAAGATGCCGCCGGCGCGGCACGAAAAATATCCGCCGGCGCTCGTGCCGTGCAATGCTACACCGCCTTCATCTATCGGGGACCCGGGTTGCTGGAGCGGTTACAGTCGCTCGTGTAGCATTTTGCCGTCTAGGAGCCTGTCGGACTTAGGGGATCGTAGCGAGGTAGGTGGGAAATCGAGACCAATTTTTCGATTTATTGAGGCGAATAGCCAGCTATTTAACGAAATAAATCGGGAAAGTGGGCCGATCTCCCGCC
>JAANXG010000146.1 GCA_018263405.1 Gammaproteobacteria bacterium
ACTGGCGGCTCAGGCACGCTCTGAATGTTGCAATATCAGTGACGGGGTACACTAGCGCGGGACGAACGGTAGGAAATAAGAGGATGGAAGGTTTGTCAAGAGCCCGATATCCGGGACTTGCCTTGACACGCGCAATTTGACGTTGTTAGATAGCTGAGCGTATCGGGCACAGGCGGGCCGCTCACCGATTGCGGGGATGTTTGTGTTTTGCTAGTGCTCTGTGAAGTCAATATGCAATAGTTCAGAGCATCCCTAAATAGTTAAAATCCGTTGTTCTAGTTTGTTGTTGAATAACAAACCCTAACCAAAATTTTTGGAGGATATAACCGTGAATAAAGCGGAAATGATTGAATTGGTCGGTAACAAAACAAACTTAACCAAAGCCGACGCCACCGAGGCCGTGGAAAGCGTGTTCAAAGGAATTCAAGAAACTTTGAGTAATGGTGATTCCGTTACACTGGTGGGTTTTGGCACGTTTTCCGTCAGTGAACGCGCAGCGCGAACCGGTCGTAACCCTCGTACCGGCGAAGTGATTACGATCCCGGCATCCAAAACCCCGAAATTCAAGGCTGGTAAAGCGCTGAAAGATGCCCTAAACTAGCGCGCCTTTTTTGGGGTGCTTAGCTCAGTTGGGAGAGCGTCGCCCTTACAAGGCGAATGTCGGCGGTTCAAGCCCGTCAGCACCCACCAGTCAAATTCTGGAGCGGTAGTTCAGTTTGGTTAGAATACCGGCCTGTCACGCCGGGGGTCGCGGGTTCGAGTCCCGTCCGCTCCGCCATTGCCGGCTGAAAGGGCGAGTATTACTCGCCCTCGGGGTCGTGTCGTCTTAGATAAATCATTCCATCATGCTGTCGCAAATACGGGAACGCGCTACCGGTTGGATCGCATATATTATCGTCGGCATCATTGTTATTCCTTTTGCCTTTTGGGGCGTAAATGAATATTTCTCCGGCGGACAGGAAGTCATCGTGGCTACCGTCAACGGGGTGGAAATCGAACAAGTGGACTACCGTCGTGCGTTGGAAAGCCGTCGCAGACAGATGCGGCGGTTAATGGGTGAGAACTTCGAGCCGGAACTCGCCAACCGTCCCGAGTTCAAGCGCGGCGTACTCGACGACCTGATCTCCCGGGTACTCCTGACGCATCACGCCAAGGAACAAGATTACCGCATCGGCGATGAGCAGCTGGCACGGACCATTCGGGTGAATCCCCGCTTCCAGGATGGCGGGAATTTTTCCCCGGATGCTTATAGCGGTGCGGTCCGGCAAATGGGGCTGACCGAAGCCGGATTCGAGTCCCGGCTGCACCAACAACTCATCTTTCAGCAAATCCGTGACGGTGTCCGCCACTCGTCTTTTGGGAGTCCTCGACAGGAGCGGCATTTGCTGCAATTGCTGCTTCAAAAGCGCCGTTTTGACCATACCGCGATAAAATCGGATCGCTATACAAACGAAAGCATCGTATCGGCCGCCGAGATTCAGAAGGAGTACGAAGCCGGCCGCGAACGGTATCGTACTCCCGCGAAATTGAAGATCGAATACGTGGAGTTGTCCGTGGACGATCTTGCTTCCATGGCCAGCGTGACGGAGGAAGACATCCGGCGCACCTACGAACGGAATCGGGAACGGTTTGCCACGGAGCCCGTGCGGCGGGCGAGTCATATTCTTATCGAGACTGACCAGCACGCCGACGAACAAGAGCGGCAGGAAGCGCTGAAAAAAGCCCACCGCTTGCTTGGGAAACTCCGCGCCGGAGCCGATTTCGAAAAGCTGGCCAAAGAACATTCCGATGATCCGGGTTCTGCGGCTAAAGGCGGTGATCTGGGGCGAATCGAACCGGGGGTCATGGTCGGGCCGTTTGAAGATGCCTTGTTTTCCCTGGAGGAGACAGGTGCGCTCACGAAGCCCGTAAAGACACGGTTCGGTTATCACATAATCAAGCTGACCGAATATGAATCCGTCAAGGTCAAACCTCTGGAAGAAGTGCGGGAACAGGTCGAAAGCGAGGAGCGGGGCAAACAGGCGGAAGCATTGTTTCTCGACCGCGCGGAAGCTTTTCGGAATATCAGTTACGAACAGCCGAAATCTCTTGAACCCGTTGCCGATCGGTTGGATCTCGCCATCCAGCGGTCCGACTGGTTTACCCGCCGTGAGGGGACGGGCGTCGCAACCAATCCCACGGTTCGCGAAACCGCGTTCGGCGACGATGTTTACGAAGAAGGCCTCAACAGTGAGGCGATCGAACTGGATATCGATACGCTGGTTGTCCTGCGCAAGTTAGATACCCGCCCTTCAACCGTGAAGCCGTTGGAGGAGGTGCGAGGTGAAATCGAAGCACGCATGAAACGCCGCAAGGCTGAGGAATATGTTGCAGCCCTCGGGCCCGATCTCGTTGATCAACTGAAGGCGGGAACCGCCTGGGAAGCGCTTCTTGGCGAATACGGCCTGGCGGATCAACGGCTGACCCGGTCGCGCGGTGAGTTCCAGGACGAAGCCGGCCCCGCGCCCGCTGTGGTGGAAGCCGTATTCCGCGCGCCGTCGCCGGCGAAAAGCGGGTACGTGTACGAAGGCCTCGGGCTGGCAAACGGTGACTACGCCTTGTTCAGGCTTGTGGACGTTATCAAGGGTGACGTGGCGCAGGCGCCCGAGGAACTTGAAAATCGAGTGCGCGGCGCCCTTTCGAGGCGCCGGAGCCAGGACATGGTGGAGCAATATATTGCCGATTTGCGCGAACAAGCCGAGGTCAGCATCAAAGAAGAGGCACTGTAGCGGCTGAAGCAGTTCCTCCTACTTCTCGTCGAGAAACCTTTCGCCCATGCCGACCATATTGAATCCGGCGTCCACGTAAAGCACTTCGCCGGTAACGCCGGAGGCAAGATCCGAACACAAAAATGCGCCGGCGTTGCCCACTTCCTCGATGGTGACGCCGCGACCGAGAGGCACGGCTTTTTCGTAATAGGTCAGCATTTTTTTAAACCCACCGATACCCGCCGCGGCCAGGGTCTTGATCGGTCCGGCGGAGACGGCGTTGACACGGATGCCTTCCGGTCCCAGGGATTGTGCGAGGTAACGCATGTTTGCTTCCAAGCTGGCCTTCGCCACGCCCATGACGTTGTAGTTGGGCATGGAACGTACCGCGCCGATATACGACAGCGTCAACAAAGCCCCCGTTCGGCCCGCCATTAGGGGACGACCGGCTTTTGCTAGGGCGGCGAAGCTGTAGGAACTGATGTCGTGGGCTGCCTGGAAACCCTCGCGATTGACGGCGTCAAGATAGGTTCCATCGAGTTGATCCCGGGGTGCGTACGCGACGCAATGAACGATAATGTGCAGGTGGTCCCAGTGTTTGTGGAGGTTCGAGAAAGCCGACTTAATCTGCTCGTCATGTGCGACATCCATGGGTAGCACGATGCCGGAGCCGACGCCGGCGGCGTATTTTTCGACCCGGGATTTAAGCTTATCCGTCTGGTAGGTGAAGGCCAGTTCCGCGCCTTCACGGCGCATTGCCCGAGCAATCCCCCAGGCAATGGATCGCTCGCTGGCTACCCCAACGATGAGTGCACGTTTACCTGACAGGAACCCCATGCCTACTCCCCCCTTGATGCGAAACAGCAGAATCGGTTAAAAGGTGAACGTTTACCGCGCTCAGCATACCTTGAACCATTCGAACATTCCACTTGGTGCGCAGTCTAAGTATCTCTTGGCGATGGGCCTTTCCGACCCGCCCGAAGGGAGCGCCTCCAAAGCGCCACTGCGGCGTTGCGCTTCTTGAAAAGGGCTCGCCATTCCCTGCGAAGCGCGCCTTGCATTGGCACTTTGGAGACGCTCTGAACGTGTGTG
>JAANXG010000147.1 GCA_018263405.1 Gammaproteobacteria bacterium
TTGTCACGGCCTGCTCGGCGACGGCAACGGCCCGGCTGCCGACTTTCTGGACCCCCGGCCGCGCGACTTTACCCTGGGCACCTTCAAGTTTCGGACCACCCAGAGCGGCGAACTCCCCACCGACGAAGATATGTTTCGAACCGTGAGCCGCGGTCTTATCGGCACCGCGATGCAGGCGTTCGACAGCGACCTGCTCAAAAACGGCCTGACGGAGGAACAGCGCTGGGCGGTGATCTATTACATCAAGACATTCGTGCCGGAATTCGAGATGCCCGAGTTCGATCCATATACGTATATGGTCGAGGTACCGGATCCCGCGAGCATGCCGGCGTACAACGAGGAATCGGTGGCCAAAGGCAGGGAGGTCTTTAAGCAGGCCAAGTGCTGGGAGTGCCACGGTAAACAGGGGCGCGGCGACGGCCAGGAGGCGTTCGACCGCACCGATGACTGGGGTTTTCCGATCCGCATCCGCAATCTCACCCATCCCTGGAAGATCAAGGCCGGCGACGAGGTGCAGGACATTTATACCCGTATTACCACGGGGGTGAACGGTACACCCATGCCCTCGTTTATCGAGGGTATACCGGAAGCAGAGGACCGCTGGTATCTGGCTACCTTTATTAAGTCGCTGCAGCACAAGCTGACCCAGCACAGGGTATTGAAGGCGTTGCCTGTCGAGGGCGGCGTTCCGGACGACCCGAAGGACGAGATATGGGCCGACGCCGAGCCCATGGATATCCGGCTTACCGGCCAGGTGGTGGTGGCGCCGCGCTGGCAGAACCCGAGTATCGAGTTGGCAACGGTGCGAGCGGTGTACAACGAAAATGAGATCGCCTTTCTGATTTACTGGGACGACCCGTTCAAGGATGTGACCCACGACGCCGGCGCGGAATTCGATCCTGTGGCTATCGGCAAGGTCGGGGCTTTTAATTCTTATGTGAATCCCAACGAAACCATACCGCGCCAATTGGAAACGTTTCGCGACTCCATAGCCCTGCAGTTCGCGGTCAAACCGCTGCAGGGAACCCGGCGGCCCCATTTCATGCGGGGCGATTCCTCGAATCCAGTCCATCTATGGGTGTGGAAGTCCGATCTCGGCGCACAGACTGGAAACGGAGTCGAAGAAGCCAACGCCCGCGGCTGGAAGCAATCCTACAAGGTGCAGGACGAGGACCAGCAACAGGTGAACGCTAAAGCGGTGTGGAATCAAGGCCGCTGGAGCGTCGTCATGAAGCGGCCGCTGGTTACGGAAGACCGGAAAGACGTCCAGTTCGACAAAGGGAGGTTCATCCCGCTGGCGGTCAACGCCTGGGATGGATCCAACGGCGAGCATGGCCGGGTGATGAGCATATCCGCCTGGTATAACGTTTTTCTCGAAGCGCCGACGCCGGTGTCCGTGTACGTTTATACCCTGTTGGCGGTGTTGATTACCGGCGTTTTGGGGGTGTGGCTGGTACGTAAAGCGCAGGCCGAAGACACCGGGGTTAGACCTTGATTATGCAACCATTGAGGAGAATACATATGAGATTCGCGGTTATCGTTTCCTTTGGGCTCGCGGCCGTCACGCTATCGATGAACAACACGGCATCGGCCGATCCCGCCGCGGGCGAAGATGCGTTCAACGCAAACAAATGCAGCGACTGTCACTACACCCGGGGGCCCGCCAGGGAAAAAACCATAGCCGACCAACTGGCCAAGAAAGGGCCCGAACTGTGGTACGCCGGCAGCAAGTTTCAGCAACCCTGGCTGGAGCAGTGGCTGCAGGATCCGCAGCCGATCCGCAACATGAAGTACAACTCGGTCACGGAAGAAAATCCAGGCGGACATCCGAAGCTCGCCGCCGGGGACGCGGCATCGGTCACGGAGTTCCTGATGAGCCTGACATCGAGCGACGTTGAAGCCGGTATCATAAAGCCAAAGAGACACCCAATGGGCAGATTGATCTTTGTCAAGAAAATGCCCTGCAGCGGTTGCCACCAATTCCCCGGGAGAAAATTCACGGGCGGCAATTCGGGACCGTCCCTGCTTCACGCCGGCACCAGATTGAACCCCGATTGGATCTATGCGTACTTGAAAAATATCGATACTTTTAAACCGGTTCGCGCAATGCCGAATTTCAGTGGGATATTGAGCGACAGAGAAATGCAAAGCGTGGCCGCCTACGTAGCCACCTTCGAGTAATTCGGTTCATAACGGAGAGCGAAAATGGCTAAATCTAAATTTACGACGGCGGTTCTTCTCCTTGTCGGTATGCTCGGCGTCGTTACGGCACAGGCGGAAGAAGCTGAGCAGATATTCAATTTCTATTGTGCTCAATGTCATGGAGTGGAAGGCAAAGGGAACGGTCCAAATGTTACCGAGGATTTTCCAGTGGATCCTCGTGATTTCACCCAGGCTGAAGAGATGGAGAAACTTTCCGATGCGGACATTAAGAATGTGATTCTTGAAGGTGGTCCGATCGTGAGCAAGTCCGAGATGATGCCGCCGTGGGGGAAAACTTTGTCCGAGGAGCAAGTTGACGCTCTGACTAAGTATCTGCGCAAGCTGTGTAACTGCGTGGGTAACGCAGATTAGTTTGAATGGTGTGAAGAAGCGGTGTCCCTGCGACAGTCAATCGGAATTTCCACTTGAGGGGGAGGGGCGTGAACAAGAAGAAACTTGCCGATGCAGTGATTTTCTCGGGTTTGGTGATTAATGCCATTGTGATCGTGCTCATACTTTATTTCTACGTATTCTGAAATCGTTGGTCATCGCGCTGATTCGATGAGAAGAGTCCTATGAATGATCAAACACCATCAAAGGAAAAATATCCGTGGGCAGGGCCGGTTCTGTTTTGTGTAGTGCTGGCCGGCGTGGTCATATTTTTTTGGTGGCTGGTTTGACTCGAGATAAACCATGAATTACTACGTTGTACCATTTGCGATCGCCTTGATTCTGTTTTGTGGGCTGTTTGTCGAACTGGATTTATTGGTGATGAAGGCACAGGGATTGAGTCTTCTATTTCATCAATAATCATCGGTGCCAATAGCTCTGGCTCTTCACGGTAAAACTTCATGACGGTAAACAAGACACAGCGCGTGCGGGCGATACTACTGCTTGCTCTGTTTGCGTGGGTGGTTGCCGCTGTATTGCCGGGCGTGGATGCCGGCGCCGCCCAAGCCGCCGAAACCGTCGCCGTGACGGAAGCAAGCGAAACGGGGGCAACGGCCGGGGACAATAACTTTCAACCGGCGCCGCAACTGAGCGCGGCGGATTACCCCCGGCTCGGCAGCGTCAACAGCCGGGTGGCGGTGTGGCTGGCGGCGCAACTTCACCTCTGGTTTGCGGCGTTTGTGCTGGCGGTTCCCATATTCGTATTTATCATCGAAGCCATCGGCATGCGCACCCGGGATCGCCGATATGACGAATTGGCATACGAGTTCATCAAGGTCAGCATTGTCGCTTATTCACTAACGGCCATTCTCGGTGGGTTGCTGGCTATTTCTCTGCTGTTGTTTTATCCACAGCTGTTCACGTATCTGGCCACCATATTCAAGGGCAGCATGTTTTCCTATGCGTTGTTGTTCTTTGTGGAAAGTGCGGTGCTGTATCTGTATTACTATGGTTGGCACTGGCTGCAAGGTGGGTTTAAAAAATGGGTGCACCTGACCCTGGGGCTGATATTGAACGCGGCCGGCACCACGTTGATGTTCCTGGCCAATGCGTGGACCACGTTTATGATGAGTCCCGCCGGCGTGGACGCAGCGGGGGTTTTCAGCGGCGATGAATGGGCCGCTATTCACAACTTTTTGTGGAATCCGATTAATATCCACCGGCTGGTGGCTAACGTGGCTTTTGGCGGTTCCATCGTCGGTGCCTATGCTGCGTTTAAATTTTTGAGCGCCTCCACCCGGGAGCAGCGTGCGCATTACGATTGGATGGGCTATACCGCCAATTTCATCGCTGTTTCAGCCCTGCTGCCGCTGCCGTTTGCCGGCTACTACCTGACCGCTGAAATATACGCCTACAGCCAACAGATGGGGATTACCCTGATGGGAGGCATTTTTGCCTGGTTGTTCATCATTCAGGCGGTATTGATCGGGGCTTTGTTTTTATCGGCCAACTACTACCTGTGGTGCGGCATGGGCCGCAGCGACGGCGCCGTCCGCTACAACAAGTACGTTAAGTACATCGCCATCGTGATCATCGGCGCCTTCCTGGTCTGGTTTACGCCGCACACATTGGTATTGACCAACGAAGAACTGAAATCCCTGGGTGGTCCTTACCATAAGTACCTGGGACCGTTGGGCATTATGCCGGCCAAAAACACCGCGGTTAACCTCATGATCCTGTTCACCGCGGTGAGTTTCTTGATCTACCGGAGGACCAATAAGATTGCGACAGTGGCCTGGGTAAGAAGCGGTAACGCGGTCATGATGGCGTTATTCACCGCCGGTATTCTCAACATTCTTTTTCTGGGTATTTATCACGGATACTTTACCAATACCGTATACAAAGTGGCGGCCTCGATTCCACAAGTGCTGACGACTTTGACCATCATTGTGGTGAGTTCGGTTATTGACGCGTTCATGTACCGAGGCGCCAAAGAAGTCGCGCCGCTGCATTGGGGCCGCATACCCGAGCGCGCGCAATACGCTCTGTTCCTGCTGGCCGTTGCTTTTACTTGGCTGATGGGACTCATGGGTTATATCCGTTCCGGTATCCGTCAGCACTGGCACGTCACGGGTGTATTTCGCGACAACTCCGTCGACGCATTTACCCCGACCCTAGGGTACGCCGCCAATATCGTATCCATGGGCACCATCCTGTTTATGATATTGGTGATCTTCGTGTTCTGGTTAAGCCAGGTGAGTACGCGCAAGACCGAAGTCAGCGGGTATTGGGGGCAGCAGACGGCGTGAGAAACTTCATCAAAGTGATGGCGTTCAGTTTGTTGACCATCGCAGCGTTCGCCGGCTACTCCAATTTTGGTATACCGTTGATCAACCCGGCGCCTCCGCCCGAGGAGGAACAGCTCGACCTGGAAACCATGACCATGGATCGGTTTGTTGCGATAGGTGAGCGCATATTCAACGGTAAAGGGACATGCACACTATGTCACAGCGCCGTGGGAGGGCGCGCCCCGCTACTCGATACGGTGGCTACGATAGCGAACGAACGTCTGGCCGACGAACGCTATGAAGGCGAGGCGGACACCGGGGAAGCGTATTTATTCGAATCCATGGTCGACCCGTCGGCTTACGTTGTGGCCGGTTTCGGTAAGACCGGCACCAACGACACCAAAAGCCCGATGCCGGATATCGCCGGCGGTAGTATCGGTATGTCCGATGCGGAGATCAAAGCAGTGATCGCCTATCTGCAGAATCTTGCCGGCACGGAAGTGACCGTGGAAATTCCTGCCGGGGGTGGGGCGGACGCATCGGAGGAAAGTGAAAGTAAAGGCGGGCAGGCAGCGGCTGCCGAGCCCGTGATATTGGCGGACCCGGAAGCGCTTATCTCGAAGCACGCTTGCGGCGCTTGCCATAAGGTTGCCGATCAGTCCGGGGCTCTTGGACCCGATTTGACTCGGGTTGGCGCCGGCCGGGATGAAACTTATCTGCGCCGTGCCATTCTCGACCCCAATGCGGATATCGCCGAGGGGTTTCAACCTAATCTCATGCCGGGCAACTATGGCGAACAACTGTATGCAAAAGAGTTGGAAGTGCTGGTTGCTTACCTCGCCGGTCTGAAATAGCGAAGACACCGCACACTCCATGATTAAGATCCCCAGACTATTGCAGGCGGTATTGGTGGTCGCGTTTATCTACGTGGCGTTTATCGTGGTGTTTGACGTCGTGCTCGGGCAGGTGATCCCGGCCAGCCTATTGACCATGTATATGTTTTTTGTGATCGCCGGTGTATTCATGGTGTTCACTTTTACCGAAGAGAGCGCGCGTGAACTGGCCGCACCGATTAAGGCGCTGGTTGAAGATCCTCGTAAGAAAGCGATCCGTAATGTGGTGTTTGCGGCGCTGCCGCTGGCCGCCGCGGCTTTCACGTATTACAACATGTTGCCCAGCTACCAGGCGCCCGTGGAACTCAGGAGCATCCATCCAGCCCCCCCGTCAACGGTGAAGGCATTCGGTAAACGGTATGACTTATCGACGCTGGAAAATCCGTTTCGTAAGTACGAAAAAGAAGACCCCGAGAAATTCGAACAACTGGTAAAGGAAGGCGGAAATATCTACGTCGGCAATTGCCAGTATTGTCATGGCGATAAGTTGGACGGCAAGGGTCCTTTTGCTCAAGGATTGAATCCGATACCGCTCAACTTTCAAGACATCGGGACGATCGCCCAACTGCAGGAGTCATTTCTGTTTTGGCGTATTGCCACAGGTGGCCCGGGATTGCCCGAGGAAGCGACGCCGTGGTTGTCCTCGATGCCGGTGTGGCAGAACTTCCTGACCGAGGACGAAATCTGGAAAGTTATCTTGTATTTATATGACTATACCGGGCATCGGCCCAGGTCGTGGGCACAGGCTCATGAGTAGAACCTATCTGAAAATGGAACTTTTCCATTATTTTAAGATGGCTTCCGGCATGAAAGTCCTAATCGTCTTTTTCATGCTTATGTCGATGGGTGTGCTTGCGCCCGTGGCGGCGCAGACCGGTGATGCCGAAGCGGGCGCCGAGGTCTATGCCCGACGTTGCACCTGGTGCCACGGAGAATACGGCGACGCCCTGACCGATGCGGCGGAGCGACTCAATCCGCCGCCCCGGGATTTCACTTTCGCGCAATATAAGATCAAGTCCACTGCGTTTGATAACTATTTTCCTAACGACGACGATTTATTTCGAATGATTCGGGATGGCATGCCGGGCACCGCGATGCCGGGTTGGGCCGACGTTCTTTCGGATCGAGAAATCCGGAACCTGGTGGCATATATCAAGACGTTCGCCGGACTGGAGGAAGAAGAGCCCGGTCCAAGTATGGATTATGGCAAGCAAATCGCGAGTTCCGCCGAGAGCATAGAGCAAGGCAAGAGGCTGTTTCACGAAGACGAGCGCTGCGTGGAATGCCACGGCCGGGAAGGCAAGGGAGACGCCGTGAAAGGACTCAAAGACGACGTCGGTTTTCGAACATGGCCGCGCAACCTGACGAAACCCTGGGCGTTCCGCGCCAGCAACGACCCAAAGGATATCTTCACCCGGATCTCCACCGGGATACCGGGGACCCAGATGCCCGCGTTCGCGGACCCGGCAAGCGATAAGAAACTCACTATCGAGGAACGCTGGCATGTGGCCAACTATGTGAACTCGCTGGCCAAAACGCAGGAAGTAGTCAAACCCGAAAATACCGTGGTGAAGGCCGAAAAAGTAGACGGCGACGTGCCGGACACCGTGGACGATCCTCGGTGGGAACGAACGGAGTCGAGTACATTTTTTCTTGTGTCGCAGATTGTTGGTGAAGAACGTTTCTTCACGCCCTCCAACGACACCATCACGGCCCGTGCGCTGTATAGCGATGTAGACATTGCCATTTTACTGGAATGGGACGACCGTACGAAGAGCATTCCCGGGGATGAAACGGCGGAAAAGATTTCGGATCCGGAAATTGCCGAGGACGGGGTGGCGATTCAATTGCCGGTAAAGATCCCCGAGGGAACCGAAAAACCCTACTTTGGAATGGGCGACGCCACGTATCCGGTCAATGTCTGGCACTGGCAAAGCGGGACCACCGACGAGCCGCAAAGCGTAAGTCTGATGAATGCCAAGGGCTTTGCCGATATCGAGCGGCGGGATGCGGAAAAGTCCGCCATATCGGCGCATGGTATCTACCGCAATGGCACGTGGCGGGTGCTTGTGAAACGCCCCTTGAGTGCAGCGGATAAAGAAAAAGATATCGAGTTGATTGAAGGCAAAGCTATCCCTATTGCCTTTGCCGCCTGGGACGGCAGCAATAGCGAGAAGGGGTCGCGTCACACGATGACTACGTGGTACTGGATACTGCTTAAGCCCGGGGTTGGCGCAAGGCCGATTATTTCCGCCGCTTTCGCGGGTTTCCTGGTTTTCGGAGTACTGCTGTGGTGGCAGCGTACTGCGTCCACAAAACGAGCTTAGTCGGAATGGAAAGGAGAAAGCGATGAACAATCATAAAGGATCGATCATAAGGTTATTCGGGGTCGTTTTTCTTTTCGTCGGCATATTGGACAGTATGTTGCTGTGGCGGGGGGGGTTGGTTGGCCACGGGTTTTATTTTATCCTGATTGCGACCGGGCTGCTTTTATATGCCATCGGCTCGATCGCGCGACAAAACTGATGACAGCCCAATCAACCGTTTCCGTTACTACAGCCACTCAAACCGAGCTGTACCGCCGGGTGCTGATCGCGCTGGATTCTTCCGACTATGCCAATCAAGCGCTGGATATGGGAATCGCCCTGGCAAGGCTCACTCCGGACGCCAACATTATCGGCGTCCATGCCTATGCCGCCAAGCTGCACGACGTGCGTTTCAAGCAAATGGAGGGCGGGTTGCCGGAGCAGTTTCGGGAGGAGCAGGAACTTGAACGGCAGCGGGATGTACACGATGATTTAATCACCCGCGGCCTTTCAATTATTACCGATTCCTATCTGGATCAGGCTGAGCGCGGGTGCCTCGAGGCGGGCATCGATTTCAGGCGTCGTTCGCTGGAAGGAAAAAATTATCGTGCACTGGTCGATGAAACCAACAGTGAAAACTATGATTTGCTGGTCATGGGTGCGCTGGGGCTGGGGGCGGTGGAAGGCAGCCGCGTTGGCACGGTCTGCCGGCGTGTCGCACGCCGCTCGAATATCGACACCCTGGTGATAAAAGATCCGGTGCAGGCTATCGACAAAGGTCCGATCCTGGTCGCCGTCGACGGATCGGCAAAATCCTACGGCGGGTTGATTACGGCACTGAGGTTGGCCCGGGAATGGAATGTCGAGGTTCGGGTTGCGGCAGTGTTTGACCCGTATTTTCATTATGTCGCGTTCAATCGCATCGCCGGAGTGTTGTCCGAGGAGGCCGGCAAGGTCTTTCGCTTTAAGGAGCAGGAGAAACTGCACGAGGAGATCATCGATTCCGGTCTGGCCAAGATTTACCAAGGGCACCTGGATGTTGCGGGTTCCATTGCCGAGGACTATGACGTAAAAATAGAAAAGGTGCTGCTGGACGGAAAACCCCATGACGCCATACAGAAATACGTAAAAAAAATAAAACCATCGCTGCTGGTAATGGGCAAGCTGGGCATCCATGCCGATCCGGACCTGGACATCGGCGGCAATACGGAGGCTTTGCTGTATAATGTGGATTGCGCGGCTTTGATCAGTCAGCGCGAGCATCGGCCGCGGATCGACGTGGTGGCCGATGCTTCTACATCCTGGACGCGGGAGGCCGAGCAGCGCATGCAAAAGGTACCGTCTTTCGTGCGAAATATGGCGAAGATGGCGATCTTGCGTTACGCCCAGGAACGCGGGCACACGGTCATTACGGAACGTATCGTGGAACAGGCCACCGCTCAGCTTATGCCGGGACACGCGGAACAAGCCATGCAAGAGATCGTTGCAGCGCACGACGCCGAACAATTGACACCGAAAGTTAGTGACCGGGTATTGTCCTGGTCGGGCAAAGCTGCGGAGTTGCTGAATGCAATCGAGGATGCGGCGCTGCGCGACAATATACAACGCCGGGCGGAGAAGAAGGCGTTAACCGAAAAATCGAATAGGGTCGATGCCGATCACGTGAGACCGTTCCTCGCCGAATCTACTCTCGACGACATTCAACAGCCGGATGCCGGTGACACGCAGCTCCCGGCCGCCGATTTACACTGGCAAGCCGCTGCATTGGCCCGCCTGATGCGTGTGCCCGAAGGGTTCATGCGTGACGCATCGCGAGAGCGCATCGAGCACCACGCCCGCGGGCTGGGGGCCACCGAGGTCACCCTGGAAACGGCGGAAGCAGGGCTGGCCGAAGCTCGCAAGTCCATGGAATTGCAGATGGGCGGGCGGACGAGCGCGCTCGAGCGTGATGAATCCAAAGAAAATACCGAAACTCAACCAGAGGGCGGGGAAAAGGCGTGTCCGTTCGCCGATCTGGTTAACCCACAACCGGACCAAGGGGCGCAAGCCCGGGACCCGGCGTGGACGCCCGAAGCCCGCGATGCGCTGGTGCGTGTCCCGGTGGGCTTCTGCCGTGACATGACAATCCAGGCCGCCAATACGATCGCCGGCCAATCGGGGCGTACCGAGATCGACGAGGCCTTTTTGGAGCAGGTCATGGACACTTTTAAGGCCGGCTCCGAGGCCGGCGGTGAGACCATGGACTGGGACATCGATGCCCGTACGCGGATCGATCGAGCCCCCGAAATGGTGCGCGGGATGTTGATCAAGGAGATCGAGGGCTGGACTCGGCGTAACGGCCGTGAACGGGTAACCACCGACGCGGTGGACGCGGTAAAGATACAGTGGCAGGAACGCGGTGTGTTTCATCTGGACCCGGACGATCCGAGAAGCGGCGGCGCTTAGCCTTAAACAGGATGAACGATCTTTACCTACTCGCGGTTAACCTGACCCGTCGCTGTAACCTGGTGTGCGCACATTGCTACATGGATGCCGGTACCCGGGAACAAGGTGGAAAAGACGAGCTGACAACGCTAGAGACGCAGGACCTGCTGGATCAAGTAGCAAGCCGCGGTGACGAGACCATGGTGGTGTTGACCGGCGGTGAACCCCTGATGCGGCGCGACCTGGAAGCATTGGTGGCTCACGGCAACGCCAAGGGACTGTCCATGGTGGTCGGCAGCAACGGAGTCATGCTGACGGAGGAGCGGGTTAAGTCGCTCAAAGCGGCCGGGGCGATGGGACTGGGCATCAGCCTGGACTCGCTGGACCCGGACCGTCACGACCGGTTTCGAGGCTGTCCCGGCAGTTGGGAAAAAACCCTGGCCGGGATGGATGCATGCCGGCACCACGAACTCCCGTTTCAAGTACATTTCTCCGTCACCAACGACAATGCCGGGGAAATAGCTTCCATGATCCAATTCGCCCGAGACGTCGGCGCGCGGGTGTTGAACGTATTCTTTCTGATATGCACGGGACGCGGCGAGTCGATGTCGGATATCGCTCCCGAGCGCTATGAGCAGGTCTTACAAGAATTGGTCATGGCGCAGGAACAGAGTACCGATCTGATAATCCGTGCCCGCTGTGCACCTCATTTCAAGCGCGTGGCCTATCAGCGCAACCCGGCATCTCCTTTGACCCGTGCCGAGGGGTATGAGGGCGGCGGCTGCCTGGCCGGAATCCACTATTGCCGGGTGACGCCGGAAGGCGGAATAACTGCCTGCCCCTATCTGCCGGAAGAGCAAGGCAGTATACGAACGCGGCCTTTCTGGGATATCTGGAATCAGTCTCCGGTGTTCGCACAATTACGCGACCCTGAGCTCGGGGGGAAATGTGGTGAATGCGAGTTTCGGGTATTGTGCGGCGGTTGCCGTGCGCGGCCCAAAGCCCTGGGCGGTGGTCTGATGGACGCGGATCCCTGGTGCGTCTATGAGCCCGGCGGCGGGGCCGAGATACAACCGCTGGCGGCACTGCAATCCGAGATCGAATGGTTGCCCGAAGCGGAACAGCGCCTGAGCCGGGTGCCGGCTTTTCTGCGCAAGATGGTCAAAAAGCGCGCCGAGGATCATGCGCGCGAACAAGGACAGAACGTAGTGACACCGGAGCACTTGAGCACCCTGGCCGCACGCCGGTTTCCCGGCGCGAGCGGCGGACCGGTCAGGTCGGGGAAGGACGCGCCGCCTATCGTATGGACCCAAGGGGCGGCGGGTTATTTGGAGGAAATCCCCGCTTTCATGCGCGACGGCGTCAAGGAGGTGGCGGAAAGCGTGGCCCGCGAGGAAGGACATTTGGAAGTAAATATGAAACTGATCGGAAGGCTGGAAGAGGACGACACGGGCGAACGCAAGCGATCGTGGGATCCCGAGGCGGAAAGGGCGCTGGAGCAAGCCCTGGCGGACCGGCCGCCCCAGGTACGGATGTTCGTGTTGCCCACCATGGAGGCCGCCGCCGAGCGTGAGGCCAAGCGCCGTAAATCGGCCACAGTGTCGGTGGAGGACGTGCAGTGCGTGGTCGATACGCAAAGCGCCGGAGTGGAGTGGGACCCACAGACTCTACGCCGGGTGGAGTCGGCCCCGGAGTTTATTCGCGCCGGCATCAAGAAAGCCGCCGAGTTCAACGCCCGCCGCGAGGGATTGGCCGTGATCACAGACGATGATCTGACCCGCTTTCGCAATCGGGCGATGATGCGGGCGGTGCGCCGAATGAAAGGTTTCGGTATGCGGGAATTGAGCTTCGATGCTTTTGAAATAGCGCGCGAACGCGTGCCTAGATTGAAAGACAATGCCCAGGCGGCGCGGCGATTCTCCAATATAAAGAGCTACGTCTCGGAACACCAGCAACCCGGAGATGGCGGGCTGGGTTTAATGGATAGAGAGTTCATTGACAAGATGAAGGCAGAATTAAAAGCAAACAAACCCAAGAAAAAGCGTGGCAGTGTGTGAACTTCGCAACGAACACTTGGGGCAAATGTTTTTACGTGACACGTGTCTGACGCAGACATTCTAATCGTCGGCGCCGGTGTTTCGGGTCTGACTATCGGGTGGTTGCTCGCGAACGAGGGAGTCAGCGTTGAGGTTTGGGAACAGGGCGACCGGCCGGGCGGGAAGATCCGAACCGGACGGCAGTCCGGGTATCTGCTGGAGGAATCCGCATCCATGGTGATGAACTATCGCCCGGAAGTGAATACATTTCTAGACACGACAGGAATGAATCGCCGCAAGTTCGAGCGCGCGCCGACCGAACACCGTTATTTGCTGAAAGACGGGGGCCTTGTAGAACTGCCGCTAAGCATCGGCGCGATGGCTAAATCTTCGGTATGGAGTGCCGGGGACAAGTTGCGCATGATGCGTGAGCCGTTTGCCGGACGAGGCGATCGGGACCGGGAAACGGTGAGTGAATTCGTCACACGAAGATTCGGACGGGGAATGCTGGAGCAGGCGATAGAACCCTTCGTCGCGGGGCCTTTGGCTTCCGATCCGGATCGTGCCAACGCCGCGGCTACCCTGCCGCGATTGAGCGGGCTCGAAAGGCGGTATGGAAGTATTGCGCTGGGGATGTTGGCGCATAAATTTCTGCGCCGTCGCACCGCAACTGAAACGGAGGCCTTTTCATTCGAAGGGGGTATGACAAGTTTGGTTGAGTCGCTGGCGGATACTTCCGCTATTCGATTGCGGACTGGATATAAAGCGACCGAATTGGCGCCCGTGAATGGGGGTTGGACAGCTATCGGTGTATCTTCCGGCACCCAATGCACGTTGCGGGTGCGCCACATAGTGTTGTGTACCCCGGCATACACAGCCGCATCCCTGCTTTCTCCACTGGATGCGGAATTGGCAAATCTTCTGCGAGGGATCGACTATGCGCCGCTATCCGTGGTTCATATGGGCTTCGCCGAAACCGCGGTTAACCACGCTCTGAACGGCACCGGTTTCCTGGTGCCGCGCCGGGAGAAATTAGCGTTGACGGGTTGTATGTGGAGTAGTCGACTTTTCCCGAGTCACGCACCCGACGGCAAGGTATTGCTGACCAACTATCTCGGCGGCGGGCGCCGGCCGGACGCGATTACCTGGGACGACGACCAAAGCGTTGCGGAGATTCTAAAGATTCTAAAACCGTTACTTGATATCGCAACGGATCCTGAAATGGTATCGATTACACGCCACTTGCATGGCCTGCCATTGTACTACGGCGCTTATCCCGCTCGAATGCGGGCCGTGGATTCCCGGCTGCAGGACTTCCCCGGCTTGTCCCTGGAGGCCAACTACCGGGGAGGCATCTCAATACGCGATCGTATCGTGTGTGCCTACAAGACCGTCGAGCGTATCCTGCCCGGCCTAAATCGATCTTCAACAGAGCTTGAAAAAACACGAGTGCCCAGACAAAACGGGCTGATATCGGCATCGACCTCCGGTTGACCGTTGTGGGCAAGCGCGAACCACTCGATCCCCCACCTTTCCACCGAGGCTCCGACACTTTCAGCCGGTGCTTCACGAGCATACAGCCCCCGCCAGGTGCTTCCTATTTCTTGCCATTCATCAGATGCAAATATTGGATCATCGCACTTAAAGCGTGCTGCACGTAATCAATCCGTACTTCAGTTGCGCGACGGTTAAACTTATCTGCATTTGGAGTACCTTGATCCATTTTGTCTATTGCTCGAGGAAATGCCCCGATGAATTCTCCTTCCCGTATTTGTGCCCGAAGCAAGAACGATATTCCGCGAGGTACAGCGGAATCAATACGCTTCCGTACCTCGTGATCGGGAGGGAGAAAAGAAAGAATCGCTTGCAACCCCTCCAAACGTGTAGCCGTGGGAGTTGTTCTACCGCCTTCCGAGAAGCCACCGTCATACTCAGGTCGTTCAGGATTCTCGATTTGACTTTGAAGTATAGCGTCACAGATCTGGATTGCATGGTTTATTAGCAACTCCCTTGATACGGGCAGCTCATCGTTATTCTCAAGGGATAGTATCTTTTCGGTAGCCAAGAGAGCCCAATGGTCGGCCGGTATATTAGTTTTATTCTTACGGTTGCGAGCCAAATGCGCCAGAGTCTTGGCAGCCGTCTCGATCCATATGTGCGAGGCATCCTTTTCGTAAAGCATGAGTAATCCCAATGCGGCTTCACCCGGGTAATATAGTGATTGCCATTTATCCCAACGCCCTCCCATCGAAGGAATATATTTGGAATAGAAACTCCCTTCTTCTTTCTGCATATAGGCTATGAAGCGGCCAAGTGCTTGAAGGTCGGAGAGTGGTGTGAATCCAGGGTGAATATTCTCTAAACTCAATAAAGCCACAAGACCGAGGCCGCTACCACCGAGTTTTGCCTGGAGTGGTTTGCCGCTTCGATTGACATCGGGTTCCGACCAGACGGCTAGCATATTATCCTTACCCGATATGGGATGTATGGACTCATCTCGGAGGTATCTGCCTGCTCGTTCTATGGCCGACCGCATGTTGTCATCGGGCTGTAACTGATAATACATAGACATCGCGTATATGGTGCCGGCGTGTCGTAAGATGTTATATCTGTCCTTCACCTCAATAGTGGGATCCATATTGATGCGATACTCGAACATTCCATCTTCTTTAGAATGTTTCGCGAGATATCTTGCGGATCGGTTTGTCGCACTTTGAACCGCGTCAATCCGGGGAGATGCAGGATCTGCACATCCTGTGAAAAACACGCCCAGAATCAAGAGCCCAACGATGCCAAAGTTCGCTCTTCTCATCATTTGGAGACAGCGGTGTTCCGTACAGCGGAATCTATTTGTGCGGGCCGTGTTCACGCTTTGTCCGCTCGTCGTCCTTCCGTCACTCTTGGATGACCGGCATGGTCATCCAGCGTTGTGATCGATTTATATCCCGCCGCTTGGAACAGAACCTGGACGCTGGGTTTGTGGTCGAAGCCGTGTTCCACCAGCAGCCAGCCGCCCGGTTCGAGGTGTCCACCGGCGCCGTTGATGACTGTTTCCAGGGCATCGAGCCCGCGCTCTCCGGAAAACAACGCGTCCCGGGGTTCATGGCTGAGTGTGGCCTCGTAGTACGAGTGCGGGACGTAGGGTGGATTGCAGACGATCACCGAGAATCGGTTTTGTTCGAGCGGTCCGTACCAGTTCCCCTGTTGGAAGTCGATATTGCGAAGTCCGAGCCTGCCCTTGTTCTGTTCGGCGATTTTCAGCGTGGGCCATGAACAGTCGGTGGCCGTGACCTTGCACAAAGGGCGTTCGGCGGCGATAGCGAGGCCGATGGCGCCGCTACCGGTTCCAAGGTCCAGGATGTGCAGGGGCTCGGAGAGGGGGATCTTTCCCAGGGCGCGCTCCACCAGTAGTTCGGTTTCGGGCCGGGGCACCAGCACATCCCGTGTGACGGCCAGTTCCATTGTCCAGAATGCCTTGCGGCCGGTGATATAGGCAAGCGGTTTGCTCCGGGCTCTGCGCTCGATCCATTGGTAATACCGCGTAACGTGCGCCGCGTCCACGCTTTCGGTGCCGTGAGCGATCAGCCAGGCATGATCTTTCTTTAATAATGTTTGCAGCAGAATACGTGCGTCCACGTCCGGCGCGTCGCTGGCATCTCCGATCGTCCGGGTCCCTGACTGAAGCAGGCCGGTGATGGTATGCGGAACTTTTTCAGCCGGTCGATTCATCCAGTTCTCAGCGCCGCGAGTTGCTCGGCTTGATATTCGGTTATCAACGGGTCGATCACCTGGTCGAGGTTCCCGCCCATAACATCTTCCAGCTTGTACAGGGTGAGATTGATGCGATGGTCCGTCACCCGCCCCTGCGGAAAGTTGTAGGTTCTGATTCGTTCCGAGCGGTCGCCGCTTCCCACCAGTGATTTGCGGGTCGCGGCTTCTTCTGTCTGTTGTGCCTGGATTTCGGCGTCCATGAGGCGTGATTGCAACATGCTCATGGCTCGTGCCCGGTTCTTGTGTTGGGATCGTTCTTCCTGGCATTCCACCACGATGCCCGAGGGCAGGTGCGTGATTCGGATGGCCGAGTCGGTCTTGTTGACGTGCTGTCCGCCGGCCCCCGAAGCGCGGAAGGTATCGACACGAAGATCCTGGGGATGAACCTCGATATCGTCGATTTCGTCGGCCTCCGGTAACACGGCAACGGTACAGGCCGAGGTATGAATGCGTCCTTGTGCTTCCGTTTCCGGGACCCGCTGCACACGGTGGGCGCCGGATTCGAACTTCAGTCTCGAATAAGACTTATTGCCGCTGACTCGACTGATGATTTCCTTGTAGCCGCCGTGTTCGCCCTCGCTCCGGCTCATGACCTCGATTTTCCAACCGCGGTGTTCGGCATGCAGTGTGTACATCCGGAACAGGTCGCCGGCAAACAACGCCGCCTCGTCACCGCCCGTGCCGGCACGAATCTCGAGATAGGTATTCTTGTCATCGTTGGGATCCTTCGGGAGCAGTGCCTTTTGGAGCTTCAATCCGTTCTCCTCGAGTTGCGGCTCGAGGCGCGCGATTTCATCGCGGGCGAGTGCCTGTATCTCCTTATCCCGGTCTTCCAGCATCGCGGTTGCCGCTTCCAGTTCCGCCAACTGGCTCCTGTAAATCCGGTATAGCGCCACCACCGGATTGATGTCGGAGTATTCCATGGACAGCTTGCGGTACTCGTTCTGGTCGTTCAACACGGACGGATCGGCCAGCAGCGCGCTGATTTCCTCGCGGCGGTCGGTCAGGTGGTCGAGTTTATTTTGAATGGATGGGTTCATCGATCGGTGCCGACGGGTTTCGCCGGTGTTTTATACACGCCAATACGCGGGTCAAGAGTCGTCGGTGCGCTCTAATTTAAAAAGTCGGCGCACGGCGTCCGCGAGTTGGCCGGACGCATCGCGGTTCATGCCTGCCACCGGTTCGTGGGCAAATTTCCTGGACAGGGTACGGGCAAGATTGCGCACCACCTGTTCGGGATCGTCGCCGGCGTTCAACCGTCGGGTGGCCTTGTCGATTTCCTCGCTCGATATAGCGTTCAGATGCTCGTGCAGGTCACGGATTGTGGGAACGGCGTTGAGTCCCCGCAGCCAGCGCATGAAATCCCGGGTCTGGGAGTCGATGATTTTCTCGGCGTCCCGCGCAGCGGCTTTGCGTGTCTCGAGGTTTTCTTCCACGACGCCCCGCAGGTCGTCGATGGCATAAAGGTACACGTCCGAGAGTTCGCCCACCTGTGGTTCGATGTCTCGCGGCACTGCAAGATCGACCATGAACATGGGCTTGTGTTTCCGTTGTTTGAGGACGTGTTCGATAGTGCCCTTGCCGAGAATCGGCAAAGTGCTGGCCGTTGAGGAAATCACGATGTCGGCCTCACCCAGTCGCTCCGGCAACTGTGCCAGGGACATGGCCTCGGCGCCGAACAGCGCGCCCAGTTCACGGGCGCGTTCCCGAGTCCGGTTGGCGACGATTAAGCGCCGGACGCCTGCATTCGTGAAATGGCGGGCGGTGAGTTCGATGGTTTCCCCGGCGCCAATCATTAAGACCGTCTTTCTGGAAAGGTCCGCGAATATGTTTCGGGCAAGACTAACCGCGGCATAGGCGATCGACACGGCGTTAGCACCGATCTCTGTGTCGCTGCGGATTTGTTTTGCAACGGTAAAAGTCTGTTGAAACAGCCGGTTAAGAATCTTACCCGTTGTGCCAAGTGTCTGCGCCGCGGTGAACGCATCCTTCATCTGCCCGAGTATTTGCGGTTCCCCGAGCATCATCGAATCCAGCCCCGCCGCAACCCGGAATGCGTGGCTTACCGCGTATCGATCCGGATGCTGATACAGATATGGACGGATACTGCTACTGGACAGATCGTGGTATTCGCAAAGCCATTGAATCGCCCTCTGGGGGCTCGCCTCTTCCTGGTGGCAATAGATCTCGGTACGGTTGCAGGTGGATAAAATCGTGGCTTCGCGAATCGACCCCTGTCGCCGTATGCTCTCGAGTGCATCTTCCAGGCGCTCGGCAGTCACGGCCGCCCGCTCGCGTATGTCGACGGGGGCGCTGTTATGGTTCAGTCCAAGTGCGAGTAAATGCATTGTTTGTTCAGTGTGCCACTATGCGGTTCGCTGCGTCATATTTTGATCGACCGGCTTGAGTTGGAGGGTTCCGGGCTGACGATAAACACCCTGCTAAAAACGCGGTACGACGTTTGGGCTCTCCACCATTTGTCTTCGAAGCCGTACCGCCGAACCCGCGCAAAGCCCGAAATACGTGACACCGAACAAGCAGACGGCGGCACCGATACCGAATAACACCCAGTCCATCCGCTGGAGCCACTGGAGCATGATCCAGGTTGTGCCCCAGATGGTTAAGGGCCCGATGACTACCAGCGGTGCCCAGCAAAACAGCGCCGAGCGCCGTGTCCGC
Source organism: Gammaproteobacteria bacterium (assembly GCA_018263405.1). Lineage (GTDB taxonomy): Bacteria > Pseudomonadota > Gammaproteobacteria > Arenicellales > JAANXG01 > JAANXG01. The sequence goes on from JAANXG010000147.1 coordinate 18,990, forward strand.
CAAAGCATCAGACCCAGGAGTACCAGCACCGAGCACGCGAACCACTGATTGGCAATACCCACCAGCAACCAATGTTGTAGGTTGATATGGGTCTGGGACAGCATCAGTGTTCCCAGGCCGATCAGCGTAACGGCGAATCGTTGTTTAAACACGGGTGTGTTGACCCACTTGAAATCGAAGTCTTCAACGAATTCACCCACTGACGAGCCGAGTATACGCAGCCCCGTCTCCAGCATACTCAATGCCAGAGCGGTGACCAGGGCCGCAACCAGCCCAACGCTCCATGCCAGGGGAATACCCACGGCGCTGATGGCCAGGGCGATCTTCGTGATGGCCAAATCCACCCAGATATATAGACCACCGTAAACGGGCCAGGTGCCATATACGGTTTCCCATGACTCCCGGTCCGTAAAGCCGGTGACGAGCGCCACGATAACCATAACCGCCACCAGGCTGTCCAGGCCGACGCCCAGGAATCCGACAGGCAATATGTCTCGTTGCTTTTGCAGGTTCCTGGCGGTGCACCCGGAAGCCACGAGGGCGTGCATACCGGACAGGGCGCCGCCCGTGACGACCAGGAAGAGCAATATCGGGACCGGGGGCAGGTTGTCGACGGTGTGGAACTGCGGTGCATCCATGGGATTGCCCTGAATGGCGGTACCGGCAATAAAAAGCCCCAGCACGGCTATCGCTAACAGCGTGGCTACTATGCTGCGGCCGTACGTTCCTTCGCTCGCTCGAACGCAGGCTGCCCGGTAGGCCATGTACAAGGCAATCACCGCCCAGATCAGTTCATGCCGCAGCCCGAATACCTGGACGCTCCGAATGCTGAACGACCAGTTGCCGCCCAGGCTCAGGGGAAAGGACTGCCCCACAAAAAACGCGGCGATTAAGATGACCGCGGAGGCGCCGGCGCGCAGGGGCGATGTGCGGATGCCATGTTTCAACAAACCGCCGATCACCAGCAAGGACAGGAACGGCCAGGTCGTTTCCGGGTGGGCGTGGAGCAGGTTCCCGAGCATCATGCCCAGCGTGCTGCTCACCAACACCAGGAGCAGCACGCCGGAAAAGAACAGCGAAAGCGCGGCGGGCAGTCCCCCCAGCTCGTAGGCCAGGCCCGCGAGACTCTCTCCCGACCGGCGCAAAGTGGCCCACATAACGCCCAGGTTCAGCACCGTGGCGGCGATGATGCTGCCGAGGGTGACCCAAAGAAAAGCGGGGACCCAGCCCCAGATCACGGCGATGGCGGCACCGATAACGGATAACAGACCGGTGGATGCGGCCGCATGAAACGCGGATACTGTCCAGGATCCCCGCGGTTCGGAATCCGGGTCACCCGGCTGGGACAAGGCGGAAGCCGGCCAGTCTTCATGCAACTGCAATATACCGATCTTCAGGAACTTACCGTAAAAACGGTAGCCCAGTACCCATATCGCCAAGGCCAGCAGTATCAGTATGAATGGATGCATGGGGTCAGTTCCGGATCTCGATATCGGATCGGTTCACGCTACCGGCGCCGGCTTCGACGCCCTTGGATTATGGTCGACTCGCGGCGCAAAAACCAGCGGCGATCGAAAGTCGATTGATTTCGATACTACATGATTCGATTAGCGACGATCAGGCGTACAATATCGAATGAGTGAAGTCAGCAGCAACAATGCCCCCCGACGTGATCGATGTTATTCAAGACGATTAAGAATTCGAAGCGAGGTCCGCGGGTAGGGATCTGGTCGCTCGCCTGCCTGTTGGCGGCTGGGTGTGTACTGGCGCCCTCCGGAGAGGATGCCGATACCCGGGGGGTTTCCGCCGACCAGGACATTTCACCGTCGGTGCACTCCGCTCCATCCGCGCCGGAACTGCCGAACGTCGATCTGGATGGTGATCTCCTCTACAAAATCCTGGTCGGGGAAATCGCCGCCAACCGGGGCAATGGGGAAACCGCGGTGGGGGCGTTGGTCGAAGCCGCCCGTCTGTCCCGAGATCCTCGCCTGGCTCAGCGTGCAACCCGGGTCGCCCTCGACGCCGAACGGCTTGACCTGGCACTGGAATCGGCCTCGCTCTGGGTGGAACTGCAGCCGGATCGGGACCGCCCATTGGAATCGCTGGCGCTCATCATGGTGGAACAAGGACGGATTAACGAGGCCGACGCGCGGTTCGCTACCCTTTTGCGGAAGCATTCGGAAGACCGGGCCACGGCAATGCGCCGGATCGCGCGTTTGCTTGGGCAGTTGTCGAACCGGGAACACGTACTCGCGGCCATGAAGCGAATCGTTGCGAGATACGAGGACGATGCGGATGCGCATTTTGCGGCAGCTTTTCTCGCTGACCGCATCGATCGCAACGAACTGGTCATCGAGTCGCTGGACCGGGCGTTGTCGCTGCGTCCCGGTTGGGAGGAAGCCGGTTTGGCGAAACTGGGCCACCTGATTCAAAACAAGTACCCGAAAAAGCGAATCGATACATTCGCCCGGAGATTTCTCGAGGAGTCTCCTGACGCCACCCGCGTCCGCGTCGGCTACGCACGATATCTGATCGACCAGGAAGCTACCGATAACGCGCTGAAACAGTTCCTCGTCGCTTTAAAGCATGATCCGGGCAACACCGCCAGTTTGATGGCGGCAGGTTTGCTGAGCGTGCAGGATGAACATTACAAGGACGCCCGAAAATACTTTCTCAGGCACCTGGAACTAACGCCGGGCAATGACCGGATTCGATTGTACCTGGGGCAGATCGCCGACGAGCAGGAACGTTACGCCGAAGCCGAAAAATGGTATCGCCAGGTTTCCGGTCATGAACATCGGTTCGATGCCAGGCTTCGCCTGGCGACGGTGATATTTGAGCGTGAAGGCGTTGACTCCGCGCTGGGGCATCTGGATACGGTGGTTCCCGGTGACGAGGATGAATTTGTTCGGCTCTCCTTGACCAAGGAAGTGGTGCTGCGGGATGCCGGCAAGCTAGCGCGGGCCAAATCCGTGCTGGATGATGCGGTGGCCAGGTACCCGGACAATACCGATCTCCTGTATTCGCGTGGGTTACTGGCCGCGCAGCTGGATCGGCTCGGCGAGCACGAAAGGGATATGCGCACATTGCTTGCCGAGAATCCCAACGATGCCCATGCGTTGAACGCCCTCGGATATACACTGGCGGACGCAACCGATCGCATTCAGGAAGCGTATGAGCTGATCAAGAAAGCGCTGGGCATGCGCCCTGACGACCCTTTTGTTCTGGACAGCATGGGCTGGGTGCAGTATCGCCTCGGGAATCTCAAGGATGCGATCGGGTACCTGGAACGTGCCCTGTCAATGCGCCAAGATGCCGAGATTGCCGCTCACCTTGGTGAAGTGTTGTGGGTAACCGGCGCCGAAGAACGAGCCCGCGAGATCTGGAAGCAGGCGCGAGAGGAGCATCCCGAGAGCGACATTCTCAACGAGACTCTCGAGCGATTTATCCAGTGAGGGCGCCCCCGCTCGCGGCGTGGGCGTGTGTCGCTTTAATGCTGCTTGCCGCCGGCTGCACGGTCGCGCCGCTGCGTCCGCCCGCGGATAATCCCCGCGAAGCGTGGAACCGGCGCATGCAAGCCATGAAGGCCGTTGACGAGTGGGCGCTACGGGGCAAGCTCGCGGTGAAGACGAATAAGCGTGGCGATACGGTGAATATGTACTGGCGCCGCGACCAGGGCGATCACAATATCAATTTGTACGGTCCCATGGGGGCTGGACGCGTCGTGCTCATATTGGATGAACAGGGCGCGGTGTTGAAAGACGGCAAGGACAAGACCTATTACGACGATTCGGCCGAGGACCTGCTGTACCGGGTTGTGGGATGGCGTGTCCCCTTCGAGCCCATGCAGCACTGGGTGCTCGGGGTTGCGGCTCCGGACAGCCGGTATGAAGCGAAACTCGATGATTGGGGTCGCTTGGCCGTGCTCACCCAAAACGGCTGGAAAATCCGATTTTTAGACTATCGCTACCATGACGGCCAGGACATGCCCCGGAAAATGGTGATGAATACGTTGCCTGGCAGCGAGCCCATCGTGGGCGGCGAGGTGGGCGAAAACGACACCATCCAGGTGAAAGCAGTTATCAGGCGCTGGGACTGGCCGCAAAATTGACACCCGCATGCGGGGCCGCGACAATACGCGCCCTTTCTTTGCGTGGGCGCCACCAAAGATCGGGCGCTTTGCTAAAGTCGCGTTGGAGTCCGATGTCTTGGACCTGATGTTTTGGGGTGTAGCCAAGTGGTAAGGCACCGGATTTTGATTCCGGTATGCGCAGGTTCGAATCCTGCCACCCCAGCCAGTTCAATCCGTGGCAACGAGTACAACAATATAGAGGTCGGGCGGCATGCCGGTAGATAATCTGGCGTTGATTACGGGTAACGCCAACCCCCCACTGGCGTCGGAGATCGCGCGGTATCTGGGTGCCTCCATGGGGCGGGTGCAGGTGGGCACCTTCAGCGACGGCGAGGTCATGGTGGAGATCATGGAAAACGTCCGCGGCCGGGACGTGTTTATCATCCAGCCGACCTGTGCGCCGGTTAGCAATAATCTCATGGAATTACTGGTGATGATCGACGCATTGCGCCGTTCTTCGGCGCATCGCATTACCGCCGTGCTGCCGTACTTCGGGTACGCCCGCCAGGACCGGCGGCCGCGGACGGCGCGCGTGGCGATTACCGCCAAGCTGGTCGCGGACATGATCGGCAATGCCGGGGCGGACCGGGTCCTGACCCTGGATTTGCACGCGGATCAGATACAAGGGTTTTTCGACATACCGTCGGACAATATCTACGCCTCGCCGGTATTGTGGAAAGAGCTTTGGCGCCGCCGCGAGGACAACCTGACCGTGGTATCGCCGGATGTGGGCGGCGTCGTTCGCGCGCGTGCGATGGCCAAGCATCTGGGCGCGGATCTGGCTATCATCGATAAACGGCGGCCGAAAGCCAATGTGGCCAAGGTGATGCACATCATCGGAGGGGTAAAGGGCCGATGTTGTGTACTGATTGACGATTTGGTGGATACGGCCGGCACGCTGTGCGAGGCAGCCAGTGCGCTGAAGCAAAATGGTGCCACATGCGTTCTGGCGTGCTGTACGCACCCGGTGTTATCGGGTAACGCCGTGGAAAAAGTTACGCAGTCCGATTTGGACGAATTAATGGTGACGGACTCTATTCCGCTCAGCGAAGCCGCGCAGGCGTGTGAGAAAATCCGGCAGCTTACGGTATCGGAGTTGCTGGGCGAGGCGATTCGCCGGATCGCGGAGAGCGATTCGGTAAGTTCGTTGTTTGTCGACTAGAACGTATTGGAATGGCAAAAACCGGAGTAACACATGAGTACTGATTATCGAATTAACGCCGAGCCGCGTTTGGACTCGGGTAAGGCGGCCAGCCGGCGCTACCGCCGCGACGGGAAAATTCCCGCGGTGGTGTATGGCGCCGGGAAAAAGAACAAGTCGCTGCTGCTGGATCACCACGAAATCTTTCACAGCCTGGAACAGGAAGGATTTCGCTCGGCGGTGATCAAGATCGATATCGGCAAGAATGTCGAACAGGCGATTCTTCGCGATATCCAAATGCATCCCGTCAAGCCCAATGTGCTGCATGTGGATTTTCAGCGGATCAGCGCCACGGAAACACTGCATATCGCGGTACCGATTCATTTTATCGGCGAAGAAGAAGCACCGGGCGTGAAGACGGAAGAAGGCATCATGTCGCACATGTTGAACGAGATCGACGTGTCGTGCCTCCCCGCCGATTTGCCCGAGTATCTCGAGGTCGATGTGTCCGGACTGCACCTGCACGACTCGGCTTCTCTTTCGGACATCAAGGTACCGGAAGGTGTGGAGATCACCGCATTGCTCCACGAGGGCGAAGATCAAGTCGTTGCAACGGTCTACGCGCCGCAGATTGAAGTCGAAGAAGATCTTGAAGCTGAAGCCGACGAAGAGGCGGATGAAGAGGCCGAAATCGAAGGCGAGGGGGAAACCGGGGAAGAGACCCCCGAAGACTGATTGGTTTCACAATTGGCGGCCCGCCTGAAACGAACGATCCTCCTGGTTGATGGAACCCTTTGCCCTGCTGGTCGGACTTGGGAATCCCGGCGCGAGCTATGCGCAAACGCGTCATAATGCCGGCTTCTGGTTTCTCGATGCCGCCGCGCGCAAACTGAAACTGCAGTGTCGTTTTGAAAAGCGGTTTCACGGCCGCGTGGCGGAGGGCGTTTGGGGCGCAGGGAAGCTGCGCCTTCTCCAGCCCGAGACTTTTATGAACCACAGCGGCCAAGCCGTTGCGGCGGTGGCCGGGTTCTTTAAGATACCGCTCGAGCGAATTCTCGTGGCGCATGATGAAATCGATCTGCAGCCCGGCGATGTTCGGCTGAAAGTGGGCGGTGGCCACGGCGGGCATAACGGACTGCGGGACATCATTGCCCACACGGGGTCGCCGGATTTCGCCCGCTTGCGAATCGGCGTGGGCCACCCCGGATTGAGCCACGATGTAGTGGATTATGTTCTTCACCGGCCCGGCAAGGAAGAGCAGGCCGGCATCGAATCTTCCATCGATGCCTCTTGTGACGTGCTCCCCGATATACTGGACGGCGATCTGCCCCGTGCCATGCGGATTCTGCACTCCCGGCTTAATTAATGAGAGCAGTGAACAGCACCCCGGTAGCACGCGCCGCTCGAACGCGCCTCCCGGGTTTCGCGGCCGGTAGTAATTAATTATGGGATTCCGCTGCGGTATCGTCGGCCTGCCCAACGTGGGCAAGTCCACTTTATTCAATGCCTTGACCCGTTCCGGCATCGACGCGGCCAATTATCCGTTTTGCACCATCGAGCCCAATGTCGGCATCGTTCCGGTCCCCGACCCCCGGCTGCAGCGCATTGCCCGGATCGTCAAACCACGGCGGGTCGTGCCGACCACCATTGAATTCGTGGACATCGCCGGCCTGGTCGCGGGCGCGTCTAAAGGCGAAGGCCTGGGCAACCGGTTTCTGTCCCACATCCGCGAAGTCGACGCCATCGGCCATGTCGTGCGCTGTTTCGCCGACGACAACGTCGCCCACGTGACCGGGCGGGTCGATCCCGCCTCGGATATCGAAGCGATCGACACCGAGCTGATGCTCGCCGACCTGGATACGGTGGAGAAGGCGGTCTACCGCGCGGAGAAGGCATCGAAAGCCGGCGACAAGGAACAACTTCGCCTGCACGCACTGTACGCCCGCCTCCGCGACCATCTCGATGCGGGCCGGCCGGTGCGTACGCTGGGACTGGGCGCCGAAGAGGCCGGGACCGTCAGGCAATTGTTCCTGCTGACGCACAAGCCGGTCGTTTATATCGCCAACGTTGCAGAGGACGGCTTTGCAAACAATCCGCAACTCGAAGCCGTCCACACGCACGCCGAGCGCGAGGGCGCAAAAGTAGTGCCGATCTGCGCCGCGGCTGAGGCCGAACTTGCTGACCTCGGCGATGCTGACAGAGCGGAGTTCCTGCGCGAGCTGGGGCAGAATGAACCCGGGCTCAATCGCGTGATCCGCGCCGGTTACGAGTTGCTGGATCTACAGACGTTTTTCACCGCTGGGCCCAAGGAGGCACGTGCGTGGACCGTCAGGCGAGGCGCGACGGCGCCGCGGGCCGCGGGAGTCATCCATACCGATTTCGAGCGCGGGTTTATCCGTGCCGAAGTAATCGCCTACGATGATTATGTGACATTGAATGGCGAACAAGGGGCCAAACAAGCGGGCAAAATGCGCCTGGAGGGTAAGGACTACGTCTTGCGCGAGGGGAATGTCGTGCATTTTCGCTTCAATGTATGAAGCGTCGGCCGGGGAGGATCGACCACCCAGAGTTGACAAAAGGCGCCCGACCTCTGAGAATTTCGACCCCTTTCCGCACCCCGTGGCTATGTAGCTCAGTTGGTTAGAGCACGGCACTCATAACGCCGGAGTCGGTGGTTCAAGTCCACCCATAGCCACCAATCACCGATTCGAAATGTCCAAGGTTGTCCATTCAAACTCAATATGGCCCTTAACTGAGGCCAATACTTGACTATATAAGCGGAATTCCCTCGTTTCCGTGGACGGTTAATGACTTGAGAATTCGTCAGTGGCATTGATTATCCTTTTCACGACCGCATCCGCCATCAGCCTACCCCCGCGCCAACCCCGAATTGACCGCCTTCAACTTTTCGAAGATCCCCTCGATCACCATCTCGACGAAGCGGATCTGCGCCGGAGCGAGACTCCGATCGTTTAAGAACTCGGAGAACATCGTTGCAGACATTCTATTCTTTAATTCTTTTGATGATTAATTATTTTATCCAGTTTTTTAGCTGCTATTTTTAAAATTCGGTCTTTGCCCTGCTCTGAAATATAAAGGTTTTTATGTTTGTCGCAAACAACACCTTGAGGTTCATTCAAATTCTTGATAATGGTGGTCATTGATCCGTCAAGGCGTACATAAAATACGTTTCCCTTTTTCTGATCTTCTGTCACAAATAAACCGTTATAATCTTTGCAATAGCAGATACCGTCTGGCTGATTTAGTTTCCCATCGACAAGAACTGTCGTCTCCTGATTAGGAGTGATGCGAACGATCTGGTTTGCTTTGGTGACATTAACGTATAAATTATCTTCATCGTCTATGGCAATTCCTTCAGGTCGATTAAACACAGAGGACCATTCTGTAAGTTTTCCGTCTGTAAATTTCAAGATGCGTCCTTTTTTTCGATCTTCTGCAATAAAAAGCGCTCCTTTTCTGTCAAAAGCGATTCCTTCGGAATTGACTACTTTTTTGACAAATTTACTAACATTATACCCTACCCCGTTTGCCGTTCTGCCTGGGCGGTATGGGCGGGAGCTCCTTCCCGCCCCGGGTTAGGATGTTTCAATAGCGTTTCTGCAGGTTCTTGTACTCGTTCCGGGTCGGCTTCTTCCTTTTTCGCTTGGCGCCGGGCTGGATCGCAGTGTTGTCCTTTTTGGCTGGCTGCGAGGAGGGCAGACTGGAGTTGCTGTGATCTTTGGGGGGTGAGGTTACAACCATCGACGCACGCGCGATCTGTACGAAGCGTATTCCGAGCCGAATTTACGCTCCAAATAGGCTTCTTCGCGCGATATCACGCCCCACGACAACAGTATCAAAGCCAGGACCGCCAGGACCGGAAACCACAGGCTGTCTGCCCAGAAGCCGATACCGACCAGCAACACGATCATCGCCAGGTAAATGGGATTGCGGGAGTATCGGTACGGCCCACCAGTTACGATCACTGCGGTCGGATCGCCAGTGGGTATCGAGGCGCCCTTGCGTCGCATCGTCGCAACGGCCCAAAGAACCACCGCAAAGGCGAGGGCGACCATAACCGCACCTGACACTGAAAAAATGCCCCCTGGAGCAAACGCCAGCGGAACCACTGCCCGCAATCCGAATCCGGCCAGCAAAAATCCGATCAGCAACACCGGCGGATGAAAAGCCACACCCGCGTGATCCGGTTGACGATGGTCAGGTGATTCTCTTTCCGGTTGCATATTCGCTATCCAGTGTTACCGCCCGACATTTGCGGCGGGCTGTTAGTTATTCGCCTAACACCCGGACTTTTTCAGCACGCGCTCGCTGGAGGTCGGATACTTCTTCAGTAGCTGTACGGGCCGAATGGGCCTCGGGACGAGGTTGCCGCCGCATTTGGGACATCTATCACTTAAAACGTTCCGCGCGCATGGCCTGCAAAAGGTACACTCGAACGTGCAAATAACCGCCTCGTTCGAATCCGGTGGAAGATCCCTGTCGCAAACCTCGCAGTTGGGCCTGAGTTCCAGCACATCGTTCTCCTCGTTTTCGGTTAGATAACGTCGGATGGACCCATTCGTGCTGGATATCCAGGAGCGCACATACCAGTTTGACTTTGTAACAATTCCTGGAGCGAATATCTCCGTAGACCTTCATGCAGCTACCGCAGCAACTGTTGACTCTTTGTTCTGATACGACCTGGTATCGGACAGCTTTTCCGCTTCTCTCGGTCGATGTGAACCGCTACCAGTTCAGAGGTCGCTAATTCTTTTCCAGACTCTGAGTTATACATTGTATGGATAAAACGTATTGTTTTCACTATTTCAGACCTGCCTGTTTCAATATACTGTTCATTGTAGCTGGCGCGGGGTCATCTTTCATCTTTCCAGGCACCGTCACAAGCCCTTTTTTCTCAGGATGTTTGAATTGTTTGTGACTGTCTGGGGGCAACCGGAACGATACACCCCTTCACCGCGAGAACTGCCCAGATGTTGCTTCCAGGTCGGGTTTCGTCCGGGTAATTTGCTTTATAATCCCCATCCGACCATCGACGACTCTATGAGGGTTTAGTTTATGTTGAAACCATTACGCGGTTTGTTTCTGTCTTTATTTATAGTCCTGCCTTTTTCAGCAGTACAAGCGGACGAATACCAAGTTGCCCTGAATGTCTTCAAAAGGGCTGGTGGAAGCAGTCATTATTTTAACAACAGCTACGGCTACGCTCTGTTTCCGACCATCGCCAAGGCCGGTTTAGTAGTTGGCGGTGCTTACGGTGAAGGGCGTGTCTATGAGCAGGGGCGCTATGTGGGAGATGCCGCGATGACGCAGGCTAGTATCGGGTTGCAGCTAGGCGGTCAGGCTTTCAGTCAAATTGTGTTTTTGCAGGATAAGCGCGCCTTTCGTGAATTCATCAGCGGCAAATTCGAATTTGGGGCCGAGGCCTCGGCAGTGGCCATTAGGGCCGGGGCCTCCGCCCAGGCAACCACTACCGGCAGTTCCACGAGTACGAGCAGCGGTCAGTACGATGCCAATACCACGTCCCGAGGTTATTACAATGGTATGGCGATATTCACAGTAGCTAAGGGCGGCCTGATGCTGCAGGCGACCCTTGCGGGACAAAAATTCAGTTACAGGTCAACGCGCTAGGAGCCTGTCGGACTTAGGGGATCGTAGCGAGGTAGGTGGGAAATCGAGACCAATTTTTCGATTTATTGAGGCGAATAGCCAGCTATTTAACGAAATAAATCGGGAAAGTGGGCCGATCTCCCGCC
>JAANXG010000148.1 GCA_018263405.1 Gammaproteobacteria bacterium
ACCACCATACTCCGACAACACCTTCGTCATCGCCGCCGTCAACGTCGTCTTCCCATGATCCACATGACCAATCGTCCCTACATTTACATGCGGCTTCGTTCTCTCAAATTTTGCCTTAGACATGACTCACCTCGATCGAAAGTGCTCGCTTATCACGATTATATAAGTGTCTAAACTGGTGCCCATAACTGGACTCGAACCAATGGCCTCTCCCTTACCAAGGGAGTGCTCTACCGACTGAGCTATATGGGCCTTGCAATTATTCACGCCGTACTTTTAGGAGCCCGTCATAACCCCGTGAGCCGGCTTGGAGCGGGCGATGGGGATCGAACCCACATCATCAGCTTGGAAGGCTGAGGTTCTACCATTGAACTACGCCCGCCTGGTGGAGGGGGGAGGATTCGAACCTCCGAAGGTAGAACCAGCAGATTTACAGTCTGCCCCCTTTGGCCGCTCGGGAACCCCTCCGAAAGGAAAATCGCCGATTTTCTTATGATTGGTGTACAGTGTCAATGCCATAATTACCGGTCGGGCGCTATGCCCGCAGAGGGAATCGAACCCCCGACCTGCTGATTACAAATCAGCTGCTCTGCCTGCTGAGCTATACGGGCGCGGGGCGCGAATTGTAGGAAAATGGGTCGTAGTCCGCAATGGGAACAACAAAAAATTATCAACGCCGGCCAATCCAGCCAAAAAAGCGTCGCCATCTAATTTACACACTCTTCTACCGGCAGCCGTACCGCCTGACCTGCGCCCCCTTTTCTCCCCACCGCGCCTGGACCAAATCCGATGGTACGTCCGGGAACACCGCCGGGTCGTCGATTTCCAGCCAGAAAGTCGGTTTCAAAATGCGATCTTCGGTGCGTAATTTGGCTCGAACACCGATACGCTTCAGCTTACCCAGAAGCGCTTCGGCCCCGTCACGCTGGGAGAACAGGCCGAAAGAGACGATACTCCCGCCCTCCTCGTCGTGTTTAACGTAGTACCCCTCGATACCGGTGTCTTCCAGCAATTGTTGTTGCGCCTCGACGGCGGATTGGCTTTCAAACGGCCCTACAAATACGCGGTAAGCGCGAATCTCACGGGATTCCACCGTGCGCCGTGCATAGTCCAGCGACATGGCATCGAGTTTCTGCGTCGCCAAGGCCAGAATAGCTGAATCGACAAAAGGCCCGATTCGCACGCACCGTGGCGCCGTATCCGGAGTCGACCCGTTTCGCGCCTTATACTCACTCAAAAGACTCATACTTTCCTCGCTCACAACCGGATAATCCGATGCGAGATCCGGGCTTCCCGGATTGTGCCCGGTTGCCCACAGAAACAATCCGGCGTTGAGCAGAAAAAGCAATCCGACCAGCCATTTCATGGCTTCGTCACTCCAACACGCGCACTAATCCCTTTAAAACCAGATCGGCGTCATACTGAACCTGCTTGCGAACAATAGGACTTAAGCGCCGCCAGTCTCCGCCGGTCGCGATCCAGGTGACGCCATCCATGGCTTTTTCAACATTCGCTATCCACCGCTCCAGAGCGCCGGCCAACCCTAATCCGATTCCGTTCATGACACACTCGGCGGTAGTTTTTCCGGGCAGTCCCCCAGATTGCAAGGTGGTTTCACAAATATTCGCTGTTTGGGTCAACAGGGTGTGTTGCGCCAGTTCAATACCGGGGCAAATGAAGCCACCCAGGTGATGGTCATCCTTGTCGATGACATCCAGGGTGACGGCGGTGCCGCAATCGATCACGCCAAGTGCCCCCGGGTACAGTCCACGCGCGGCGATTATCGCTGCCCACCGGTCGCTGCCCAATCCATTGTAATCGCTGTAGCCGTTAACGATCCCCAGTGTCTCGGGGCGGGAACGAAACCAGCCCGGACGGCAGCCCCAATGATTCACCATCCACAGCTCCAAGCGACTATCGAACTCCGCACCGGCTACGCTGGAGACCAGCACGGTAGTCGGCGCTTCCCAGTTATGCCACGCCGCATCGAATATCGATTCGCCCGGACCCTTTCGCGCTACGGGGGTCCCCGGTTCCAGGCGCTCACCATACACGCGGCCCCATTTAATCCAAGAGTTGCCGATATCCACAACCAGTTTCATCGAACCCGGACAGTCACGTCACCCTGGGAAAACGCGGTTACGGCACCGTGGTCTCTCGTCACCCACAACCGGCCCGATTCATCAATACCGGCAGCCGTGCCGTCGATCATTGTGCCGTCCGCGGCGTGAATCGTGACGGCGCGACTTTTCAAAGCATCCACACGCCGCCAGTCCGATAAATAGGGGTCGAACCCGTCCGACGGAAAGGACTGAAACACCGGTAGCAATAAATTCAGGGCCTGTGCCGCAATGGCGTTCCTGTTTACGGCTTGCCCGGTTATCGTAGCGAGATCGACCCAATCCTGACCAATAGACCATGATTGGTTGCTGCTCATCGACACGTTGAGCCCAATCCCGACGATCACGCGGCAGGGACCATGTGCCTCGCCGGTGACGTCCAGCAGCACGCCGCATAGTTTTTTAAACTCGTGCAACACATCGTTGGGCCATTTCAACATCAACCCCTGGGCGCCAAAGCATTCCAATGCCTTAATCATCGTCAAGCCCGTGACGAGCCCCAGACTGGGCAACCTCTCCGGCCATTGGGGATATTCAATGCCGATGGACATCATGAGATCCCGATAAGGGGAGGCCAACCACCTACGCCCACGCCGGCCGCGTCCCGCCGTCTGCTTTTCCGCCAGGCAAACACGGCAATTCATTGGATGCGATTCCATAGTCCGAAGCAGCTCCGCATTGGTGGAATCCACTTCTTCCAGGATTTTAATTCCACCCAGCAATGCGCGAGCGCGTGGCGAAAGCCGGCTTGTAATCGCACGTTCGTCGAGCAGGACCACGCCGTCGGCCAGGCGATATCCTCGGCCCGGTACGCGGTGGATCGGCAGGCCTCGTTCAACCAAGGCTTGTACGTGCTTGTGTATCGCCGCGCGGCTGAGGCCCAGTATAGCCCCTAGTTGCGTGCCGGTACGGAACTTCGCGGGGGTCAGGCTCCGTACTAGGCGGTGTCGGGTATCCTCCATGCTCCCTATTCTAGTGTACCCGCGTCCGTGATCGCACGCGGCTTGGGCATCCGAGGGTGGTAAACCACCCGAGGATTCTATATCCTTTGGCGTTCTCAACGAAACAACCACTAAATGAGGATACTATGATCAGACGAATACTAGTAACCATTGCCGCCGCAATAGTGGCGACCACGGCATTCGCCGCCGAGGAAGTTAAAATCGGCATGCTTCAAGGTTTCACCGGACCCACCGAATCGCTGGTGGCACCGATGGTCGTGGGCGGCGAGATAGCGATCCAAGAGATTTCGGACAGCGGCGCGTTCCTGGGCGGTAAGACGCTCGTGTCGGTGCGGGGCGACAGCACTTGCATCGACGCCGCCGCCGCGACGGCGGCCGCAGAGCGGTTGGTCACGTCCGAGAACGTCGTCGGGATCCTTGGCGCCACCTGCTCCGGCGCCACCACTGCCGTGTTGAACAGCGTCGTGCGCCCCAACGGGATCGTGATGATCTCGCCGTCGGCCACGTCACCGGCCCTGTCCACGATCGAAGACGACGGGTACTTCTTCCGCACCGCACCGTCCGATGCGCGCCAGGGCCAGATCATCGCCGATATTCTCGAACGACGCGGGATCGAGTCGGCGGCGCTGACCTACACCAACAATGACTATGGCAAGGGTCTCGCCGACAGCATCCAGGCCGCGTTCGAGGACAAGGGCGGAAACGTTACCGCCGTGGCCGCGCACGAGGACGGCAAGGGCGACTACTCGGCCGAGGTCGGATCGCTGGCGGCCGCCGGTGGTGACGTTCTGGTCGTGGCGGGCTACCTCGACCAGGGCGGCAAAGGCATGATCCAGGCTTCGCTGGACACCGGCGCGTTCGACAAGTTTATACTGCCGGACGGCATGGTCGGGGACTCCCTGACGGGCCACTTCGGTGACGCCATCGACGGATCCATCGGCACCAACCCGGGCACCGACAGCCCTGGGGCGGAAATGCTGATCGAAGTCGGCATGAAAAATGATTTCGACAAAGGCGGTGCCCCTTATGTACCCGAGCTCTACGACGCCGCAGCACTGCTGTTGTTCGCGATGCAGTCCGCCGGCACGACCGACAGCGCCGTGTACAAGGACCACGTCATAAAAGTTGCCAATGCCCCGGGCGAGAAGATTTTCCCGGGTGAGCTCGCCAAGGGTCTCAAGATCCTGGCTGAAGGCGGCGAAGTCGACTACGTCGGCGCCGGCGCCGTGGAGCTGGTCGGGTCCGGCGAGGCGGCCGGCGCTTTCCGCGAGACCGTAATCAAGGGCGGTAAGTGGGAAACCGTGATGTACCACTAACTTTCCGGTAGACGGATACGAAACGAAACGGTCAGGGCGCGGTCCTGGCCGTTTCTTTATCCCGATCTAGGAGCCTGTCGGACTTAGGATGAATCTACTGCGGCGGCGGGAGATCGGCCCACTTTCCCGATTTATTTCGTTAAATAGCTGGCTATTCGCCTCAATAAATCGAAAAATTGGCCTCGATTTCCCACCTACCTCGCTACGATCCCCTAAGTCCGACAGGCTCCTAGTGTACCCCGTCACTGATATTGTAACGTTCAGCCGGCAAACCCCAACCCCGAAGATAATAAAACAATGATCTCGGTGGTGGACCTCTCCAAGTACTTCGGCGGCATTCACGCCGTCGAAAACGTATCCTTGAATATTGAAAAGGGCTCCATTACAGGCTTAATCGGGCCCAACGGGGCCGGGAAAACCACCCTGTTCAACGTAGTTGCGGGGGTTTTCAAACCGACATCGGGCAATGTCTACCTGGACGGAGAGGACGTGACGGCTCTTGAGCCACACCAACTTTTTAAAAAGGGCCTTTTAAGAACCTTTCAGATCGCTCACGAGTTTTCCAGCCTGACGGTGCTTGAAAACCTCATGGTAGTGCCTGGCGATCAGGCCGGTGAGCAGTTGCGGCACACGTGGTTCAACTTCAAACAAGTATGCGAGAATGAGGAGCAGATCCGGGAAAAAGCCCGAGAAGTTATAGATTTTCTCGAGGTCTCCCACCTGGAGAACGAACTGGCCCGCAATTTGTCCGGCGGCCAGAAAAAGCTGCTTGAGTTGGGCCGCACTATGATGGTCGACGCGAAAATCGTGTTCCTTGACGAGGTTGGTGCCGGCGTCAACCGCACGCTATTAAAAACCATCGGTACATCGATACAACGCCTCAATGAAGAGCGGGGCTATACTTTCTGCATGATCGAGCACGACATGGATTTCATCGCCCGAATGTGCGATCCGGTCATCGTCATGGCCGAGGGAAAACTGTTGACCCAAGGCACGGTGGAGGAAGTCAAGAACAACGAAGAAGTCATCGAGGCCTACCTCGGCACGGGACGCAAACACAAGACAGGGTCGGAAGCGTGAAATTTCTCTCGGCGACGAACATGACGGGCGGGTATGGCGGCGCCGATATTATCTTTGACTGCGACATCACCGTCGAAAAAAGCGAAATCGCCGTCGTGGTGGGGCCCAACGGCGCGGGCAAGTCCACCGCCATGAAAGCGGTATTCGGTATGCTCGATCTGCGTGAAGGCTCGGTGCTGCTCGATGGCCAGGACATTACGCATATGGCGCCCCAGAACCGGGTGCGTATCGGCATGGGATTCGTGCCCCAGAACCGCAATGTTTTCGTTTCCCTGACGGTGGAGGAGAATCTCGAGATGGGCGCCTTCATCCGCGAGGACGACATCAGCGAGACCATGGAGCAGGTCTACCACCTGTTTCCCATCCTGAAGGAAAAACGCAATCAGCCGGCGGGAGAGTTGTCCGGCGGCCAACGACAGCAGGTGGCGGTGGGCCGGGCCCTGATGACGCAGCCGAAGCTGCTGATGTTGGACGAGCCCACCGCCGGGGTGTCGCCGATCGTCATGGATGACCTGTTCGACCGGATCCTGGAGACCGCCAAAACCGGCATCGCCATCCTGATGGTGGAACAAAACGCCCGGCAGGCACTGGAGATCGCCGATCACGGCTTTGTCATGGTGCAGGGGAAGAATCGCTTCATAGACACCGGGAAAGCGCTGTTGGCGAACCCCGAAGTACGGCGTTCATTTCTGGGGGGATAGATGGAGATTGCCAACGCATTGGCCCTATTCGCCAATTTTGTCCTCGTCCCGGGCACCGCCTACGGCGCCCAGCTGGCGCTGGGAGCGCTCGGGGTCACGCTGATTTTCGGCATTCTGCGCTTCGCCAATTTTTCCCACGGCGAGTTGATGTCTTTCGGCACCATGGCGGTCATCCTGGCCACTTGGTTCCTCCAGGGGCAGGGTGTGGATATCTCCCCGCTACCAACGGCCCTGCTGGCACTACCGGCGGGTATTCTGGTGGCGATAGCCATGTCCCTGGCGACGGACCGGTTCGTGTTCCGGTTCTACCGCCAAAAGCGATCCAACCCGATCGTCTTCGCCATCGCTTCGGTGGGCGTGATGTTCGTCTACGCCGGCCTGGTGCGCATCGTCATCGGACCCGACGACCAGAGCTTCGCCGACGGTGCGCGCTTCATTATCACGGCATGGGAGTTCGAGGAGATGACCGGTTTGGACGAAGGCATCGCCATCAAGCAGTCTCAGGTTGTGACCCTGGTGGTCGCCGTCGCCGTGATGACCGCGTTGTTTTGGTTTCTGCAAAAAACCCGCTCCGGAAAGGCCATGCGGGCCTACTCCGACAACGAGGACCTGTCTCTATTGTCGGGCATCAACCCGGACCGCGTAGTCATGATTGCCTGGATCATTGCGGCGGCACTCGCGACCATCGCCGGCACCCTCTACGGCCTCGACAAGACCTACAAGCCCTTCATATTTCTCCAGATACTGCTGCCGATATTCGCAGCCACGATTCTCGGCGGAATTGGTCAGCCAATAGGCGCTATTCTGGGCGGCTTCGTGGTGGCGTACTCGGAAGTCATGGTGACCTATGCTTACAAAAAATTCCTCGCCTATCTCGGCCCGGCGGATTGGGCGCCGGACAGCTTGATACAGTTGTTGTCGACGGACTACAAGTTCGCCGTATCGTTCCTCATCCTGGTCGCCGTTTTGTTGATCAGGCCGACGGGTATCATCCGCGGTAAGGTGATTGGGTAAGGTGATTGGGTAAGGTGATTGTATGACACGAAAAGTGGCTGTCTACTACGCAATAATGGCAGCCCTCCTGGTGGTCGTCGGCTTCTACCAGAGCTGGAATGTCGCCTTCGGCATTCTGAATCTGTGCCTGATTTCCGCCATCATGGCGCTGGGCGTGAACATGCAGTGGGGATACGCCGGCCTGTTCAACGTCGGGATCATGGGTTTCACCGCGCTGGGCGGATTGACCGCAGTGCTGGTTTCCATGCCGCCGGTGAGCGAAGCCTGGAAAGCCGGCGGTGGAGGTATAGCGTTGTCGTTTCTGATTCTTATCGGGACGGTTATCGCCGCCTTGGTCGCGCGCCGGCGGGTCCCAGCCTACCTGAAGCTGCCGGTCACCATTGCGATCATCATCGTGGGATTTATCCTGATCCGGGTCTTCTATTTACCGGCGGTTGACCGCATCGAGGAGGTGAACCCGGCGCATACCGGATACCTGGGCGGAATGAATCTACCTATCGTGATCTCCTGGGCCGCGGGCGGTCTCGTCGCCGCCGGCGCCGCCTGGTTTATCGGCAAGATCGCATTGGGGCTGCGGGCGGACTACCTGGCCATCGCCACTTTGGGCATCTCCGAGATCATCATCGCCATCATCAAATACGAGGAATGGCTCACCCGCGGTGTCAAGAACGTCACCGGCCTGCCGCGGCCGGTTCCCTATGAAGTGGAGCTTGTCGAGACCGAATGGTTTGTCAGCCTTGCCAACTGGTTCGGCGCCGCGGATCTTGCGGATACGGCGAGCCTGTTTGTGAAAGTCTGCTACGCGGCATTGTTCGTGGTCGTTCTGGGTATCATCATGTGGTTCGCGGAACGGGCCCTGAAATCCCCGTGGGGGCGCATGATGCGAGCCATCCGCGACAACCGTGATGCCGCCAGCGCCATGGGCAAGGATGTCACCTGGCGGCACTTGCAGGTATTCATCCTCGGCTGCGCGACCTGCGGCATCGCCGGAGCAATGATGACCACCCTGGACGGCCAGCTTACGCCGACCTCTTATATCCCCTTGCGCTATACGTTCCTCATCTGGGTGATGGTCATACTCGGTGGATCGGGCAATAACTGGGGTGCCGTGCTGGGTGGATTCGTGATCTGGTTCCTGTGGATCGAAGCCGCGCCATTCGGACAATGGTTTATGCAAACCATCACGCTGCCCATGGACGAGGACAACTGGCTCAAGCAGCATTTGATCAACGGCGCCGCATACACCCGGTTTCTTTTGATGGGGACGATACTGTTGGCGGTGATGCGTTTCGCGCCCAGGGGGGTGATCCCGGAAAGGTAGGCGCGGAGTGCCCGTCCGGCTCAATAAAACAATGCGAGCATGGCGATGATAACAATCAGATAGAGCACCGTCATGGCCGATCCGGCCCGCAAAAAGTCGGCCACCCGGTAACCACCGGGGCCGAGTATCAAGGCGTTTACTTGATGCGTCGGGATCAAGAACGAGTTCGAGGTGGCCAGTCCGACGGTCAATGCAAACACAGCC
Source organism: Gammaproteobacteria bacterium (assembly GCA_018263405.1). GTDB lineage: Bacteria > Pseudomonadota > Gammaproteobacteria > Arenicellales > JAANXG01 > JAANXG01. The sequence goes on from JAANXG010000148.1 coordinate 8,719, forward strand.
GGGTCGCCACCGGCCCTCACCGCGATATTCACCGCCAAAGGCACCAATAGGACCGTCGCGCCGACGTTGGAGACCACCAACGTGAAACCCGTAGCCAGAATCGCCAAGCACAACTGGAGGACCCATACGGGCATGCCTTGCAGCATCGCCAGCGTTTCATTGGCCATCCAGGCAGCAGCCCCGCTCTCCTCTACCGCAATGCCGAGCGGGATCAGGCTGGCCAAGAGGAAAACCGACTGCCAGCTTATCGCCCGATACGCTTCTTCGATGCGCAAAACGCCGAAAACAATCATCCCGACGGCGCCGCTCATCAACGCCACGGATAAGCGAACATCGGTCAAAATAATAAGCATAATGGAAAAACCAAAGCACAGCGCGGCGACCCGTAGCTTGCCGGGTCGGTACGTTTCCCTGGGAAAATCGGTGACAACGGCAAAATTTGAATCGTTCGCCAACAAGGTGAGATCCTCCCATCTGCTGTGGAGTATCAGCGTGTCGCCCGCCTGGAACCGGATGTTGGGCATGTCCGTGTCCAGAACCTCCTTGACCCGGTAAATGGCAAGAATCTTGGCCCCGTATTTCCTCCGGAATTGCACTTCCCCGAGCGTTTTGTTGACCAGTTCGGAATCCGGCGGAATGACGACTTCAGCGATACCGGCGCTGGTGACGCTCAGGTATTCGGAAAACGATTCGATCTCCGGTTTCAGCACCAGGCCGTGCCGGTCGGCATACAATTCCACTTCTTTCCTCGATCCCATGATCGCCAGCTCCGAACCAGACCGGATCCAGGTATCGCGGCCCGGCACAAGATGCACTTCCTTGCCCGTGCGGACCGCCAGAATCCAGCCCGCTCTGCCGCGCTCCTCGACGTCGCGAAGCTGCACGTCGACCAGATCACTGTCCGGCGTAACACGCAGTTCGTAGATCTGACCCGCGATCCCGTAGAGATCGTGGAAGTGCTGCAGGTTGTCGGCCCCCGCCACTTTTTCCTTGGTGCGTGGCAGCATGAAACGACCACTCACGGCGAAGTAGGCGACGCCCACCGCGACCAACACAACCCCCACGGGGGTTACGGCAAAAAGATGAAACGCCTCCATCGGCGCCACGTCCGCGGGCAGCGTACGATTGGAGGTGAGGATCAGATCATTGAGCAGTATCAGGGGACTGGAACCGACCATCGTAACAGTGCCGCCAAGAATGGCGCCGAACCCCATGGGCATCAACAGGCGGGACAACGGAATTTGGGTCCGTCTCGAAATACGTGTGACCACCGGCAGAAACAGCGCAGCGGCGGCGACGTTTTGCATGAAGCTCGAAACCCCCGCCACCGCCACCGAGACCGTCGGGATGATCTTCTGCTCGGTGCGCCCGGCATAGCGCAGGATTTTGGCGGCAACCTTACTCATAACGCCTGTCTTGTCGAGACCTGCACCAATGATCATTACCGCGATGATAGAGATCACGGCGTTACTGGCGAACCCGTCGAACAATTCGTTCTGATCGATCAGCCCTTCATAGCCGGGCACCTGGGCGCTCAACCCCAGAATGACCAGAATGAAAATCGCCGCGACATCCACACGGAAAATTTCAAACGCGAACAGAAAAACCGTCAGCCCGAGAATCGCGAAAACCGCGATCATCTCGTTGGTCAATTCAATATTTTCCAATGTCGCTCCGGGCCGTGCCGGTGAGTGGGTTCTGTGCTCTTCCGATCTCTCACTCGTCGGTCACGCAACCATGCGATGCGTCCTGGACATTCCTGATATATTTAAAAAGCGTTCCTCGAGTGGCTTTATAGGACGGCATCACCCATGCTGACCGCCGTTCGGCCAGTTCGGGATCCGACAGGTCCACGGACAATAGCTTCCGGGTGGCGTCAATCGTAACCCGGTCGCCGTCACGGAGCAGGCTGATCGGACCGCCTTCCTGGGCTTCGGGTACGACGTGGCCGATAATGAAACCATGGGAGCCTCCGGAAAACCGGCCGTCGGTGATCAGCGCCACATCGTTACCGAGTCCCGCTCCCACGATGGCGGAAGTCGGTGTCAGCATCTCCGGCATACCGGGACCGCCTTTCGGGCCTTCGTAGCGAATCACGACCACATCGCCTTTTCGTATGCCGCCTTTTTCCAGCGAGGTGAGCATATCTTCCTCGGAGTCGAACACCCGAGCCGGACCCTTAAATACTTCTCCCTCCTTGCCCGTGATCTTCGCCACGGCGCCGCCGGGGGCCAGGTTGCCCCGGAGTATTTGAATATGACCCCTCGGCCTAATGGGATCTTCCAGGGAATGGATGACTTGCTGGCCCTCACCGAGGCCTGGCAGTTCGCTCAGATTTTCCGCGATGGTCCTGCCGGTCACCGTCAGACAGCCGCCATTCAAGAAACCCGCTTCCAGCAAATATTTCATGACCGCCGGTGTACCACCGACATCATGCACATCCTCCATCACGTATTTACCGCTGGGCTTGAGGTCGGCAAGAAAAGGTACGCCGTTACTGACATGTTGAAAGTCATCCAGTGTCAGTTCCACGCTAACCGAACGGGCCATGGCAATCAGGTGAAGCACGGCATTGGTGGACCCACCCAAGGCGGAAACAATGACCATGGCATTTCCAAACGCCTCCCGGGTCATGATGTCAGTGGGTTTTGTATCCAGCTCCATGAGCTGGCGCACGACAGCCCCTGCCGCCTTGCATTCATCTATCTTGTTGGGGTGCAGCGCCGGCGTGGACGAACTGTAAGGTAACGACATACCCATGGCTTCGATGGCACTGGCCATGGTATTGGCGGTGTACATCCCGCCGCAGGCTCCGGCGCCCGGACAGGCACGACGCACTATATGTTGTCTCTGGTCGTCGTCGATGGCCTGGGCAAGGTACTGCCCGTAGCTTTGGAACGCCGAGATGATGTCCAGGGTCTGGTCGTTCCAGTGGCCTGCCTTGATCGTGCCGCCGTACACCATCAACCCCGGGCGGTTCAAGCGACCGAGGGCCATCACGCACCCCGGCATATTCTTGTCGCAACCAGGAATCGCGATGACGCTGTCGTACCACTGGCCGGAAACCACTGTCTCGATGGAATCCGCGATCAGATCCCGGGACTGCAGGGAGTAGCTCATGCCCTCCGTCCCCATGGAAATACCATCCGATACGCCTATGGTGTTGAAGCGCATCCCCACCAGATTCGCATCCGTGACACCTTCCTTTACATAGGCTGCCAGGTCATTGAGATGCATGTTGCAGGTATTGCCTTCCCACCACATGCTCGCGATACCAACTTGAGCCTTGTCCATGTCGGATTCGCTCAAGCCGGCGCCATAGAGCATAGCCTGGGACGCGCCCTGGGAGCGGGGTTGCGTCACTCTGGAACTAATCTTATTAAGCGCTTTTTCAGACATGGTATTCGACCTCGTTTCTTTATGCTTACTTGCAGTCATGGTGACGGTTATTTCGCGCCGGATTCTTCCGCAGACTCGATCAGATCCGAACGGCGTACCGTGAGAGCATCCACGGAGTACCGCGGTACGACGAACAAGCGATTTCGCCACCGCTTGTTCAATTTCCTGGCGAGGTTTTCGGCGTCAATGTCGCCGCCCTCGCTGCCGCCGCCAGCCCGATCATACTCCGGCTCATAGCTCGCATTGAGCCTCACGCCGTAGTCCGAGCCGGTTCGGCTGAATCGGGCTACGACGCGCAGTCCGTCGAAGGTCAGGGCATCCACGGTAACAATCGCCGGGTTCTCCCCGGCGGCATTCGCCGCATCAACGTCCTGGAGCGACAACCCTTGAAAAGTATCCGCAATAGTATTGACCGAATACTGGTTGTCGATTTCCTCTTCCCCGGATAATTCCGCAAGCTGAAAGTCCGCTTGTTCCCTTGAGTCGCGATAGATTATCACTCTCTCGCCGCCGGCATGGATTACACGAACCGATTGAATATCCGTTTTCTCGATGCCCGGCAGCAGTTTCCGTTCCAACCATTTACCGAGGTCTTTAACCACGGGCGGCAACGCCCCCTCTACCAGCCAGGACCGCGGTTCGCCCGTTTTCCGAACGAAGTAGCGGGAGCGGCCGGACGCTACGAAATCATGAGTCTTGCCCAGCAGAATGCTGGTTAATTTTTCGCCGTCACCGTTCAGCAGAGCGATCTGAACCGCCTTGGAGTCCGGCTTTTCCACACTGGATAATTCAAGTCGGCCGAACCTTTCCGGTTGGCGCGTTTTTTTCTCCAGGCGCTGCAATCGGCTAATGCCCAGCACCAGCTGTCGGATCCTCGCGGTATTGGCGGGGTAATCATCTTTGCTTCGCGCGACCCACCCGTCTTCGGTGCGCTCAAGGCGCAATAACTCGTCCGCCGTCCGAAGCACCACGGCCTGAACAGTGTCGACTTTCCGGTCCAGTCCCGGGACATACAATCCGTGAGTCAGCGTCGACTCATCGGGACGTTGCTGGGAAAGCACAGCGGCCACCGTCATCACAACGGCGACACCCAGCAATATATAAAACGAACGTTTACTTCCCATTATTAGCGCGGCGCGCTATCGCTTATGGCGGCGAGCGCGTTGTACGCGAACCGTCGTTGCGCCCGTAACGATCAAAAGCGGAAGCAAACCGATGTTAATAAACTTCAACCACCCCTCGAGAGCATCGATATCCTTACGCAGTTGATGCTGCACTTTACGCAGTTCCTTCCTGATTCGGATTTTTTCATCGCGAAATTGCATAATCTCCTGCTGTTGTTCCTCGCTCAGCATCAATTGATCCTGTTCATTGCGCTTGCCCTGTTCCAGCTCGAGCAGGGCCTGTTCGGTCTGTTCGAGCCGGTCGAGCAGCTCCTGCTCCTTCTGACGGTACTTCAGTTCCGCACTCTGTCGAATCTCGGCAGTTTTAATGAAAGGCCGGCTGAACTGTCCCCGGCTGCGGACACTGATCAAGTCATTGCCGCCGGTAAGGTTTTCGAGGGCGTTAATGACAAAGTCGGCGTTGGACGCACTTGGAACCACAATCTGGTTGCCGAGCAAGTTTTGCCGCTGGGCCCAGAAACGTTCGTGGAGCATGTCGACGTCCGCCACAACAATCACGTTAATATCCTGCGCGGCTTCAACGTGCCGCGGATTCCGAGTGAATGAACTCGTTTCGTCACGAGACTCGGCATTAGCGTCCGAGGACGGTTCGCGGGGCTCGGGAGGCCCGGCCGGAAACGCGGTGTCGGCGGGTCCGGAAATGCGGGCCGCCAAGGTCAAGCGCCTGGAACCCGGTTCATACGCTTCGATTATGGCGGTGGGCGACGCTGCGCCTATAACGAGCGACGCGTCGATTCGATCCGCCTGGCTGCTGGACTGAATCAGCGGTGTGAAATCGGTCTGAGCATCTTCACGCTTTTCCAGCACTCCGGCCGTGGCCAGAAAAACGTTGCCGAGATTGGCGGTAACCACATCGTCACCATTGAAATATGAAGGCTGCACGTTCAACCACACAGGAAACTCGCCAATGACCACGCGCTGTTCCTGCCGATACCGGACGCGTTCGGCGAACCGCATGTCCGCGGCGACTTCATCGTCGACCAACTCCACACCCCACGTGGCCAATAATGGCGTCAGGTCCGATCGGCTCTGCGTTGCCCCGCGGCCCCTCGCCTCAGCCTCCATGTACGGATCGACAAACACCAATGCACGTCCACCGGAAAGAACGAACTGATCCATGGCATACATCATACCGTCGCTCAGTTCACCGGGATGGACAACCATCAAAATATCCACACTATCCGGGATCCGGCTCTCGTCAGAGTCGATATTTTCAACCACAAACAATTGTTCGATTTGGTCGACAATAAGCCAGGATCGCCGGCCCCGTTGTCCCATGCGTAAGGACGCTTTCAACGGGAGCGGCGAGACCAAGCCCACGACCGGTGGTTCAGTCTGGGTCAGTTGGTGGATTAATCGTGTGAGATCGTATTCCAGAAGTTTCTCCCGATCGGGTGAAAAGAAGGGCACCGCTTCTGTATCGTCCACACTGTTGGTACCCACCAGCCCGAAATACAAAGGATCGCCGCTGTCGTTTACCGGTATCGAACGCAACCCGTAACGCTGCGCGAGATCCTCCTCTTCAGAGAACGGTTCGGGATCGATGACTTTGAGGTTGATCCGGCCGTGGGCCTGGCGTTCGTACTCGCGCAATAAATCCTCGACACGCTGCGCATAAGAGGCGATTGCGGGGACATTGGTAGCGACTTCCCGGGAAAGGAAAAAGCGCAGTGTTATCGGTTCCTGCAAATCCGTGAGGATGTTGCGGGTGCCGTCGGCCAAGGTGTAAAGCTTGTTTTCCGTCAAATCGATGCGCCACTGGTTCAGTGCCGCATTACTGAATATATTGACCGCGAAAAACAATACGAGCGCAATTAGCAGGCTGCCGATCGACAATCGGTTCTTCGTCATCTTTATCACCTCAACCCGCTTTCTTGATTTCCAGTACGGTGGTGTTCACGAACAACCAAAGCGCAATCAACGAAAAAAAGTAAACCAAATCCCGGGCGTCGACAACGCCATTTCGGATGGCTTCAAAACGAGACAAAAAGCTGAAGGAACCGACCGCCTTCAGTAATACCGCGGGCAGCCAGTCGTCGAGGAAGTCGAGTACCAGCGGGAATCCGCTCAGAATAAACATCAGGCATACGACCACCGTAATAACGAAGGCAATCACCTGATTCTTGGTGAAAGCGGAAATACAGCTGCCAATCGCTATGTAGCCGCCGGCCATCAACAGACTACCGATGTATGCGGCCACGATGACGCCGTTATCCGGGTCACCCAGATAGTTGACGGTCAGCCAGAACGGAAATGTCAACACCAGCGCCACACCGGTAAAAATCCAGGTCGCCAGGAATTTCCCCAGTACGGTCTCCATCATCGTGACGGGGAGCGTGAACAGCAACTCGATGGTGCCGGACTTGCGCTCCTCGGCCCACAAACGCATGGTGAGCGCCGGTATGAGGAACAGATACAACCACGGGTGAAAGCCGAAAAATGTCGCCAGATCCGCGCGGCCACGTTCAAAAAAACCACCGAGATAAAACGTAAACACACCGCTCAGCATCACAAAAATAACAATGAACACGTAAGCGATCGGCGTCAGGAAAAAACCCGACAACTCGCGTTTCGCGATGGTCAGAATACGGGAGTACACGGTTTAATCTTCTCCGGGCTCCGGCGCGCGGCCGGTCACCTCTCGAAAGACCTCATCGAGGCGCCCGCGTTCCACGTACATGGCTGCCAGCTTCCAATCATTGTCGCGCACCGCACTTGCGATTCGGTCGGCAATGACTCTGTTTTTTTCCGGCACGGCTTCGAAACGAATTTCACCGTTATCGCTGCTGACTGCAACGTCGCGAACGCCTGTGATGGACTTGAGCACTGACACTACCCGCGACCGATCCGGGTCTTTTAGTATAAGCTGCACCGCGTTGTGGTGCGGAGACATCGCCTCCAACTCCTCGGGCGTAGCGTCCGAGACAATCCGCCCATCAGCTATAATGACCGCCCGGGAACAGACCGCATTCACCTCCTCGAGTATATGCGTCGACAAAATAATCGCTTTCTCCGAGGCCATATCGCGGATCAGATCGCGTACCTCGTGTTTCTGGTTCGGATCCAGGCCATCGGTCGGCTCGTCGAGGATCAGTAACGGTGGATCGTGCAATATCGCCTGGGCAATGCCCACACGGCGCTTGAAACCTCTCGAGAGGGTTTCAATGGATTGATCGAGAACCCCGGCAAGGTTGACCTGACCCACCACGTGCTCAACCCGTTCTTCAAGTTCGTCACGGGCCATGCCGCGCGCATGCCCCACAAATCGTAGAAAAGCCAATGGGGTCATATCCGTATACAGCGGGGCCCCCTCCGGGAGGTAACCCAGCTTGCGCTTAACGCGCACCGGAAATTCCGCAATGTCGTCACCATCGATGGTGACCGTTCCCGCGTCCGGAGCGAGGAATCCGGTAATCGTTTTCATCGTTGTGGACTTGCCCGCACCGTTCGGCCCCAGAAATCCGAGCACTTCTCCCCGGGAGGTCCGGAACGATATGTCGTCCACGGCCGTGATCGGTCCGAATCGTTTTGTCAGGCCCTGGATGTCCACCATGGCAGTCATATCTTAATGACTCCTAACGTAAGTTCTCAATAACCCCGTGCAAGAATGTGGGGGTAGGGTTGTCTTTCAGGGCTGTCGAAAGCACGGAGGCTTTCGCCAGAGCGTACAGGGAGGTATTGCATCCTTAGCTCCGTAAAC
>JAANXG010000149.1 GCA_018263405.1 Gammaproteobacteria bacterium
GGTCGGAAAAGCCCCTCGCCGGCGTTACGCTCGCTTGAATTGACCGGGCCAGTCCTGCGCTCGCGTGCCTTGGCGATCGGCTTTTCCGATCCCGCTGAACGTGTGTGTATTTATGCCCAAGGGTACTAAGGTTACGAAATGGTTCAAATGCTCGGCTCGAAATGATACTGAATACCCTCACCAGTCCTGTTGGAAAACGCGTCCTGGCTTACTCGGCCCTCGCGGTTTTGTTGGTATATCTGTTCGGCAGCCGCAGTCTATCGGCGGCTTATGACAACGGCTTCGACATGAGCCGGGCTTCCATTCCGGTGGAGGAAATTCATCATGGCGGCCCCCCCAAGGACGGTATCCCGGCCATCGACAATCCCAGGTTTGTGAGCCCCGGGGAGGCGGGTTTTCTTGCGCCGGAAGACCGCGTCATGGCCATGGTGCGCAAGGGCGTTGCCAAGGCGTATCCGATCAAAATCCTGAACTACCACGAAATCGTGAACGACCGGTTCGCCGGTGAGGCGGTCGTGGTGAGCTACTGCCCGCTGTGCGGCACCGGCATGGCGTTTTCGAGCGAGATCGACGGCCGGGATGCTAGCTTCGGTGTCTCCGGATTACTCTACAACAGCGACGTACTGCTCTATGACCGCGAGACCGAATCGTTGTGGTCACAGATTACGCAGAAAGCGGTCAGCGGTCCGTTGGTAGGCACCGAATTGAAACATCTCGCCGCGAGTCACACCACCTGGCGGGATTGGCGCGAGCGGCATCCCGATACCCTGGTACTGTCCACTCAGACGGGCTACAACCGGGATTACTCGCGCACGCCGTACGCGGGTTACGAGGACAGCGGGCGCATCTGGTTTCCCGTCGCCAATCGAGACAAGCGTTACCATCCCAAGGAACTGGTCATCGGCCTCGATCTCGACGGGCAAGTCAAGGCCTATCCGTTTGCCGAGTTGTCGCAACACGATACGCCGTTCGCCGATCGCGTGGCGGACCGTGAAATCACCATTCAGTTCGACCCCGAAAACCGTACCGGACGCATTTTCGACGCGGAAGGCGACGAAATTCCTACGGTGATCGCGTTCTGGTTCGCCTGGGCCGCTTTTCACCCGGACACGGCGGTATTCGAGGCGTCTTGATTTTATTGCCTGAAGCGGCTTGAGACGCGATATTTTTACGCATTCCATTCGCGAATAAATTCGCACCTACGGGTCGCATCGTCCTCCGCATTACCAACGCCGTCATTCAGACTGCCGCAGTAGCCGCCAGGCGGGCGCCTCGATGTCGGGGCGAGAAGCGAGGTAACCGAGTACGGCGATACCGGCGCCGCCGCCCAACAGGCCGATAACCCATAACCCGGCGCTCCACCGATAGGGAATATCGAAGAGGAACTGGGCCAGGCCCCAACCGATCAGCCCCGCGGCCACGGCGCCAAGCAGCCCGGATAATACTCCCAGGGCGGCGAATTCCGACAACAAGCCCAGACGCAATTGCCGTTTCTGCGCACCCAAGGCCCGGAGTACGGCGATTTCGCGGCGCCGTTCGGCGCGCGTCGTTTGCACCGCTGCAATAAGCACCAAGGCGCCGGCCAGCAACGCAAAAATAAAGATAAACTGCAGCGACCAGTTGACGCGATCCATCAAGCGCATCACTTGCCGCAGTACGGCCTCGATATCGATGTCCGTGACATTGGGGAATTGATCGATCAAGCGCGCGATCATATCGCCGCGCTCGGCCGGCAGGTGAAAGCTCGTGATATGGCTTTGCGGAAAACCGTCCAACAAGTCGGGGGGCACGATCAGGAAGAAGTTCGGGCTGAAAGAATCCCAGGAAACTTCCCGCAAATTGACGACGCGGACGTCAAAAGTCCGGTCCGCAACGCGGTAGGTCAATACATCGCCGATGGACAAGCCTAATGCCGCCGCGTAGTCCTGTTCAACGGATACCAGCCCCTTGTCCCACTGCCCGGGTTCCCACCACTGACCAGCCACCAGCTTATTGTCATCGGGAAGCACCTCCAGCCAGGACAGATTCGCCGCCCGCTCCACCATGCGTCTCGCGAATCCGACTTCATAGTCGTCCGGTTCGACGGGCCGCCCGTCGATGGCGGCCAGGCGCGCGCGCACTAACGGTGTCAGTCGCGCGACCCCGGCACCGTTACGTTCCAGAAACCGTTCGAGATCGGCAACTTGATTGGATTGAATATTAACCAGGAAATGATTGGGCGTCTCCGGCGGCAGGCGGTCATCCCAGGCGTTGAACAACTCCGTGCGGACCACGGTCAACAGCAATAACCCCATGACCCCGATACCCAGCGCGACGGTCTGGGCTACGGTGGAAGAGCCGCGCCGAACGAGGCTGCCGACACCGAAACGCCAGGACGCCCCGAGTCCTCCGCGCCAGCGGCTCAGCGCTTTAATCATCGTGACGGCGGCAAGGGCCAGCAACAGCAGTGTCGCCGCCGTGCCCCCGAGGATCCAAAGCGCCAGCTCCGCCTCATCGGCCAACCAAAAGACAAAGCCCGTTATGACGAGCGCGGCCACACCGTAAAGCACTCGAACCCGCGGCGGCACCGCCCCAATATCGCGGCGAAACACCCGCATGGCCGGCACATCGCGCAGGCGCGCGACCGCCGGCAAACCGAAGCCCAGCACCGCCAGTAGGCTTGCCGACAGACCCACAAGCAACGGTTTGTACGACGGTAGCGGCAAATCAACGCCTACCATGGCCGGCAAGATCCAGACCAGTGCCTGCTGGGCGACATAGCCGAGACCGGCGCCAAGCAAGCCACCAACCAGGCTGAGCACCACAAGCTGGCCCAAATAGATGCGCGCGATTTCGCTCTGTGTGGCGCCCAGACAGCGCATGATCGCGGCGTGGTCCCAGTGGCGCCGGGCGTAATACTGCGTCGCCCGGGAGATCGCGATGCCCGAAAGCAGCACGCTGACCAGCGCGGCGAGACTCAGAAAACGCGCACCGCGATCGAGTGCCACGCGAAACCGCGGCCGCGCGTTGCGCACGTCCTCCAGCTCGCCCTCGGCCACACCGTGTTCCTGCAGCCATTGCCGCATCGCGCCCACCTCCCGGGTAGCCCCCGCCAGCATCCACCGATAGTGAACGTGGCTGCCAGGCGCGATCAGGCCCGTAGCCTCCAGGTCCGCCTCGTTCATCATCACACGCGGCGCCAACGCAAATCCCATGCCACCGCGATCGGGTTCCAGGGTGATCACGCCGGCTATTGTGAAAGCCTTTCGCCCCAACTTAACACCACGACCTACGGTGGTGCCCAGCCGCGCCAGCAATTGCGTATCCACCCATACTTCACCACGTCGCGGCGGGCCGCTAACCGTTCGCGAGCCGCCGGCGCCGACCGACACGCTCAACTCCCCGCGCAGGGGATACCCTGGGCGGACTGCCTTAACGTCGGTAAGCAGCGTTTGGTCTTCGTACAACACGACACTGCGAAAATTCGTCGCCAGAGTGTGGGCGAGCCGCCGGCGGCCGGCCCGGGCGATGAAATTATCCGGCGGGGGATTGGGCAAGCGGACGACCAGGTCCGCGGCGATCAGCGCGCTGCCTTGTTTCTCGAACGCCTGGTCGAGTCGGTCACCGAGAGCCGTGACGGATACCAGACCGGCGGTGGCCACGATCAGAGCCAACAACACAATGCGTATCTCTCCCGAACGCCATTCGCGGCGCAGCATCCGCCAGGCCATGAACCAAGGATTCACCCTTCGATCTCCGACAAACGACCGTCGGATATGGACATCGCCCGGGTGCATCGCCCGCCCAGAGCCGGGTCGTGCGTCACCAGAATCAAAGTTGTACCTTTCTCCCGGTTCAAGCGAAACAACAGGTCCGCGACACGGCCACCGGTTTCATTGTCCAGGTTGCCGGTGGGTTCGTCGGCGAACAGAATCGACGGTTCCACGGCGAACGCCCGGGCGATGGCCACCCGTTGCTGCTCACCCCCCGACAGCTGCGAGGGATAGTGTCCGGCGCGGTTTAAAAGTCCCACGTCATCGAGGAATTCACGGGCCCGATCATCGGCGCGATCCCTGCCGGCGAGCTCCAGAGGCAGCAGCACGTTTTCCAGCGCGCTGAGTCCCGGTAGCAGTTGAAACGATTGGAACACGAAACCCACCTGGCGGGCCCGTATCAGTGCCCGGCCGTCTTCATCCAACGCATCGAGACACTGGCCGTTGAGCCAGACGATACCTTCGGTGGCGATATCGAGCCCGGCCAACAGCGCCAGCAAGGTGGATTTTCCGGACCCGGAAACCCCGATGATCGCCACACTTTCTGAACTGAACACTTGCAAGGAAACATCATTAACAATGGTCAAAGGTCCCGAGGGGCCGTCGACTTGCTTTACTAATCCCTCCGCTCGCACAATCGGCCGTTCGTTTACTTTCATCGATCCGTATTTTGAATGTTAGTCATCAGATGGTTTTGTTTCCTTGTGCTGTCGGCGGCCACCTTCGCGGCCACGACGCCCACTATTTTGGTGCTGGGCGACAGCTTGAGTTCCGCCCACGGCATGGGTGAGCGGCAGGGCTGGGTTAGCCTGCTCCGGGACAAGCTCGACGAAACCGGTTACAACCACAAAGTCGTAAACGCCAGTGTCAGCGGCGATACAACGCAGGACGCCCTGTCCCGGCTCGACGCCGCCGTTGAGCGTCACCAGCCGGATATTGTCATCGTGGAATTGGGCGGCAACGATGGGCTACGAGCGTTTTCCATTGGTGTGATCCGAAGCAATCTGTCGCGCATTCTACGAACCGTCCGTGAAAATGGTGCGAAGATCGTGCTGACCGGCATGCGAATGCCACCGAACTATGGCCCCGTCTATACCCGAGCATTCAAGCAACTATACCCCAACACCGCGGAAAAATTCGACGCATCCTTGGTTCCGTTTTTTATGGAAGGAATCGCAACAAACCGTGAGTTCATGCAGGATGACGGGATCCATCCAAACGCCAAGGCTCAGCCGCTACTGCTGAACAAAGTCTGGCAAGTGCTGGAACCGCTACTGGAACATACGTAAGGGCACCTCATGATTAACTTCGACCGGATCACGAACACCGTCTTCGTCGGCACGTACCTCCAGAGCCCGTTGGATATCGACCGTCTTCGCGACGGAGCGCGCATCACGGCAGTCATCAATCTGCAGTCCGACCCGGATATCCGGGCTCTGCGCGTGAACTGGTCCAAGCTGCAAAAACACTATGCCCGGCGGGAGATCGCGTTATATCGACATCCCATTCTCGATTTCGACCCGGCGGATCTAACCCGGAACATCCGCGCAGCGGTGACGAGGGTCGGTCAATTGGAAACAGTGGGGCACCGGATTTACCTTCACTGCACGGCCGGCGTGGGTCGCGCGCCGGCGGTGGCCATCGGCCACCTCGCCTGGAACCTCGACTGGGACTTGGACAGTGCCTACGCATTCGTACTCAAACGGCGGGTCTGCGACCCGTATATCGATGCGATCCGGGATGCGGGATAGTCATTTCTACGCGGGTCGACTGCGTTTTTCCAGGCACCCCACTTGCGCGCCGCACAATGGTGTTTCCTGCTATGGTGCGCGTCTGTCCAATGCACCGTATCGACGGCATGCTGATTCTGCCCCCACTGACCCACGGCACACTGGTCAAGCGCTACAAACGGTTTCTGGCGGACGTGGAGCTCCCGGGCCGCGGTGTCATTACAGCCCATTGTCCAAACACCGGCTCCATGGTGAGTTGCTGGAAACCCGGCGCGCCTGCTCTGCTCAGTCACAGCGATAACCCCAAACGCAAACTGCCGTGGACCCTGGAATGCGTGGACATGGGGCGGGGGTGGGTAGGCGTCAATACCAGCCGTGTGAATCGAGCCATCCGGGCGGCCATCGAGTACGGCACGATCGACCTGGGGGGGGCTTACACGGACATTCGCAGCGAGCCGCGGGGCACGTTTGACGGCCACCCGCCGTCGAGATTCGACCTGCTTTTGGACAGCGATACGGGACCGCCCTGTTATGTGGAGGTCAAGAACACGACTTTGCTGGTCGGCGAGACGGTAAAATTCCCCGATGCGGTCACCGAACGCGGGCGCAAACATCTGGAGCTACTGGCCCTTGCGGTAGAACGAGGGTACCGGGGCGTCATCCTGTTCGCCGTCAACCGGCCGGAAGGCCGGTGGTTCGAACCCGCCGCCGATATCGACCCACAATACACGGATACCCTGACCCGTGTCGTGGGCGCCGGCGTCGAGGTCATCATCGTCCGCTTACGGCATCACGGACATACCCTCGAAGTCACCGGCTCGGTACATTTCGCCGGCTGAAGAAGTGCCCATGGTCGAACACCCCGCCAACGCATTGCAGCAGGATCCTCTGAGCCACGGCTTATGGGCCCGGAGCGCCCCGGAGCCTCCCTCCTCCGGCACGCTGACCGGAACGGTCAAAGCGGACGTTATGGTGGTGGGCGCCGGATACACCGGACTCGCCGCGGCGCTGCGACTGGCCGAAAAAGGCGCTTCCGTAGCGGTGCTGGAGGCCCGGGCCATCGGTTACGGCGCGTCCGGACGCAACGTGGGCCTGGTGAACGCGGGCTTGTGGTTGTCGCCGCGGGAGGTGATCGATCGTTTGGGCAACGACTACGGCGAGCGTTTGATGAAACACCTGGGAGAGGCACCGGGGCATGTATTCGATCTGATTGAATCCCACGACATGCAATGCGAGGCGAACCGGGCGGGTACGCTGCATTGTGCACATTCCCGGCGCGGTTTCGAGGACCTGCAACAACGTGCTCGTGACTGGTCGTCTCTGGCAGCGCCGGTAGAGCTGCTGGACGGATCGGACGCGGCGGTCAAAATCGGGAGTGACTATTTTCACGGCGCGCTGCTGGACCATCGCGCCGGCACCGTTCAGCCCCTCGGTTATGCGCGAGGACTCGGACGGGCGGCCGTCCGGGCCGGCGCCCGGCTCTTCACGCGCAGTGCAGTAAGGTCACTCTCGCGCCGCAATGGCGAATGGCTGGCTGAAACGGATGGAGGTTCGGCAACCGCACCGTCGGTCATCATCGCCACTAACGCCTACACCACTACCGTCGCACCGATTGACGCATGCGTTGTGCCGTTCAGCTTTTTCCAGTTGGCAACCCGGCCACTCCCCCCGCGTATTCAAAGGACCATTCTCCAAGAGGGCCACGGCGCCTGGGATACCGCCAAGATCCTCACTTCATTGCGTTTGGACGCGGCGGGCCGTTTAATCGTCGGCAGTATAGGCAAACTGGACCGGCGGCACCGGGGCATTCATGCCAACTGGATGCGGCGCAAAATCCGCCAGGTGTTTCCGCAACTCGGCGGCGTGTCATTCGAGCACGGATGGGACGGAATGATCGCCACGACTCGAGACCATTTGCCGCGTCTGTCGCAGCCGGATCACGGCGCGATCGCGGCCTATGGCTATAACGGTCGCGGCATCGGTACGGGCACGGTGTTCGGACACGCGATGGCGGATTACATATTGAACAGGGATATCGATGACTTGCCTCTGCCGCTGACCGCGATGTCGCGCGAGTCGATGCGTCTATTCCGCGCTTTGGGCATCGAGCTGGGTGCGCGAGCGTATCACTTCGTGTCGAATCGATTTTGATTGTACTCCTCGCCATAGTCCCCAACGGGAGAGTGATATAACCAACAAAATCCAAAGCACCGACCGGTCCAGTGCGGGAATCCGTGAAAACGCAGAAATCTACAATACAAGCATGACACCGTACGTCGTTTTGGAGGATCTGGACAAGCATTACGCGGAGGGCACGACACACCGGCAAGTAGTACTGTCGGGGGTGAGCGCGCAAATCGATCGTGGTTCCCTGGTGGCTATCCGGGGACGAAGCGGCTCCGGTAAGTCCACTTTGTTGAACCTCATCGCGGGGTTGGATATTCCGGACCGGGGGAGCATCCGCGTCGGCGGCGAAAATCTTCACGCCATGACTGACCGTGCGAGGACCCTGTTCAGGCGACGCCACTGCGGCTTCGTATTCCAGTTTTTTAATCTAATACCCGTTTTGACCGTGCGTGAAAACGTCATGATCGGCCTCGAACTCAACGCGTTCGATGACGATACGGCGTCTCGGAAAACCCGAGAGTTGCTGGCAACCGTGCATCTGGCGGACCGGGCCGACAGTTTTCCGGACCAATTAAGCGGCGGGGAGCAACAGCGCGTAGCGCTGATACGCGCACTGGCGCACGAGCCCCGATTGTTACTGGCGGATGAACCCACCGGTAATCTGGACGCCACCACTGAGCTGGAAATTCTGGACCTAATCCGGCGGCTACCGGGCGAAAGAAACACCACGGTGATCATCGCAACCCACAGCGAACTCGTCGCGGGGCACGCAGACCGCGTGCTGTTACTCGGATCCGGGAAATTG
The DNA here is from genome assembly GCA_018263405.1 of Gammaproteobacteria bacterium. Taxonomy (GTDB): domain Bacteria; phylum Pseudomonadota; class Gammaproteobacteria; order Arenicellales; family JAANXG01; genus JAANXG01. The sequence goes on from JAANXG010000149.1 coordinate 8,415, forward strand.
ACCGGTTCATGAGCTTGTTTTTCCGGGCAACTCGCCGCCACCTGTCCCGACAACCACTGTTAACGATGCTGTCGGTGACGGGGACCGCACTGGGCGTGGCGGTCGTGTTGGCCGTGGATCTGGTCAATCACAGCGCCCTGCGGGCGTTTCAATTGGCGGAACGGGCGGTATCGGGCGATGCGACCCACACGATCGTCCCGGCTTCCTCGAACATCCCGGACACCTTCTACCGTGACCTGCGCGTCGAATACGGTTTCCAGGAAAGCGCGCCGAGAGTAACCGGCACCGTGCGTACACCAAACGGACGGACATTGCAGGTGCTCGGCATCGACCCGCTGGCGGGATTATCCAACTCGCCGCTCGGCCGCCGGTCGCCCGAATCGCGGATCGATCCCGGCGTGCTGATTGCGACCAAGAACGCTGTTGTATTGACAATCCCGACAGCCCGAAATCTGGGTGTATCGAGCGGAGACAATCTCGCGGTGACCGGCGGCGGGCGGCAACATGCACTCAAAGTCATTGGCCTGCTGGGCGGCGGCGGTGCAGCGGTGGAAGGACTGCGTCATGTGCTGGTCGTGGACGTGTCCACTGCCCAGGTTTTGCTGGATAAGATCGGCGGGCTGAGCCGCATCGATCTCAGACTGGATCGGCGAGAACGACGCCGGCTCGAATCCCTTCTGCCCGCGTCGCTGGAACTACGGGCGAGTGGATCGCGCAGCCATGCCATGGAACAAATGACCCGGGCATTCCGAATGAATCTGTCCGCTCTGAGTCTGCTGGCGCTCCTGATCGGGGCGTTCCTGATCTACAACACGCAGACGCTGTTCGTGTTGAACCGCCGGGAAACTCTTGCCGTCTGGCGAACGCTGGGCATCACGCGGCCCCAAATCGTGGCGATGGTGATTGCCGAAGCCGTATGGCTGGCTCTGGCGGGCGGCCTGCTTGGCTGCCTGGCGGGCATGGGGTTGAGTCGCGTACTGCTGGACCTGGTCACCCGCACCATCGACGATCTTTATTTCTCGCTTCAAGTGACCAACATTGCGCTCGATCCGGTGAGCATCGCCAAAGCTTATGGGCTTGGTCTGGCAGCCGCAATGTCGGCCGCCGCCCTGCCCGCCCTGGAAGCATCCCGGATACAGTCGCGACTCGCCCTCTCCCGCTCGCACGTGGAGTCATCGGCACGACGAATCCGGCGGGTGGGCGTTGCCGTGGCAGTCCCGATGTGGCTACTGGCAGCCACCATTTTGTCGGTTTCTCAGCGTAGCGTCGCGGCCGGGTTTTCCGCTTTGTTTTTTATCGTGGCCGGATTTGCGTTTCTGGTGCCCGGCGGGCTGCGCGTCATCACCCGATGTGCGATACCGGTTCTCGAAAGATGTTTTGGCTGGATGGGACTGTGGTCGGCGCGCAATATCCTGGCATCCATGAGCCGCACTCAGATCGCCGTTACGGCTTTGACGATCGCCCTCGCCGCGACAATCGGTGTGTCGGTCATGATCCAGAGTTTCCGGCTAACCGTAGTGCATTGGCTGGACAATTATCTGCGCGCCGATATTTATATCTCCCGGGTCGAGGATAACGGGGCAAGCATGCCACCGGGCTTACTGCGGCGCCTTCGGCGACAACCCGGAGTGGACGCCATGCATACCGGACGCTGGCGCCGCCTGCCTACCGAGGGGGAACCCACGCGCTTGTTCGTGTTGAATGTAAATGCCCGCGGGTTTGAAAACTTCCAGCTCGTCAATCGAACAAACCGGAATGCCTGGCGGGCGTTTTCCACCGACGATGCTGTCATGGTGTCCGAGTCCTACGCCTACCACCACCGACTGGAACCGGGCGACCCACTTGGCTTGCCTACCGCGCAAGGCGATCATCGCTTCACGGTCATCGATGTGTTCCATGACTATAGATCCGACCGCGGAAGGGTGGTCATGCACCGGGATATTTATGCGCGCTACTGGAACGACCCGGTGATCGAATCCATCGCGGTTTACCTTGCGCCCGGAACAGATGGCGAAAGGTTTCTTGCCGATATCGAAGGGGAGATGCTGCGCGGCTCCGGCCTCGTTGCCCGGTCCAATCGGAAGATCAAAAACGCTTCGCTGGAAATTTTCGACCGGACGTTTGCCGTCACCGAGGTGTTGCGGCTGCTCACCCTTATCGTCGCGTGTATCGGCATTCTCAGCGCTTTGGTGGCGATCCAGCTGGATAGATCCAAGGAATTTGCCGTGCTTCGCGCCAGTGGCCTGACCCGGGGCGAACTGGCCCGGGTCATGATGATTGAAGGCGGTGTAATGGGAACCGCGAGCGCGATTTTGTCGATTCCCCTCGGCATCGCTTTGGCGGCAGTACTGGTTTTCGTTATCAACAAACGCTCTTTCGGTTGGTCAATGCAATTGTCGTTGCCCTGGGAGCCGATTTTTACCGCCTTGATACTGGGGCTGGTAGCCGGCGCTGTCGCGGCGATCTACCCGGCATGGCGCATGAATCGCCAATTGCCGATCGCGAATCTGCGCCATGAATAGAGATTACCGCGTGTCGCGGTCGTGCCTGCTATTGCTGGCCTGCACGGCGGGCGCCTGCTCGCCGGCCGAAGACACCGCCCCGCTGTTGTCCGTGGATGAGCGGCTCAGTGGCGGAACAGCGGGTTATCCCAAGGTCACCGAAGTGCGACCACTTCAATACCCCGACGACCACGGTCCGCACCAGAAATACAAACACGAATGGTGGTACGTTACCGGACAGGTGAAGACTCGCACTCAGCGCCGCTTCGGATTTCAGTTAACGATTTTCCGGGAGGCGATTTCAAACAGGCCGGCTAACAGCTCCTCGCGGTGGGCCGCCAACCAACTCTATTTGGCCCACGCGTCCGTCACGGATATCGAGACCGGGCAATACCTGAGCGGCGAACGTTTCGCCCGCGGCGCCCTCGGGCTGGCCGGGGCATCGGCACAGCCGTTCCGGGTATGGCTGGAGGATTGGCGGCTGGAAGGTCGCGTGGACGGTGACGGCAGCCTGGAGGGGCACACCGTGGCGGCAACCGGGCGATTCGGATTCGAACTGGCAATCCGGAACGCCCGCCCCCCCGTAGCCCACGGAGATCGGGGCATGAGCACAAAGGGGCCGGCGGGCAATGCCTCATACTACTACTCTTACACGCGACTAGACGCACGCGGCACGGTCCGTGTCGACGGCGAGCCGTTCGATGTGACGGGTAGCGCATGGTTCGACCATGAATGGTCGAGTTCTACGCTCACCGCCGGCCAGTCCGGCTGGGACTGGTTTTCGCTCCAGTTGTCCAGTGGCGCCGACCTGATGGTATTCCGCCTGCGGAACGAATCGAATCCCACCCGGGATTTTTACAGCGGGACGTTTGTGGATGCTTTCGGCAACACGACGAATTTGGCGTCCGAACAGATTTCGATGGAACCACTGGATCACTGGACCAGCAACCGGACCGGTGTGCGCTACCCGAGGCGGTGGCGTGTATCCGTACCTCGTCTGAATCTCATGCTGGTGACCGAACCGCGGCTCAACGATCAGGAGTTCGTACACAGCTTCCGTTATTGGGAAGGCGCGGTCCGAGTGGCCGGTCGACACGACGGTGTACGCGTCGGCGGGCAAGGCTATGTCGAGTTGACCGGATACTCCTTAAACGCCCGCCGGTAACGATCACCTCTCATGCTCGACCGTCAAACAGGCTGCGGCCATCCACGTCCGGGTGGATAGAGTCGCGGTTCCGGTCAATAGAGATCGGATTACCCAATCAAGCCGCAATGGGGCCGGCGGATTTGATCTCATCCGGCACCTCGTCGGCGTACTTTTCAAAGTTCTCCGCAAACTTGCCCGCTAGCATGCGCGCCCGTTTGTCGTAGGCGTCCTTGTCCGCCCACGTATTCTTCGGATCCAGCACCTCATCCGGAACTCCCGGACAGCGCGTCGGAACCTCCACACCGAAAATCGGGTGCGTCGTGGTGGATACGTCCTTGAGCCGGCCGTCGAGGGCGGCGTTGACGATGGCCCGGGTGTGGTGAATGGACATGCGTTTGCCGACACCGTAGGGACCGCCCGACCAGCCGGTGTTGATCCACCACACATACGTGTTGTGCCGGGCGATCTTTTCCCTGAGCAGCTCCGCGTAGCGAAACGGATGCAGGGGCAGAAACGGGCCGCCGTAACAGGGACTGAAACTGGGCGTCGGTTCGTTTACGCCTTTTTCGGTGTCCGCCACCTTGGCCGTATAACCATTGATGAAGTGATACATCGCCTGGGCCGGCGACAGCTTGGCCACCGGAGGCAACACGCCGAACGCATCGCAGGACAGAAACACGATGTTGCTGGGATGGCCGCCGCGCCCCGATTCGCTGGCGTTGGGGATCTGGGAGATGGGGTAGGACCCCCGGGTGTTCTCGGTCAGTTTATTATTGGACAAGTCGATCAAGCAGGTCGCCCCGTCCATGACCACATTTTCCAGGATCGTCCCGAAGCGTCGCGTCGTCGCGTAGATTTCCGGCTCCTGCTCTGCCGACAGGTTGATGACCTTGGCGTAGCAGCCCCCTTCGAAATTGAACACGCCGTTGTCGCTCCAACCATGCTCGTCGTCGCCGATCAACACGCGCGAGGCGTCCGCCGACAGCGTCGTCTTGCCGGTGCCGGACAAACCGAAGAAGATCGTGGTTTCGCCCTCGGAGCCAATATTCGCCGAGCTGTGCATGGGAAGCACGCCTTTTCGGGGCAGTAAATAATTCATCACGCTGAATATCGATTTCTTGGTTTCCCCGGCGTAACTCGTGCCACCGATCAGCACCAGTTGCTTGGTGAAGTTCACAACGATGAACGTGCCCGAATTGGTCCCGTGTTCGGCCGGGTCGGCTTCGAAACCAGGCGCGTTGATCACGGTGAATTCCGGAACATGGCGCACCAGCTCATCGTCACCGGCTTCGAGGAACATATTGGCGGCAAAAATATTGTGCCACGCGAACTCGTTGACCACGCGGATAGGCAGACGGTAATCGAGGTCGGCGCCGGCGAAACAATCGCGCACATAGACGGTCCGGTTTTCCAGGTACTCGCAAAGATCCCGATGCAGGCGGTCGAACTGATCCGGCTTAAAGGGCACGTTGATGGGCCCCCACCATACCTTGTCCGCCGTCGAGGAATCCTTGACCACGAACTTATCGCGGGCCGAGCGGCCCGTGTGCTTGCCGGTATTCACAACCAGGGCTCCATGCTCCGACAGCCGGCCTTCCTCGCACCGGATGGCGTGTTCGGTCAGCGCGCCCGTGGCCAAATTCCAATAAACGGATTTCAGGTTGCGCAGTCCGTGATGTTCGAGGCCGTGTTCACTGCGCGGGCGGCCACCCATGTTGTTCATGAGAATACCTCTGCAATCGATTGAACTTATTTGCACGGGCCCCGGAACAGCGCCTGTTTCCAGGGCCGAGGGAGGGTGCGTTTGCTTTCAATCAGTGTAACGCAATCGCGCGGCTATTTCAGGGCGACAAGATAGGCCACGTAGGCGGCGCAGTGCTCGCCCTTGGATTCCTTGGTAAAAACACCGTTGCCACTCTCCCCATCCTCGTCGGTGCCCTCCCAATAGCAGTCCACCTGGTCGAACCCAGCATCTTCGAGTACATCTTTAAGCTCAACGAGTCCCCACAATCGCCACTTGTATTTGAACGCACGGTTCATTTCCGTGCCGTCCGGAAAACGAAAATGAATAAACAGGCGCGCCTCCCCCGTGACCGGCCAGTGCCGGTCCTGATCCCAAACGTAGGTAAACCCTTCGTCTTCGAGTTCCGTTTCCTCTTCCATGACATCGATGGACTCCGGCCCCCCGTGCAGATCGATGACGAACACGCCCCCGTCGGCAAGATCCTCGCGGACCCCGTTGAAGTAATTCAGCATTTCCGAGCGGGTCTTCAAGACCCAATAGGAAAAATTCTGTGCGCAGCGTACATCCGGCGCCGTATTGCTGGGTTCCCGGGCGTCTTTCAGATGGATCGTGGCGCGCTTCGCCGCTTCGCCCAGTTCAGCGAAGTGCCTGGCCTGCCCCCATTCGATCGGCTCGGGGTCAATATCGAAGCCTTCCGCGGTATTGGCGGGGTCACGCTTGATCCAGGCGGCCGTTAACAGACCGGTTCCGCAAAAATCCTCGCGAAAATGCCGGGGTGTACGGCCCCGCTCGGATTTGCACACATCGATCAAGAAGTCGATGTCTTCTTCCGGGGACTGCACCGCGAGTTGATACAGTTCATACTTATCCGCCGTGGCCGCCGTAAATCGATGCTTGGGGAGTTTTTTCCGCTTGTTCTTGTCTTTGCGTTTCACAGTGATCTACTTTTATCTTGGATGCGACTACCGGTAAACTTCCGGGGGACGCAATTTCAAAAGCCGCGCAGCATAACGCCATATGTCCCCACCGACAAGACTGATGATGATCCTCTCGCGCTCGTGAACTACTGCTCGAATTGCGGTGAACCGGTTGTGGTACGCGTACCCGAAGGGGATACGCTACCGCGATATGTATGCGGTCACTGCAATGCTATACACTACCAAAACCCCAAGATTGTCGCCGGATGTATTCCCGCGTGGGGCGATACTGTTTTATTGTGCGAGCGGGCCATCGAACCGCAGCTGGGCAAATGGACGCTGCCGGCCGGTTTTATGGAAAACGGCGAAACCGTACAAGAAGCGGCGGCCCGGGAAACTATGGAGGAGGCCCTGGCCCGCGTAAACACCCTTCGGCTGTTCGGCATGTTCAATATTCCGCACGTCAATCAGGTCTATGTAATGTTTCGTGCTCAAATGCCGGAGCGCGAGTTCGCGCCGGGTGCGGAAAGTCTGAGCTGCGAATTGGTGACCGAAGAGGAGATCCCATGGCCTGAACTCGCTTTTCCCGTGGTGGACAGAACGCTGCAATTGTATTTTGAAGACCGGCGCAATGACTTGTTTCAAATCCATACCGGGGACATCGCACCCCGTAAAAAGTAGTTCTTCAATTCAATACGAGGTAATCCGCAACCATGAGCGAACAAGACCTTAAGGAGCTTATCGACAAGCTTCGAAAAGAGGTGGAAGCCTTGCCGAACGACGACGTCGAGGCACGGGAAAGACTCAATGCCATTATCGGCGAGCTCGACAAAAAACGCAACGAACCCGGGACCGAGGACCACCAGGGATTAGTCGGCAACATACAGGATTCCATAAAGGAACTCGAAGTGCGCCACCCGGATACCACGACGCTGTTGAACAACGTTATGATGACGCTGGCGAATATGGGTATCTGATGCCCGCCCTACATAATCGCCGGCATTGCACGGACTTTTTGCAAAGCCATTACCCCGGATCACAACGCCTTGACCAGGCGATTGATCATGCTCCTGACCTGGCCGGCGTAGCCGCCGCCGAACAAATTGAAGTGATTGAGCACGTGATACAGATTGTAAAGCGTTTTTCGAAGCTCATACCCCGGGGCAAGGGGCCAGGCGGATTGATACGCATCGTAAAACCGCTGATCGAAACGACCGAACATCTCGCTCATGGCGAGATCCGTTTCACGATCGCCGTAATAAACGGCCGGGTCGAACAGTACCGGAGCCCCTTTTTCATCCGCGGCCACGTTACCGCTCCATAGATCCCCGTGCAGCAGAGAAGGCTGCGGCTCGCAGCCCCCGAATAACGCTTTCTGGTGCTCCAGCAATCGCTCTCCTTCTTTGACGGTAGAGCCGGACAGTCCGTTTCTCGCCGCAAGTTCCAATTGAAAACCCAGTCGGTGTTCGCGCCAGAAGTCGACCCAGCTCGTCGTCCAATCATTGGGCTGGGGCGTCGAACCAATCGTATTGGCCCGGCGCCAGCCGAATTGCGAGGCGCTCGTTCGATGCAACGAAGCCAATTGTTCGCCGAGTCGCGACCAACCGTCCCCGGACAACCGGGTCATGGAAAGGCATTCCAAGACCAGGAACGCCACGCCGTCCGCCGCTCCATCCGTCACCGGCGCCGGCACCCTCACGGCGCGGGCCGCCCCCAAGTCCCGCAGTCCGTCCCGCTCCGCCTCGAACATACCCATCGATGACAGTTCGTTGGTCTTGACGAAAAAACTGCGGTATCGATCCGACACCCGCACGGCATCGTTGATGCAACCGCCACCGATGGGCTGGACGCGCTCCGCTTCGAAGGCCGTGCCGATGGCTTCGGATATGGCCGCCGCGATTTGAACCCATGTACTGGAAGTCATTGACGCGTTAATTTGAGACGTTAAGACAGAATTTGGATGTAAGTATCTGAATTCCCTGCAAGCCGGTCGCCGAACCCATACGGTAATTTATACACAGTTGACGCCCCCGGCCAACGGCGTGTGCCGCCTTCGTTCGGATCCCAGGGCCTCCGAACCTGGGCAGTTTTAACTCATTGATTATATTTAGGAAAAAATTGAGTAACCATTATGCAACATCAGTTGAACGATCATTCCGCGTGGACCGTAGCGGTATCGGCATAAGTTGTACACAAAGTTATCCACAGCTTTTGCGGTTAACGGAATCCACTCCCTCGCACGACCGTCAGTTCTGCACGGACTTTGTAAGATGTTACCCATACCCTTCCAAAACAGGAAGTTATCGGCGGCGTCGGTAATTTCTCAAAAAGTCCGTGCAATGTCGGCGATCATGTGGGGGTTATTGAACTTACCGACGTCGGGGCGCGGAAAAGCTCTGTGGTAGATTGCCGCCATGACTCAACTGTCGATCGTGCAGGTAGCGGTACCCGTACCGCTTCGCCGAGAATTCGATTTCCTTCTTCCCGAAGGGCATGATCGATCACCGGTTCCCGGCGTCCGGGTGCTCGTGCCGTTCGGCCACCGCCGTCTTGTGGGCATCGTGACCGGTATTGTGTCCACCGGCCAGGTACCGGCCTATTCCCTGAAGCGGATTGTGAGCGTCCTGGACGGGGAACCGATTCTGCCGGCTAAGCTCGTCAACCTGGTGCGCTGGGCGGCGGATTATTACCAGCAACCCATTGGCATAGCCTGGCAAACCGCGCTACCCCAGCTTTTGCGTGGTAAACACTCCTTGACACCAAATATCCCGGAACACTTCGTCCTCACCGACGCCGGGATGCACTGCGATGAATCCCTGGACCGGGCACGGGTTCAACGGCGAATCATGGACGCGTTCGCGGCCGCTCCCGGTTACTGCCTGGATGCACCGGCGCTCAAGCTGATTTCGCGCCATTGGCGCCAACCCGTTGACGCGTTGATGCGCCGCGATTGGGTGCGCCGAACGCCGTACACGGAACCCCCGGCAAGCGGGAGCCAGCCGCGCGATTTCTCGCTGAACGAGGACCAGCAGGAGGCGGTCGACGCCATCGAGAGTACCGTGAATTTCCGTGCCTTTTTATTGTACGGAATTACCGGTAGCGGCAAGACGGAGGTGTATCTGGAATCCATTCGGACAGTGGTAAACGCGGGGAAACAGGCCCTGGTCCTGGTACCGGAAATTTCCCTCACGCCGCAACTCGTGCAGGCCCTGCGGCAACGCTTCGGCAAATCCGTCGCGGTGCTTCATTCAGGACTCGCGGCCGGCGAGCGCCACTACAACTGGTGGCGCGCCCGGGAGGGACACGCGCCGGTCGTGTTGGGCACCCGCTCGGCGGTATTCGCCCCCCTGCAGCGCCCCGGTTTGATTATCGTGGACGAGGAACACGATACATCTTATAAGCAACAGGACGGAATGCGGTACCACGCCCGCGATGTGGCGGTATACCGCGCCAAACTCGAAGACGTGCCCGTCGTGCTCGGCAGCGCCACCCCTTCGCTCGAATCCATGTATAACACCTCGGTGGCGCGGTATCGGCGGTTAACCCTGACCGAACGGGCCAAGGACTCCGCTTTGCCCCGGATAGGCTATATCGATATGCGCCGCACGGCCGCCCAGGACGGCGTCAGCACGATCTTGTTTCAGGCACTGGAGCAACGTCTTGAACGTTCCGAGCAAAGCCTGATCTTCATTAACCGCCGTGGGTACGCACCGGTCTGGTGCTGTTATGGGTGTGGATGGCACGCGCAGTGCGAACGCTGCGATGCCCACCTGACGTTGCATCAACGCATCAATAAACTACTTTGCCATCACTGCGGCCGGGAACAGCCACCACAATCCGTCTGTCCCCAGTGCGAAGGCGTATCACTGGGGCCCTTGGGCGCCGGAACGCAGCGCCTGGAAGACGGGCTCGGTAAAAGACTGCCCCAGGCGAGAATCGTGCGGATCGATCGCGACAGCACGCGGCATAAGGGTTCCTTGGAAAACAGCCTGACGGCGGCACGCAACCGGGAGGTCGATATTCTCGTCGGAACGCAACTGCTTACCAAGGGCCACGATTTCCCGTACGTGACTCTGGTTGGTGTGATAAATGCCGACCAGGGACTGTACAGCGTCGACTATCGCGCTACGGAGCAACTGTTTCAGCAACTACTCCAGGTGTCCGGACGAGCGGGCCGCGATATCCGCGCAGGGGAAGTATTGATACAGACCATGTACCCGGATCACCCGGTGTTCCGGGAACTCGCGAACCACGACTACACGCGCTTCGCCGACTACGCCTTGTCGGAGCGCAAATCGGCCGACTACCCGCCTTACAGCCGCTTCGCGCTGCTGCGCGCCGAATCGACGCGGGCGAGCGCTGCGCTCGAATTCCTGCAGGCCGCGCGGCGTCAACTCCGTAAGCATCCGGAGCACCGCCGTATTCACGTCATGGACGCGGTCCGCGCCCCCATGGAAAAACGCGCGGGCCGTTACCGCGCCCAGTTATTGCTGAGCGCTCCGGATCGCTCCGCGTTACACGATGCGTTGATGCCCTGGCTCGACTGGATGGAAACCTGGCCGCGGTCGAGAACAGTCCGCTGGTCCATCGATATCGACCCCGTGGACATGTACTGAGCAATGTCCGGGCCCGGGCATCGATAGCGTTGGGATTGGAGTCGTTATCAACACGGTTGGGTTTCATCCTGTTAGAATCGCGCGCACTTTCGAGTACGGTCCGCCATCATTGAAAGACACCCTCCATGGAATATTCGCCGACACCTTGAATCGGTTGCGCGATCAAGGTGTGCTGCCGGCAAACACCACCATCGACGTTCGTTTCGAGCAGCCCAGGCAAAAGGACCATGGGGATCTGGCCACCAATGTCGCCTTGACCCTCGCCAAATCGGCCGGCATGCCGCCCCGCGAGTTGGCCCACTCCATTACCGAGGCCCTGCCCGACACACCCCTGATCCGCAAAGTGGAAATTGCCGGACCGGGTTTTATTAATATTTTTGTCGCGCCGGCGGCGCAATTCGATGTAGTGAAGCGTATCCGCCGGGAAGGTGAACACTACGGGCGGTGTGGGCTCGGTGAAGGCCGGCGGGTATTGATTGAATTCGTGTCGGCCAACCCGACCGGCCCGCTTCACGTTGGACACGGCAGAGGTGCCGCTTACGGCGACACGCTGGGTCGCGTACTGACCGCGGCGGGTTACGACGTAGAGCGCGAGTACTACGTCAACGACTCGGGACGCCAGATGGACATACTGGCGCTGAGCATATGGCTGCGCTATTTACAGGCATGCGGCCAATCGCTGGCCTTTCCGAACCTGGCGTATCAGGGCGATTACATCAAACAGATCGCCGCGCAGCTTAGGCAATCCGATGGTGACGCGTTCATACGCACACTGGACGAAACGCATTTGAAACAGCTCGGCGCTGACAATGAAACGTCGCTCGATGCTCTGATTAAATGGATGCGCGACCTGTTGGGCAACGCGGACTATCAAACTGTGCTGGGAACCGGGCGAAGCCGGCTGTTGGATGATATACGCTCCGACCTGGAAGAGTTCGGCGTCAGCTTCGATCGCTGGCTTTCCGAACAGTCGCTGCGTGATTCCGGCGCCCTGGAGCGCACAATCAAGCGTCTGCAGCAGTCGGGGCATACCTACGAAAAGGACGGCGCCCTGTGGTTCCGCTCCAGCGATTTCGGCGACGAAAAAGATCGCGTCGTCGTGCGCGAAAGCGGCATGCCGACTTATTTCGCACCGGACATCGCCTATCACCTGAATAAGTTCGACCGCGGGTATGATCTGATGATCGATGTGCTGGGCGCGGACCACCACGGCTACATCCCCCGCGTAAAAGCCTCGGTTCAGGCCTGCGGCTACGAAAGCAGTCGCCTGCATGTCAAATTCGTCCAGTTTGCCGTGTTGTACCGTGGCGGCAAGAAGATATCGATGTCGACCCGCAGGGGCGAGTTCGTAACCCTTCGCGAGCTCCGGGAAGAAGTCGGTGCCGACGCCGCGCGCTTCTTTTACGTGCAGCGCAAGCCCGACCAGCACCTGGACTTCGACCTCGATCTGGCGAAATCCCAATCCAACGACAACCCCGTCTACTATGTGCAATACGCCCATGCCCGGATATGCAGCGTTTTCGAGCAGGCCCGGGACCGGGGAATGGAAGCCCGCGTCCCCGATGACGCGGCGCTGGAGGTGCTGGGAGAGGAACACGAGCTGGATCTGGCGAAGCTATTGACGCGCTACCCGGACGTGGTGGCCAACGCCGCGAGGAATTTCGATCCACATCAAATTGTTTATTACCTGCGCGAGCTCGCCAACGGCCTGCATACCTACTACAACGCCCACCGGTTTCTGGAATCCAATATCGAACGCCGAAACGCACGTCTGGCATTGATAGACGCGACGCGGCAAGTCCTTTTCAATGGTCTGTCCATGATCGGCGTCTCCTCACCGAGCTCGATGTAGCATGGCGCAAGCGGCAAAACGTAAACGACGCGCATCGAAAAAGCGCAAGAACTCCGATACCGGATCGTCATGGATCGTGCTGGCGATCGGCCTGGTCTGTGGCACCGTGCTGAGCGCGTTGTATTTCGGGTACCAGGAAAACGAACCTAGCCGGCTCGGCAGCGGCATACATTCCCTTCTGGAGAAAGAAGAACAACCGCAACGCCAAGACAAAGCGGAGGAACCGGAAAAGACACCCGAACCGCCGCGGAAGGTCAAGCTCGATTTTCCTGAAGTCCTTCCGAACCTCGACGAGGTCATCTCCGAAAGCGATCCCATAGCCGCGGAAGAACCCGTCGAGGAACGTCCCGATCGCGAATACATTCTGCAAGCGGGGGCCTATAAGGCCGATCAGGATGCCGAGCACATGAAGGCGAAGCTGGCTCGGGCCGGTTTTGAGGCGGTCATCCAAAGGGTTAATATCGACAATAAAGGCACTTATTACCGGGTTCGCATGGGGCCGTATCAAAGTAAAAGGAAGTTGAATCTCGACAAAAAGCGCCTTGCGAAGCAGGGCATCGAGGCGCTGGCGCTCAGGTTGGAAGAGCCTCAAGAGCAGATAAAACAAACCGACTAGGGGCGATAATTGGCTTCGTACACGTTGTTGATCTTTCCCGGTCAGGGATCCCAGTACCGCGGCATGGGCAGTGACTTGTGCGAGCGATTCGACACCGCGGACGAAACCTATCACCAGGCCGGTGAAGTGCTGGGGTACGACGTCAAGCGTTTGTCCTTTGAGGACCCTGACAACCGGATCAACCTGACGCGATACACTCAGCCGGCCCTGCTCACCCACCATATCGCCTGCCTGCGCGTGTTCCGGGAAGTTGCCGGGAAGATACCGGTGTACGTGGTTAGCGGACACAGCCTTGGCGAATATTCCGCGCTGGTGGCAGCCGGCGCCTTGACCTTCAAAGACGCGCTGCGACTCGTCAAAAAGCGCGGCGAACTGATGGGCGAATTCGGTGAAGGAGAAATGTCGGCGCTGCCCGTGGGGCTGGACGAAGCGCACTCCTGGTCGGACAAGTTTTACTGCGCGGTCGGCGGCATCAATCTGCCGCTACAGACGGTCGTAGCGGGCGCCTCCGCGGACCTGGACCGGCTCGAGACGGCATTTCAAGAAGCCAATCCCAAGCGGCGCCCGGTGCGCCTGAAAACCGAAGGGGCCTTTCATACTTATTATATGGTCGATGCGGCACGACGCTTCCGCGAGGTGCTGGACACCGCGCGGATCGACGAGCCGGCTTTCAAGGTGTTGTCCAACTACACCGGCACCTACCACGAACCGGATGCGCAGCAGGTCAAGGCGCGCCTGTTCTTCCAGCTTTTCCATCCAGTCAACTGGATGGGCTGTCTACAGACCGCGCTGAAGGACGGCGTCGACAAGGTAATCGAGCTTGGCGGCGGTATCGGATCGGGGGAAACGCCCGCGGGAAAACGACCCAACCTCGAAAGCATCATAAAAAAAACCGCGCGCGGCGCCGGGAAAGACGTCGACTACGTGCCGGCCATCAATGTCGAAACCATCACCGCGGCACGAATTCATTCGCCATAATGCCTGGCCGGGATCTCGCTCCCGGCTTCCCCTGCATCAACCGCTCACGCGGTCGCGTACAATCCTTCGAACATTGGCGGCTTCGACCCATTCACGACTGTTCCAGTTCGATCAGGGTACCGCAGAAATCCTTGGGTTGCAGGAACAATACCGGTTTGCCGTGGGCGCCGGTCTTGGGTTTGCCATCGCCGAGTATGCGTGCGCCCCGGCCGGTCAGGTGGCGGGCCGCCGCTTCAATATCCTCCACTTCATAGCAAAGGTGGTGCATGCCACCGCCGGAATGCCGTTCCAGGAACGACGCGACCGGCGAGTCTTCACCGAGCGGCTGCAGCAACTCGATCTTGGTGTTGGGGAGTTGGACGAATGCCGCCGTGACGCCGTGCGCCGGTAGCGGCACGGGTTCGGATACCGAGGCGCCCAATCGTTCCCGGTACACCCGGCTCGCGGCGTCCAGATCCGGCACGACAACGGCGACATGGTCGAGTCGGCCGATCACTGTAACGACCCCGCTTTGGTTGAATGCATGAGTATTTTTATTAGGGCACCTCTATTCTAGGAGCCTGTCGGACTTAGGGGATCGTAGCGAGGTAGGTGGGAAATCGAGACCAATTTTTCGATTTATTGAGGCGAATAGCCAGCTATTTAACGAAATAAATCGGGAAAGTGGGCCGATCTC
>JAANXG010000015.1 GCA_018263405.1 Gammaproteobacteria bacterium
AGAGAACCCCCGGGACCACGGTCGAGGCGCTGACGCCGGACTTCCGCGGCAACATGGCCGCGGTCGCACGCGTGATCGACGCCGGGCCGGAGGTCTTCGCCCAAAATATCGAAACGGTGCGCCGACTGACGCATCCCCTGCGCGACCCGCGCGCCGGCTACCAACAAACGCTGGACGTCCTGGCGCACGCTAAACGCTATCGACCCGATGTGCTGACCAAGACCAGCCTGATTCTGGGCCTGGGCGAGACGAACGCCGAGATCGCCGAGACCATGCAGGATCTGCGCGCCATCGACTGCGACATCCTGACGCTCGGGCAATACCTGCGCCCGACGCGCAACCACCTGCCCATCGACCGTTGGGTGACGCCGAAGGAGTTCGAAACCTACCGTCAGTGGGGTCTGGATAAGGAGTTCGTCGAGGTAGCCTCGGGGCCGATGGTCCGCTCTTCGTATCGCGCCGACCGCATCCTGGATAAAGACAACCTCGGGCTCGGGCGCACCGAATCGAAGAGGGTGCCCGACATGGCATAGGCCAATCGAGCATCATCCTTATAAATAATCTTTACAGTTCCTCGAGTATCGATCCAAGCCCTTCCTTGTATCGATAAATCTCATCGATTTCCAAACCGTTCAGCTCGTAGGGCAGCACCAGCCACCGATCCGTTTCGTGCAGGTAGTAATCGGGTACGCGTCCGGTTCTGTTTCTTATAGGTTTGTACCAGGGGACGGCAATACGTAATTCCCGCGGCATATTTTTCCGCATCTTGTGAGCGAGTCGATCGATCACCGCTTTGACGTTGAGCCCGCTGCTGTAAACGTCATCGACAATCAAGAAGCTGTCGTCGGCGTTCATGGTTTCGAACAAATACTGCAAGCCGTGGACACGTATGGATTCGGCGTTGTCAATAACCTGCTGATAGGTGGCGGCACCGCGGTAAGAGGTACGTATCGATATGTGATCGGTGTCGATACCGAAGTACTGCAGACACTCCTGTACAACGATACCGACGGAACTCCCTCCGCGCCAGATGCCGACCATAAAGTCCGGCCGGAAGCCACTTTCCACGATCTGCATGCCAAGCCGATACCCGTCCAGCAACAGATCCTGTTCCTGGACGAATAGTTTTTCGGACAAACTCGGGTCTTGCATGTTTGTGAAGTCTAGTGTACTCCGTCATTGATATTGTAACGTTCAGCGGCCCGGAAAGTGGTGAGCCGCAAGGCCTGTATGCCGGACAAAATTTACCTCAGTGCCCAGGGTTTACTGGAGGATTCTTTCAGGCTCGGGGCGCAGGTGATCCAAAGCGGCTTCAAACCCAGCGTGATGATCGCCATCTGGCGCGGCGGCACGCCGGTAGGCATCGCTGTGCAGGAAATCCTCGGTTACTTCGGCATTGAAACGGACCACATCGCAATCCGAACCTCCTCCTACAGCTCGGGAATCGATGGCCGGGGAATTTCCGTTCGCATTCACGGGATGAACTACCCGGTCAAGCGGATCCGCCACGATGACCGGTTATTGATCGTGGATGACGTGTTCGATACCGGTCATACAATCAAAGCCGTAATCGAAGACCTGCGCGGCAAAGCGCGATTGAATACACCCGAGGATATCCGCGTCGCCGTGCCTTACTACAAGCCCGGCAGAAATGAAACCGAACGCGTCCCCGATTTTTATCTTCATGAAACCGAGAGTTGGATTAAGTTTCCCCATTCGTTGGAAGGTTTGACGAAGGAAGAAATCCGGGAGCGGCGTCCGGACATTTATGCCATTGTCCACCCGAACAAAACATGAGCCAAGCTTACCGAGACGCGTCGGGCAACGCCCTCGATCGGCCGCCCACGCTTATCCGTAGACCTGCTTGGGCAGCCACAGCACGACATCCGGGAAAATGATGCAGACCGCCAGGCCGAAAGCCTGGAGCAACAGAAAGGGGAACGACGCCCGGAATATCTGTGCCATGGTCACCTCCGGTGGCGCAACGCTCTTTAGATAAAACAGCGCGTAGCCGAAGGGCGGGCTCAGGAACGACATCTGCATATTCACCATGTACACCACGCCGAACCAAAGGGCGATATCCTCCGGCGCCACCCCGGGCATACCCAACACACCGTCGAACGTCAGCGTTTTGACGAGCGGCATGAATATCGGCACGGCCAGCAACAGGATGCCCACCCAATCCAGAAACATGCCGAGTATGACCAAAATGAACATCATCACGATGACAATGCCGTAGGGTCCGAATCCGGTCGCCACCAATGCATCGGATACGAACTCCTGGCCGCCGTTGAGGACGTAGAAGCCGACAAACATCGTGGCTCCGAAAATGATCCACAGCACCATGGCCGTTGCGCCGACGGTGGTCATGGCGGCCTCCTTGACGATCCGCCAATTCAGTTTCCGAAAAAGCGCCGCCACGACAATGGCTCCGAAGGTACCGATACCCGCCGCTTCGACCGGCGTCGCGATGCCGAGAAATATGACGCCCAGCACCAGGATCACCAACAGGATAGGCGCGATCAAACGTTGCAGGAGGCCGAACTTTTGACGCCAGTCGATCCGTTCCTCGAGCGGTAAAGCAGGTCCGACAGCGGGATTGATATAGCACCGTGCCGTAACGTAAAAGATGTACAGGCTCGACAGGATCAGGCCCGGAAACACGGCACCGATAAACAGTTCCCCCACCGACTGCTGGGCCACCACCGCGAACAGAATGGCGAGAATCGACGGCGGGATAAGAATGCCCAGGGTGCCGCCCGCGAGAATCGAACCACAAGCGATAGTCGGATGGTAGTGCCGCTGCAGCATCGCTGGCAGCGCCAGAATGCCCATGGTAACTTCCGTGGCGCCGATCACCCCGGCCATGGCCGCCATGATCGTGGACGCGATAATAGTCGCGCTCGCGAGGCCGCCTTTCAGCCCGCCGAGCATTTTGTAAAGCGCCTCGAACAACTCCTCGATGACTCCCGCCTTGGCGAGCATTGTCGCCATAAATATGAACAACGGGATGGCGGATAACTGGTAGTCCGTCATCAGTGGAAATATCCGTGACGGCAAAATATTCAGCATCGAGGCGTCGCCGAACGTAAATAGAAAAACACAAGCCAGGCCGCCGGTCACGAACGCCAACGGCAAACCGGCCATCAACAGAATGGCCAGCGAACCGAACATGAACACAGTAAGCCAGCCGATGCTGATTTCAATACCCATCGATCAGGCTCCGGACCGCCGGCCGTTCCCGGAAAATCTTGACAAGGCAAGGATGTCCTTGCTGAGGCGAGACAGGCCCTGCATCAGCAGCAAGGCGGCGCCCAGTGGAATGGCGAACTTCACCGGCCAGTATTGGATCTGCCACTCGGTAAAAGAAACCTCCCAGACCGCCAGCGAATCCGAAAAAAATACCCAGCCTGTCCACACCAGGGCCACGGCGAAGATAAAGAAAAATATCGAAGTAATAATGTCGGTAATGGCTTTCGCGCGATCCGGCAGAAATGCATAGACAACGTCGACCCGGACATGGGCATCGACTTTCAGGGCATAGCCGCCTGAAAGTAGATACTGCATTCCAAACATCAGGAACATGCCTTCGTGCGCCCAGTTGGTGGGTGAGTTGAATACGTAACGCGCAATGACTTCGTAGTAATAAACGAACACCGCGATAACCGCCCAGTAGGCAACGAATTCACCGACGAAACCATTCACGGTATCGATCGCATCGGTAAGACGGGAATGCATTGTCGCGGCGGGACCTTTGTGGGCCTCTTGACGTTCGTGCTCCGGCGCCGCCGCGGGAGCCGGATCGGCAAGGCCGTCCCGTTGCCGCGCCGCGCCCACCAGCCGCGGCAAGAGAGTGGCGTCGATCAGCAGGAGCAGGAGAATCAGCGCGGCGGTCCAGCCGGTAGTGGAATTCCACTCCTCAATGGATTGCTTGGTGACGTCCCGCTCCTCGAGCGCGGCTGCCAGAGCCTTCCTGGCTTCCAGCACCTTCTTGTCGGCACCGCTTTTACCCTCCTCCAGCGCTTCCTGCGCCAGTTCGAGTTTGAACTCCGCCTTGACCACTTCGTTGCGCGCGGCGGAAGCGACGTTAACGGCGTCGCGGGTCTGAACATTGCCGTACAACACAAACAAAAACAGTGGGATGAAAATCAGGCCCCAATAGCTCCTGACGTAAAACCGGTGCAGTCCGACAAAGCCGGATGTCAACCATAAAAAGTAGGCGATCGGCAGGCGCGTGCGCGGTTCATGCGGCTTTTCGCGACGAACCAGCCAAATCGCGAGCAACGGAAACAGGACCAGGCCGCTCCAGTACATCCAATGGGGCAATACGAAAGTCAGTTCCGGCATGGAGTACTGCTAATTCATCGTGCTTATCATTAAGTCGGCCGGGCGGATGCCGTTCCCGACATCTCCACCCGGCCGATTTTACTGCCCGAATCCGACAGGAAATTGATAAACGTATTTCCTGTATTTTTGGATCAGAATTTGAGCTCGTGTCCTTCGATCATATCCGGGGTCACATATCCAAGGCTACCGGACATCATGTAGTCGAGCTGAGTTTTGAATACGCGAGCGGCGTTCTTGTCCTTATTGGCCCATTGATACCAACGTGGCACAGCAAGCTCAGTGAAACGCTCGACGTCTTCCTGGCTGAGGCGGGTCACGATCGTGCCCGCTTCCTCGAACTTCGCCCAGGCTTCCTGGTCGGCTTTCTGGATCTTGGCGTGGTGCATGTCCGAATAGACGTGCACTTCCATTTCGACGAACTGCCTCATCGCGTCGGACAGCGCGTTCCATTGCTTCATGCCGACCGTCAGGTCCATCAAGTCCACGGGTTGATAAATGGACATGAATCCCGGCGGCCCCATGACGATATAATCCGTCACCTGATGGAAGCCCAACGCATGGTTGATCGCCGGCCCGACGTAGTCGGCCACGTCGATCGTGCCTTTTTCCAGCGCCGGGAAGATCTCGCTACCCGGCAGAAGCGTCGTCTGGGCACCCGCATCCTGAAACACTTCCGCCACCATGCCGCCCGGCAGTCGCATCTTGCGGCCGTCGAAGTCGTCGATGGAGCGTATCGGCACCTTGGAATGGATGATGTTGGGTCCGTGATGGATCGGCCCGACGTAGTGCATGTCGAAATTGGCGAACAACTCCCTCGCGATTTCCAGACCGCCCAGCGCGTAGTAAAACACATCCCATTCGTGAGGATTGCGCAGCCCGAGCGGATAGGAACTCAGAAACACCGCCGCGGGCATTCTGCCGGCCCAGTACAAAGTAAACGGATTCATGGCGTCCAGCACACCGTTTTTCACGGCGTCGAATAGCTGAAAGTCACCGACAACGTCCTTGGCGCCGAACGGTTCAAACGCCAGTTCTCCCCCGGTTTTCTCGACGATGGAGTTGCACCAGTCTTTGAATATATCCAGACCGATGCCGCCCGGCCACGATGTCTGGATCTTCCAGGTGGTGGTGTCGGCGGCCGCGGCATTGCGGATATGCGGTGCACCGGCGATTACGGCACCCGCCACGGCCGACTTCTTGAGGAAATCGCGGCGTTCAGGCGCCGCCGCTCCACTCTGGTCTTTGGTTTTCGTTTGCGTCTTCTTCACAGCATTCCTCCTAACGCATCATGGTTTTATGGAGACCGCATCAATCGGTTTTCGATACACAACAATACGGAGTACGGATTGAATACGGCGTAACGCATCGCGGAAATCCCTTTGGCCATTTACTATTTGTACACAGCTACCCGCGATGCTCGTTGGTTGAGCATGACCACCCGGCACGAAAAACACTCCGTTATGGACTGCCATACTGATCGTCATCAATGAGACGCACTATATTCACGTCGTGCGTGCAAAAACATCTTACTACCACAGATACCGCAATATATCCGATATTGTGAAATTGCGGTTTCACCATGCGAAAATTGCGGGCTGCATGCACCCGATCGTCGCCGCCTCGATCGAACGATTCGAAAACCAACCGCGGCGGCATCCGCTACGTAATCACTCCATCAACGTGGTTTCTTGTCCCGTTTGACCAGGCTGCCCCGAACGATGGCGTCTCCCCCAAAACGCGCCCGGATGTCGTCGAGAGTAATATCCACCCCGCCGTTTTCGGGTTCGAACAAAGTACTCTGGACAATATGTGCCAGGCCGCTGATCCCGACTCCCAGCAGGCGCACACCTTCCCGGGGATGTTCTCCCCGCCACTGCTCCAATAATACCAGAGCATTACGGTGGATATCCCGGGTCGACGCGGCAGGCTGCGCCAGCGTGCGGCTGCGGGTGTAGGTCCGCCACGTGCCGGTGCGAATTTTGACCGTAACGGTCGCGCCGCGCAGGTACTTACGGCGCAAACGGATTCCCACGCCTTCGGCCAGAGACAAAAGCTTACGCCGCATAACCGTCAGACTGTAAAGATCCTCGTCGAAGGTTTGCTCGTGGCTGACGGATTTCTCGGGCCGGCCTGAAATGACCGCGCGTTCGTCAATGCCGTGCGCCAGGGCACGGAAGTGCGGCGCGGAGTTGCCCAGTAGACGGTCGAGAGTCGCTTCGTCGGCGCCACCCAACTCGCCAATCGTCGTAATGCCTTTGGCCCGCACGCGCTGCGCCGCCCGTGGACCGATGCCCCAAAGCCGCTCCACCGGCAGTGGCGCCAGGAAGGCCCGTACCCGGTTAGTGGCGATTCGACAAAACCCGTCGGGCTTGTCGTAGTCAGACGCCAGTTTGGCGAGAAACTTGTTCGACGCCATTCCGATGGAAGCGGTCAAACGCGTTCTTTCGCGGATCGTTTGTTTGAGCCACGCCCCGATAGTTTCGACGTCGCCAAATAAAGCGCGGCTGTCGGTCACATCCAGCCACGCCTCGTCCACGGATATGCCTTCCACCAACGGGGTGATTTCCCGGAACACGGCGAATAACCCGGCCGAAACTTCGCGATAGTGTTCCATTCTCGGTTTGAGATACACCGCTTCCGGGCACAAGCGCCGCGCCCTGCCCATGGGCATGGCCGACCGTACCCCGAACCGCCGCGCTTCATAACTCGACGCGGCGACGACCCCGCGGCGCCCCAGGCCACCTACGATGACCGGCCGGCCGTGGTAGGCCGGTTCATCGCGCTGCTCCACGGAGGCATAAAACGCGTCCATGTCGACGTGGACGATCGCCCGCTCTGTCGTTACGGTGTGATCTCGGTTATGCATGGGGCGATCTTAACGCGCCGCGTGCGGTGATCGCCCAAAAACAAACCACGGCGCGGACGAAACCGGGCTATGCCTTCAGCCGGTAGCCGGTTTTGAAGATCCAGGCCACAACGCCCAGACATAGGGTAAGGAATACGATAATCATCGCCAGGCTGGCGCCTACGCCCACGTCGGCAATGCCGTAAAAACTCCACCGAAAACCGCTGACCAGGTAGAGTACCGGATTGAACAACGTCACTTTTTGCCAGAACGGCGGCAACATATCGATGGAATAAAATGTACCGCCGAGGAAAGTCAGCGGCGTAATGATCAATAGTGGCACGATGTTCAACTTTTCGAAGCCATCCGCCCAGATTCCGATAATGAACCCGAGCAGGCTAAACGTAATCGCCGTTAGAACCAGGAATACCACCATCCATAACGGGTGCGCGATATGCAGCGGAACGAACAAGCCGGCCGTGGCCAACACGATCACACCGAGGACCAGAGACTTGGTTGCCGCCGCGCCGACATAGCCTAGGACAATTTCGAAATACGACACCGGCGCCGAGAGCAGTTCGTAGACTGTGCCGATAAACTTGGGAAAATAGATACCGATAGAGGCGTTCGATACGCTCTGGGTAAGAAGCATTAACATGATCAAACCCGGTACGATGAACGAACCGTAGCTGACGCCTTCCACTTCGGCAATCCGGGAACCGATGGCGGCGCCGAAAACCACGAAATAAAGCGACGTCGCGATCACCGGCGAGACAATGCTTTGTAACAGAGTGCGCCGTGCGCGGGACATCTCGAAGGTGTATATGGCGCGGACTCCGTAGACGTTCATCGCCGCTCCCTCACGAGGTTGACGAAGATTTCTTCAAGCGAACTTTCCTTGGTGCGCAGATCCTTGAAACGAATTCCCGTTTGTTTCAGATCCCTGAGCAACCGTGTGATGCCCGTGGCTTCGGCGGTGGTATCGTAGGTATATATCAGTTCATGCCCATCGGCAGCGAGTTCGAGATCGTAGGCCGCCAGCGAGTCCGGAATGCCATCGAGTCTGCTTTGAAGCTGAAGCGTCAACTGCTTGCTGCCAAGCTTGCGCATCAGCGCGGTCTTGTCTTCCACCAGAATGAGTTCGCCATCGTTGATCACCCCCACGCGATCGGCCATCTCCTCGGCCTCGCCGATATAGTGAGTGGTGAGTATTATGGTTACCCCGGTGGCGCGCAGCGCGCGTACGAGATTCCACATCTCGTGTCTTAATTCCACGTCCACGCCCGCTGTGGGTTCATCGAGAAACAGTATCCGCGGTTCGTGGGCAAGGGCCTTGGCGATTAAAACCCGCCGCTTCATGCCGCCCGACAGCGTCATGATGCGGTTGTTTCGTTTATCCCAGAGGCTAAGGTCCTTCAACACCTTTTCGATATGAGCCGGTTTTTTGGGCAGCCCGAATAGTCCGCGGCTGAAGCTGGCGGTCCCCCAGACGGATTCGAAGGAGTCGGTGGTCAGTTCCTGCGGGGCCAACCCAATCCGCGAGCGCGTCTCGCGGTATTGCGTGACATTGTCATAACCGTCCACCACCACCGTTCCCCGTGTTGCGTTGATAATTCCACAGACAATACCGATCAGGGTCGTCTTGCCGGCGCCATTGGGTCCCAGTAGAGCGAAAATCTCGCCCCGGCGGATCTCCAGGTCCACGTCCTTCAGAGCCCGGAACCCTGAATCGTAGGTCTTGGAAAGATTCGAAATCGATACGACCGGCTGCCCGACGGGGCCTTTCAACCGGCTGCCGCGGGTTGTATCCAGGTCGGCGTGCCGTAATGTCGCATCGGCATCGTTGTTCATTAAGCAGAAATCGCGAGTGGTAATGTAGAGCTGGACCCAACGCCCTTCGTTTCAACTCCGCATGACCTGCAAATCGATCACCGGGATGGAATTGGCGACGACCCCCTGTCGGATCATACGGGGCTGTCGGTCACGCGCCGAAAGCCGCGGCAAGAGTCTAATACCGGGCTGTAAGGCCTTTCAACTAACCGTGCATCGCGAACAGCCGACGCAGTTCTCCGGCCTTAGGGCTCGCGCAAAAATAACTTCCCATTTTCACATCCCGTCTTCGGGCCATCTTTGAACGATCCTCAATCGAAAATCCTTTCCCCGCGCTCGTCGATAAGCCGCTTGGCTTTCCGCAGCGTCATGGCTGCGGCGCTCTCCGCGTCGGGGCAGGTATCGGCACGTATGAACTCGTGGATCTTGTCGGCGCCATCCACGTTTTTCGAGACAACACCGGAGATTCGCCAGCCGTTCGCTTCCTTGACGGGCGCCGCATGTATTTCGAAGCCTTTGTAGGTCTCACCGGCCACAACTTCACCTCCGGAAGAATCACCCGGTACACCGAACATCCGCCCCAGGAACTTGCCAATCATGACATCGCAACCTTTGAAGGTGACACGCGAACCCGCATTGGACCACATATCCCATCACCCAACAAATCGGGAAGCGCCCGAGAACCAGGTTTGAGCGAGGAAACGAACTGTAATTTCTCAAAAAGTCCGTGCAATGTCGGCGATCATGTGGGGGTTATTGAGAACTTACAACGAACTTGGCTAATGTCCTTGTCGTCCTTCCTGGAGCCCGTTAACATTTACCTGAGCGACCGGCATTCCGAGCAATTTTTCGTGCTGACAAGGCGCGGCGAGGAGTAATAGTCATTTCAAAATGGAAGCATTGATCCACTGTACACTCTGTTCCTTGTGTCTCTTGTGGCTGGGTCTGGGATCATCGATACAGGCCGGCCAGGTGGATTACGACGGCGTCCCGCGGCCATTGGCGGTAGGTAATCGAAGTCCGTTCGTGGGGATATTCGGCATTCCCCAGGCACGGGGTACGGACATGCTCGGAAAGGCACAGGTCCAGTGGGACGTGACGCTGGATCTGACCAATCATTTCAACGGAAGCGAAGAGCGAAACGAATTCATTTTTATGGACGGCGAGACGGCTCGCCTCGCGCTGCAGGGACGCTACGGCATCGACAAGCGCTGGAATGTCGGCGTGGAAGTCCCGCTGGTTCACCACGGTGGCGGCTTTCTCGACGGCTTCATCGTCAACTGGCACGACTTCTGGGGATTCGCCCAAAGCGGCCGCAAGGACGTGGCGTCGGACCGGATCGAATTCCGCGTCGAGCGAGACGGCGCGACACGCATCGACATCGACTCGGCCACCGGCGGGCTCGGCGACATTACCGTGTCCGCGCAAAGACAGCTTCCGCGAACCGGTCGAGACGTTGCCGTACTGCATATGCAGGTCAAGCTGCCCACCGGCGACGCCGGTAAGCTGACCGGTAGCGGGGCCATGGATGCGGCTGCCGGCATCGAGTTGGTCAGGCAGTGGCGGCCCGGGTGGTACTCGACGTTCCGAGCGGGCGCGGCGTACCTGGGCGACGGCGATGTGCTCCCCGAGTTGAGGCGCAATTGGGTGGGCTACGGCGGCCTCGACTTAGTACCCTTGGGCATAAATACACACACGTTCAGAGCGTCTCCAAAGTGCCAATGCAAGGCGCGCTTCGCAGGGAATGGCGAGCCCTTTTCAAGAAGCGCAACGCCGCAGTGGCGCTTTGGAGGCGCT